>QHRT01000008.1 GCA_003220195.1 Candidatus Rokuibacteriota bacterium | reverse complement strand
GTCCACCTCTGGACGCTTCATGTCGTACGCGATGACCGGAATCCGGGTGACTCGCGCCTGCTGGACCTCGAGCGAATCGATGGCCACGGCCTGGGCCTCGACCTGGCCGGTCACGCCGATGATCGGCCGGCTTCGGGCACCCTGCAGCGAGACGCCGGCGTCACCGAGGGCCTTCGGGCTGATCAAGGTGCGGTCGGCGCCGGTATCCAGCAAGAGGCGCACCGTGGTCCGGCCGTTCAGCATCGCCGACACGAGAATTCGTTCGCCTGGCGCGAACGGCACGACGGCACCGTTTGCCGGAACTCGGTCCGGTACGTTGCGTTCCGAAGGGGGCGCCGCGCGATTGGTCAGGCCGATCGGCGCCGCGCGAGATCGATATCGTTCCGGAATCGTGTCGATGCCTTCGGAGTAGTGCCCATGGCCTTGATCGTCGGTCCAGCGATAGATCTGGGCGTGCACGAGCACCGGCGTTCCGTGCACGATGAGCATGAGCAGCGCGGCAGCGAACGCTCTCGGGACCATGGGTGATCATACCGCACACCGTCGAAATCGATAGATGACCATCTCGTCCGCGCCCGACACTTCGTTGCGGGTGAGTCGCACGCGATAGATCGGCTCGAGCATGTCGTCGCGGGCGGTCAACTGTGGAAACCACGCGGGAAACACGACGACATAATCCGGACACGTCTCCTGCACGTATTCGATGACGCCGGGCTCCCCGCGGCGTCGGTACGGAAGGATCTCGGGAGTGACCAGGCCCATCAGGTCGATGACCGGTCGCCGCGAGAAGTACGCGATCGCGCCGATGTCGTTCACGGCGAGCTGCGCATCCCGCGCCACGTGCGTCGCGAGCCAGCGGCCGAGATGCACCTGCATCGCGTTGATGTTCTGCACACCCCACGCGTATTGGATCGAGGCTCGCGGGAGGAGGATAACTGCGACGGCCAGAGCCGCCGCCAGCAGAACGCTCCGGCGCGCCGGCGTGACGTGCGCGACGGAGACGGCGAGCACGAGCAGAGCGAGCGGCAGCAGATGCATCGAGTAGCGGCCTTCCTGGAAGCCGGGGTCGCGATACGGCGCGATCAACGCCATCGCGAGCGGGTGCACGATGAGCGCCAGGGCCGGCGCGGCGAGAGCCCACCCTTTCCGTCGCCAGACGAGCACGACCCCGGGCAGGACCGCAAGAGGCAAGAGCCAGTGGGTCCGGAACAGCCACGAGAACCACGCCGCCAGGAACTCTCGCGGCCGGGCGATCCAGGTGCGGAACGCGGCTTCGTGCACGCCGCGCAGCCACCCCACCAGTCCACCTTCGATCTTGGCGGACGCGGTGGACGGGATCGGCGATCCGACAGTGACGAGACTGAACAGCACGAACGGCGTGAGCAGCACCGCCGCGACGACGGCGAAGAGCGCGACACGCCGGACGGTGATGGGACCGGCCAGGACGAACAGCGGGATCAGGATCACGGCCTCGGGACGTGCGAGGACCGCGAGAGAGAGCAGAATCGCGACGGTCGCCGATCGATCGCGTGCCTGCGCGAGCAGAGCGCCGCTCACCAGCAAGGCGGCGAGGGACACTTCCATTCCGGAGAGGGCTCCCCAGGCGACCGGTCCGGCCCAGAGGAAGAGGACGGCGACGGTGAGCGCGGCCGGTCCGTCGAGCCCCCACGCGAGCGCGGCGCGACGAAGGAGGAACGCCGCCGAGATCGTGGTCGCGACGCCGACGACTTTGGCGGTCAAGAGCGACGCGCCGGCCAGGCGCGCCGCCGCCCCCAGGAGAAGCGTCCACAATGGCGCGGTCGATCCGGCCACCGGATGGTGCGGGTTGTACGAGAACCCCGCGCCCTCGGCGATGTTGCGCGCGAAGTGAAGGTGGATCCAGGAGTCGTCGAGCGGGAAGCCGGCGGAGCCGGCGATCAGCCGCTCGCGCAGCAGCAGCACCGCCAGCGGCAGCGCGGCGGCCAGGAGGACGAGGAGATCGTCGCGACGGTCAGCGGTCACGCACGAGCGTGTAGCCCGCGTAGGCGACCGGGCGGCGGTCGATCGGCAGCGTGTAGAGGAAGCGGCCGTACGGCAACTCGATCTCGTCGCGGCCGGCCGGCCGCTCCGACGTCGGGCTCCAGTGATCGACGAACCAGACGAGCCGTTTCGTCGCGGGAGCGAGGTGGACCTCGCTGTCCGGAAAGCGCGTCATCGCCGAGGATTGGCGCGGCGCATAGTATCCGGCCGGCATGTCGCCCACCTGCAGCTCGTAGATCGAGTACTCGGGCAGGTAGAACATCGCGTGCCGCAGCCACGGATAGGACCGGGGATTTCCCAGCTCCGTGATGATCGCCGTTTCGCGCGGGTCATAGAGTCCGCGAATCGTCCCGACGAACGTGCGCACGACCTCCTCGTGTTCGCGCAAGGCGGCCGCCGTCCGACTCCAGATCCAGTCGTACGCGTCGTTCTGCATCGTCCGCTGCCAGGCGCGTTTCGGCGTGTCGAAATCCCGCGGCAACGGGCGTGCGCTGACGAAGAACGCGCCGTTCACGAGCATGACCGCCGTCACCAGCAGGGTAGCCGCCGCGCCGCGCCAGAGAGGACGGTCGGCCAGCGCGCGCAGCGCCCGCAGCGCCGCGAGCACGACCTGCGCCAGGAAAATCACGACGGCCGGCAGGAACGTCAGCACGTAGCCCGCCTGACCGAAGTGGACCAGCGTGTAGACGAGCACGGGCGGGACGATCCACGCGAGCAGGAACCACTCGCGCGCGGTCCAGCCGAAGCGGCCCACGTACCACGGCACGAGCACGGCGGCGAGCGTGAGCGGCCCGAGCCCGACGAGGACGGACTCGAGCAGGTAGCGCGACATGCGGAGCGTCACCTCGAACGCTCCGGCCGCGATCGACGTCGGCCGCACCACCGTGTCGGCGAGGTCTCGCGAGGCCTCGAGGTAGCGACCCAGCCCGCCGGTGAGCCAGATCATCGGCACGAACCACGTGAGCACCGCCGCGGCGACGATTCCCGCGCCGACGGCGACGACGCGCAATCGCCGTGACCCTCCCGCGACCGCGAGCAACCACAACGGGAACAAGAGCACGAGGATCGACTGCCGCATCCCGCCGGCGAGGCCCAGGTACCCCGACGCGAGCCAGACGTCGGTGCGGCCTCCGTGGAACGCGCGATAGCAGAAATACGCCACGGTCGACGCGAACAGCGCCTCGCCCGCGTAGCTGAGACCGACCGAGCCGTAGAACCAGAAGAGCGGGCTCCCCAGGAGCAGGGTCGTCGCGACCAGCGCCGTGGGTCGGTCGTACATCGTGCGGCCGAGGAAATAGACGACGAACGTGGTGAGTCCGCTGAAGAGCACGGCGAGCACGACGTACACGGCCGCGGGATCGTCGAGCCAGGCGTGGAGCAGCCGTCCGAATCCGACGTAGAGCACGTAGCCCGGGGGATGGGGTTGATGCTTCACCACGTCGTATTCGCGGAGCGCCAGCGCGAACTGGACCGCATCCCAGTTGTAGAGCATCCGCGCGCGGTACGGGAGCCGGGAGACGATCGTGAGCAGCGAGAGCCCGACCGCAAGGAGACAGTCCCAGCGGTCGACCTTCCGCTCCATCGCGGCCACGAGTATATACCGCGCCGGACGCCCCGACCGTTGGCCGGCTACGACGGCGTGGCCGACGTGCTCGCGCGCTCGTGCGCCAGATCAGCGGCGCCGATGACGCCGCTCCAGTCGCCGAGCTGAGCGCGCGAGATGCGCAGTGACCGTCGCGCCAGCACAGTCGTCAGCGCCGGCACGCCGGACGAGACCGCGTCGACGAGAGCGGGCACGCCTTCGATGACGCCTCCGCCGAGGATCAGGACTTCGGGATTGAGCACGGTCACGTAGTTCGCCAGCCCGATGGCGAGATACCTTCTGGCGTCGTTCGACATCTCCATGGCCAGCGCGTCGCCGGCCCGGGCGGCGTCGAACACCATGGTCGCCGTCAGACGCGATGGGTCACGGCCTGCGACATCGACGAGCCGTGTCGGGATCCCGGCGGCCAGCGCCGCGGCGAGGCGACGCTGGTAACCATTGCCCGCCACGTACTGCTCGAGGCACCCGCGCTGCCCACACCCGCACGGCAAGCCATCCGGCACGACCTGCGTGTGTCCGACTTCGCCCGCTCCGTTCCCGGCGCCGAGCAGCAACCGACCGTCGAGCACGATCCCCGAGCCGAGGCCGGTTCCCACGAACACGACGATCACGTTCTGCGCCCCCCGACCGGCTCCAAATCGGAATTCTCCCCAGGCCGCGGCGCGCACGTCGTTTTCCACCGTCACGGGCACGGAAAACTGGCCGGCGAGCGTTTCGCCGAGGGGGACGTCGGTCCATCCGAGATTCGGGGCCTGAGCGACGACGCCACGGCCGGGAATGATCTGACCAGCGCAGGCGACGCCGATCGTCGCGATGCGGTGCGAGGAAGAGCGGAGCGAGTCGATCGTCTGCGCGAGAGTCGCGAGGACGGCCGCGGCACCGCGCCGCGCGTCCGTGGCGACTTCGCGCGTGGACAGGAGTTGCCCGTCGGCGGCCACCACCGCGACGCGGAGCCGGGTGCCACCGACGTCGGCGCCGATGCGGAGAGCTACGCCTTCTTCTCCTCGTCCTTGTGCGCCGGCGTCGTCTCCTCGGCCTTCGCCTCGTTCACGCCCTTCTTGAACTCCTTCACGCTCGAGCCGAGCGAGCGGGCGAGCTCCGGAAGGCGATTCGCGCCGAACAGGACCAGCACGATCACCAGGATGATCAGAAGTTCTTGATAGCCCAGACCAAACATGCGTGACTCCTTTCGGCGAGCTTCACCTTACGCCCCGGGCGACTGCCCGCGCAAGACCCGCCTTTCCCCTACCCGCATCGTGACACGGCTCTGGTCCAGATACTCGAGCAACGGGATGGCGTACTTGCGGGAGATCCCCAGAAGATCCTTGACGTCGCCGGGGGCGATCTCCTTGCGGTCGCGCAGGAGATCGACCACCCGGTCCCGAATCGCGTCGAGGCTCTGCCCGTGGAAGTAGAGCGACTCCTTCACCCGGACGAGGGTCTTGTTCGCCACCAGAAACTGGAACAGCTCGTGATCCTCGTCGCCCGTCACGCCCGCGTGCGATAGCGCCTCTTCCGCGCTGGGCGGTGCGGCGTCCGCGCGGCGGAACTCCGCTTCGATGTGCTGGACGATCCGCTGCTGCTCGGGCGACAGATGCACCTCGTGACTCGCGAGCCGCACCTTGTCGCGCTCGGCACGAACCACGCCCGCCGCGTCGAGCGTCGCGAGCAAGTGCGCGAACAGCCGGTCGTCCACGGCACCGACGCGCCCACGCAGCTCTTCCCGCGACATCCCTGCGCGCAGCGGATGGGCACGGTGAAATTCGGCAAGCGCCGTCGATGCCAGCTCGCGCAAACGCTCGTAGCTTTCGGGATGCAGGTACCAGTCACGATCGACCGCGAGAAGGCGGCCGTCTCGCTCCAGCTCGGCGAGCAAGCCCCGGAGTCGAGCGGGACCGAACGGGACTCGCCCGGACAGCGCCGCGGTCCGCACGCCCGACGTCCCGGCGTGGCGGACGTGCTCCTCGATCACCTCGGCCGGCTGCCCGCGCTCGAGCAGGCGAAGGTGCGCCGCCAGGGCCGGCGCCTTGCGCTTGAAGCGGGGTGGCGCGACGTCGAGCAGCGTCCCGCCACCGATCGTCATGATCGGCGAGTACGACCGGACGACGAATCGATCCCCGGGCGTGGCGACGATCGGAGCCTCGAGTCGAATGCGCGCGAAGGAGCTCTCGCCGGGCTCGAGCTGCGCCTGTACCAGGAGCAGCACGCGCGCCATGACCTCGCTCGTTCCGACGTGAAAGCGAACGCGATCGCGTGATTTGAGGACCCGGGGCGCATCGGCGAGGAGCTCGAAGGTGCTATCGACCAGGAGCGACGGCACCAGCGTGTCGGGCAGCCCGACCACGTCGCCGCGCTCGATCGCCGCTCGTTCGAGAGCTTGAAGATTGATGGCGGTCCGCTGGCCGGCCAGCGCCTGCTCGACCGCGCGGCCATGCGTCTGGAGCCCCCGGATCTTCGTCTCCAGTTTCTTGGGATAGATCTCCACACGTTCGTCGACGCGGAACTGTCCGGCCGTGAGCGTCCCCGTCACCACGGTCCCGAACCCCCGCACGCTGAACACGCGATCCACCGCCAGGCGCGCCAATTGATCGGTCTCTCGCGGAGGAATGCTGCCGGCGATCGTCCGCAACGTCGCGCGCAGCTCGGGAAGGCCCTGCCCCGTCCTGGCGGACACGGCGACCATCGGCGCGCCGGCCAGGAACGTCCCGCGCACCGTGCCGGCGACGTCCTCCTTCACCAGCTCGAGCCAGTCGGCTTCGACGAGGTCGGTCTTGGTGAGCACGACGAGGCCGCTCTTGATATGCAGGAGCGAACAGATGGCGAGATGCTCGCGGGTCTGCGGCATGACGCCTTCGTCCGCCGCGATCACCAGCATCGCGAGATCGATTCCGCCCACACCGGCCAGCATGTTCTTCACGAAGCGCTCGTGTCCCGGCACGTCGACGATCTCGATCGTGAGCCCGTCCGCCTCCTCGAGAAACGCAAACCCGAGGTCGATCGTGATGCCGCGTGCCTTCTCTTCGGGCAGCCGGTCGGTGTCGATTCCGGTCAGTGCCCGGACGAGCGCGGTCTTGCCGTGGTCGATGTGCCCGGCGGTCCCGACGACGACGTGTTTCATCGGATCAAGACGGGATCAGGACGACGCCATCAGGAGCCGGGTCATTCCGGCAGCCGCGCCGCCGCCGCCTTCAGCGCCTGCGTCAGCGGCAAGATGTCCGCGGGCAGCACCGTGCGGAAATCCAGCAGCAGGCGATCGTCAGCGATCCTGCCGATGACCGGGGGCACGCCGTTCCGAAGCGCAGCATCGAGAGACCGTGCGTCGCTGCCGGTGGCGCCGATCGCGATCGCCGCGGTCGGCAATTCGACCACCGGCAGCGCGCCACCGCCGACTTGACCGGACGTCTTGACGATGCCGGCTGCCAGGCGCCGTCGGGTGACGGGATCGAGGCGAGCAAGCGCGCGGCGGGCGCGGGCGGTCACGGCCTCGAGAGCTTCCGTCAAGCGCGCCAGCGTCGGGACAGTCGCGAGCGCGTCACCGGATTCGTACGCCAGCAGCGTCGCCTCGAGCGCCGCCAGCGTCAGCTTGTCGATGCGCAGCACACGGTTGAGCGGGTTTCGTTGCACCCGGGCGACGATGTCGCGGCGCCCGACGAGAATGCCGGCCTGAGGTCCACCGAGCAGCTTGTCGCCCGAGAACGAGACGAGGTCGACGCCGCTCGTGACCACCTCGGGAACGGTCGGCTCGTACGGGAAGCCGAAGGGGCGCAGGTCGACCAGGGATCCGGAGCCGAGATCTTCCATCACCGGGATGGAGCGCTCGCGGCCGATCTCGACCAGCTGTCGCGACGAGACGTCGGCGGTGAAGCCGACCACGCGATAGTTCGAGGTATGGACCTTCAGGAGCAACGCGGTCTCGGGGCCGATCGCGTTCGCGTAGTCCCGCGGATGCGTGCGGTTGGTCGTGCCGACCTCGCGCAGCCGCGCGCCGCTACGGGCCAGGATGTCGGGGATCCGGAACTCCCCGCCGATCTCGATCAGCTCCCCCCGCGAGACGATGACCTCCTTCCCGCGCGCGAGTGTCTCGAGCGCGAGCAGCACCGCCGCCGCATTGTTGTTGACCACGAGCGCCGCCTCCGCTCCCGTGAGTCGCGTGAGCACCGGCGCGACGTGGCTGTAGCGCGAGCCTCGTTCCTTGGTCGCGAGATCGAGCTCGAGGTTCGAGTAGGCGGTGGCCACCGCCGCCAGACGCGCGACGGCTTCTGGGCCGAGGAGCGCACGGCCGAGATTCGTGTGCAGGACGACCCCGGTCGCGTTCACGACCGGCCTGAGCGAGAACGGCGAGCCGGAGGAGAAGTGCTCCACGACACGGGAGGCGAGCACGGCCGCGTCGGCCGTCGCCGCGCGGCCCTCGCGCGCGCGGCGTCGTTCACCGCCGACCACCTCGCGGACCGTTTCGGTCAAGCGCGCCCGCGGAATTCCCGAGAGCTCAGGCCGTCCAACGAGCGTCCGCAGCAGCTGATCGACGGAGGGCAGGGCGCGGAGCGTAGCGTCCCGCTCGACGGTCACGTGGCGCGGCCCGTGGCGCCCGGCTCACCGAGTCCCGCTTCCACACGAGCGCGGAGCCGTGCGATGACGTCTTCGGCTTCCTGGCGAACGGCCTGGGGATTCCATTTGCCCTCGAGAGACTGCCCCGCTCGTCTGACGGCCTCTTCGGTCAGCGCGGCCCAGAGCTCGTTCAGATCAGAACGGGAGAGTCCCTGTCCGCGCAGAGCGCGGAGCCAGTCTTCGGACAGGCTCTCCACGATGCGGTCGCGATCGGCGGCGAGGCGTCGAGCGCGGCGGATCAAGTCGGCTAACCGGGAAGGCACCCGCTCACTCCTTCACGAGCTCCCGAACGGTCTCGAGCAGGTTCAGCTCGAACCGGCCGGTCGACGCGCACTGGTAGACGGGGGTGGCTCGGAGCTTGCCCGACCCGCCCCGGCGGTGCGCCTGGGTCCGCATCTTGGAGTTGACTTGCATGTCGGTCGACGTGCCGTGGGCGGAGGCGAACACGGTGTAGGACACGAGCGCCTCACCCTCGATGCGCTCTTCGCCCACCCGACCACAGTCGGCGTAGACCCCGATCGGCGAGATCATGTCGTCGGACGCGATGACGCCGGAGTCGCGTGCGACCGCGCGAACCGGCACGTTCTGGATGGCGAGCGCTCGCACCAGCGCTCGCCACGTCGCGTCGTACGTCGCGCTGACTTCTGCGCGGTACGGCGGCGGCGGAAGGGGTGACACGTAGCGTCCGGCGCAACCGCTCGTGCTCGCGAGCGCGAAGGCCAGCAGGGCGCCGCGGATGCCGTGCCGCCACAACGCCAGGGGGCGGGCCGCCCCGCCGGTCGCGGTCGGTATGACTCGATGAAACGCTGGATGCGCGAGCCGTCGAACCGGTCCATCGTGTCGATGCGCGTCCACGCGGTGAGCGCGATCCGCGTCTTCATGGTCGGATAGGGCGCCAGGATGACCTGGGTGTCGTACGTCTGGACCGCGCGGCGAAGCTCGGCGACGAGGTCGGGACACTCGCAGTTGTACTGGATCAGCACGCCACCGTCCTCGAGATTGTGGACCTGGAGCTCACGCGGGATCGGCCGCGTGTGCTCGCCCCAGGGGGCGATGTATGGAAGATGAGGTCCAGAGGTCGGAGGATCCGAGTTGTATGGCTCGTGAGGAGTCTCGACCGTCTGAACGTGGCGATTGCCGAGGTCGGGAAGCTTCGTCCCCGGCAGGCTGGCCTGCGCCCGGTAGGCGAAGTAGCCGGTGAAGGCCAGAACGGTGACCGCGGCGAAGACGGCCGCAGCGATCACCCATCCGCGTGCGTGCGAGGGCCGGCTTGTACCCGAGCGTCGTACGTGCTGTGCCATGGTGAACGGTGGCGGAAGCGTGTGGGAGTCGAACCCACCTCCAGCTTGTCTAGAGCCGGACACCGGATTTGAAGTCCGGGAGGCCCACCGGGTTCCTAGACGCTTCCAGTGCCCGACCGCTCGCGATCGAGCCTCCCGAGTGTACCACTTGCGTGCGCGAGGGCTTTTCGCCGGGGGATGCTAACCGCCGGCCAGTGGTGGGAAGAGGCTGACGACATCACCGGCCGTCAGCGAGCGGTCGGTGTCGGTGTCCTCGCCGTTCACCAGCACGATGCACGGCAGCGTGGACGGAATACCGAGCGACTCGATCACGTCGGCCACGCGGCTCGCGTCGGGAACGTCGAGAATTGCGGTACCGGACCGGCTGCCAGGGGGGAGGAACTCGGCGAGCGTGGCGAAGAGCCTGATCTCGATCGTCACCTGGCTTGACGGTCGCGCGAGGGCCGTGTCTCGGAGACTCGCAAGCGATCACCGGGACGAATCTGGTCTTGCTTGTCCAGGCTGTTCCATCGGACGACGTCACCGACGGAAATCCCGTAGTGTCTCGCGATCGACGACACCGTGTCCCGCGGCCTCACCACGTGCACCGGCGAGCTCGCTGCCGCCCTCCTCGCGGGTCTCTCACCGACTGTCGTCGGTGCATCGAGGGCAGCGACGACGGCAGCCGCTGCACCGACCGGGATTTTCAGATCGTATGCCGCGCCGGGCGGTGTCACGCCACGCACCAGAGTGGGGTTCAGACTGCGGAGCGTCACCGGCGAGAGGCCCGTGGCCGTCGCGAGTCGCCCGAGCTCGGTCGACGGCGGCACCGAAACCAGCTCGAACGCCGTCATGGTGGTCTCGCCGGTCTGGAAACCGTAGCCGTCTGGATCGCGGCCGATGAGCGTCGCGGCGATGATCTGCGGCACGAATTCCCGAGTCTCCTGCTTGAGGAAGCTCGTCCTTGCCAGAGTCCAGAAATCGTCGGACCCGGCGCTACGGATCGCCCGCGTCAACTTCGATTCGCCGGCGTTGTACGCGGCCTGCGCGAGCGTCCACGAGCCGAATTGCTGGTGCAGGTCGCGGAGATATGCGGCGGCGGCAAAGGTCGACTTCTCGGGATCGAGCCGCTCGTCGACCCACGAGTCGACACGGAGACCGTAGCGGCGTGCCGTCGCCGCCATGAATTGCCAGAGACCGACCGCGCCGGCTTGCGAAACGGCCATCGGATTGAACCCGCTCTCGATCATGGCCGTAAAGGCCAGTTCTTCGGGAAGGCCGCGGCTCCTCAGAATTTCCCGGATCATCCCGAGGTAGCGCTCCGATCGCGCCAGCCAGGTCCCCACGATCGCCCGGTACGATCCGGTGAAACGCTCGAGGAAATATCGGACCTGAGGCGTCACCATCACGGGATAGGCCGGCAGGTTGGTGCGAACGGTCACCGTCGTCGGGGTGAGGTCACTCGGAGTCCAAGTGCGTGGGTCGGAGGTGGCCAAACTGAGGGCCGCCTCGGCCGCGGAACCACGCTCCGGCACTGTCGGTTCACCAGACAGATCGGCGCGGCCAACGGCTTCCGGAGCGGTTGGCGGCGCGAGCGTGTTGCCAGGGCCTGGTGACAGTGAAGTGGAGTCGGCGCCAGTCGACACGAAGGCGCCAGAGGTCAAAAACAGCGTGAAACCGACGAGCGCCGCGACAAAACGGGGTCGATTCGCCATGGAATCCCAGAAACCCGGTCATTTCTTACCATGGACGGCCGGAACGGGTCAATGCCCTTGACACGCACCGTCGGTGCCCATAGAGTGAGGAACTGTCATTCTTGCAACATTCTCAGCTAGTTACACTCCAGACCACTGGCGAGTGAAGGAAGGAGGCCAGAACGAGCTTTCGGCGCGGTTCCGGACGCGGGAATCATCGAAACTTCAACCACCCACAAGGAGATTACCGCCCGTGAAGAGACTGTTGAGCGTGCTGGTCGCGGTCGTATTCGTGACAGGAGTGGCCGGGTTCGCCGTGGCGCAGACCTCCACGACGACGCCCGAAAAGAAGGCCGAGGGCGAGAAGAAGATGGACAAGGCCGCCGGCGGCGAGAAGAAGATGGCGGCCAAGAGCGCTCGGGGCACCGTGAAATCCGCCGCGGCCGACAGCCTGGTCGTCGCCGGCAAGGAAAAGGGCAAGGAAGCCGAGTGGACGTTCGCCGTCGACCCCTCGACGAAGATCAAGAAGGGCGGCAAGGACATCACGGCCGCTGATGTCAAGCCCGGGGACTCGGTCAGCGTGCGGTACATGGAGAAAGACGGAAAGCCGACCGCTCAGACCGTCATGGTATCGGCGGGCTCCTCCAAGAAGACGGAGAAGGCGTCCGGCGAGATGAAGCCGGCCGAGAAGCCCGCGGAGAAGAAGTAACGTCGACCGGGCGCCAGCTCAGTTCGTGGAAACACTCGGACGCGGAGCGGGGAGCTCGGAAGCTCCCGTGGTCGAGTGTTTCACGAACTCTCAGCGGCTGGCGCCCGGCTTCATTTCCTCGAGCACTCCGGTGAACCACACGTTCCGGTCCGTGAGCTCGATCGTCACCGGAGTTGCCTCATCGACTGTGATCTCGGTCAACCACACCGTGATTCCCTGATAGCGGTCCAGCCGCGGCGCCAGGGCGAAGGTGCCCCACTGCCGCTGCGGCACCCGATCGGTCTTTGCATCGAACAGCACCGATCGCCACCCCAAGACGAGCCAGGCCCCGCGGGGCACGTGATCGAAGGAGAACCGTCCGCTCGCGTCCGCCTGCGCCTGGAACACGAGGTCGGCCCCACCGGCCTGCCACAACACCCGCTCGTACTGCTCGCGTTCTCGACGAATGCGTGCGGCAGCGCCGCGGTAGGCCTTCATGGAGTCGCGGCCGTGCTCCTTGATCTCGTTCAGACGATGCAGCAGCGTTTCCGATCGCGGCACGAGCCACACGACGGCCGTCGGAACGGGGCGGTCCGGAGCGGTCGGCTTCGCGCGTTCCTCGTACACCCGGCCCGAGACGACGCCGGTCCGCCCCGGATCGTACGCCGCAACGTCCGTGTCGAGCGGTCCTTGCGCGACGACGCTGTGCAGGGCCGCCGCGATCAGAACCACCGCGATCATGCGCGGACCGTCGCCTCCACCGGTGGCCGCGTCCGCCAGCGGTCGTGCATCCAGAGCCACTGCTCCGGCGCGGCGCGAACCGCGCGCTCGATCGCTTCGGTGCACCGGGCCGTGAGCTCGATCACGGCCGCTTCGCCATAGCGCTCTGGCTCGGGTAGCGGCGGTTCGAACGTGATCACGTGACGAACAGGACTCTCTCGACGGATGAAGACCGGAACGATCGGCACTCCGCTGCGCAGCGACAGCACTGCGGCGCTGCGTGAAGTGCTGGCCAGGCGCCCGAAGAAGGGGACGAAGGCGCCTTCGCGGCGCGACGCGTTCTGGTCGAGCAGCAGTGCCACGACACGGCCCCCCCGCAGCGCCTCGAGAATCTCGCGCGCGGCGCGGCTTTTGGCGATCACCTCCATGCCGTGCGACCGCCGCGCTCGGGCAACGAGCGGATCGAGCCAGCCCGCGTCGAGCGGGCGCACGACGATCGACACCGGATGCCCGACCAGCGCGGGGGCGAGGCTCAAAAGCTCCCAGCTTCCGAGATGGGCGGTGACGGCGAGTGCGCGGCCGACCCGCGTCATCACGCCGTCGAGGTGTTCTCGTCCCACGACGCTGACGGTCTCGAGCAGCCGGTCTCCACGGCCAAGCATGCGACTCACGTCGACCGCGACCATGCCGAGATGACGATAGGCGCGGCGGCACAGCGCGCGCCGCTCCGCGGCGGACAGCGCCGGAAAGGCTATCGCGATGTTGGAGAGCGCAAGGAGCCGGCGCCGTCGCAGCACGGCGTATGCGAGATCACCGGCACGACGCCCGAGCCAGAGCCCGACGGGCGTCGGAAGCCGCCCGATCAGCGCCGCGGCACCTGCGACCAGGTCGGTCGCCTCCTCCGCTCGCGGATGATCTCCACACCGATCGGAACGAACGACAGGACGATCACGACCGCCACGACGATGTGGATGTGCGCACCGAGATTGGGTACCGCACGTCCGAGCAGGTACCCAGCCAGGGTCATGCTGACGACCCATCCGATACCGCCCACGACGTTGTAGACGATGAAGCGGCGGTACAGCATCTGCCCGACGCCGGCGACGACCGGAGCGAACGTACGAACGATCGGCACGAAGCGAGCGATGACGATGGTCTTCGCTCCGTATCGCGCGTAGAACTCGCGTGTCCGGTCCACGTGTTTCGGGTTGAAGAGCCACGACTTCTCGCGCGTGAAGAGGCGCGGTCCGACCCGGGCACCGATCGCGTACCCTGTGCTGTCGCCCGCGATAGCGGCGACGGCCAGCAGCAGGTTGAGCCACCAGATGTTCAGGCCGCCGGCTGCGGCGACCACGCCGGCGGTGAGGAGCAGCGAGTCGCCGGGAAGGAAGAAGCCCACCAGCAAACCGGTTTCGGTGAAGACGATCGCGACGAGGACGGCATAGCCACCCCACCGGATCAGGTCATCGAGCGCGTAGTGCCCCGTCGCCAGGTCGAGAAGGAATTCCACTACTTGCCCCGGGCCACAGCGGCGACCGCTCCGGCGGCCGTCGTGGCGGGGGCCTGGCTGCGGATGCGCATGGCGTAGAACGACCGCCACACGAACACGAGCGACACCGCGAAGAAGAGGGCGGAAAGCGTTCGGCTGAAGCCGGCGCCGCTCTTCTCGGTCAAGGACACCGCGAACTCCACGGCGAGCAGCCCGAAGAGCGTGGTGAACTTGATGATCGGATTCATCGCCACGGACGACGTGTCCTTGAACGGATCGCCCACGGTGTCGCCGACGACGGTCGCGGCGTGCAGTGCGGTGCCCTTTTCCTTCAGATCGACCTCGACGATTTTCTTGGCGTTATCCCAGGCGCCGCCGGCGTTGGCCATGAAGATCGCCTGGTAGAGTCCGAACAACGCGATCGACATGAGGTACCCGACGAAGAAGTAGGGCTCGAGAAAGGCGAACGCGAGCGTCGAGAAGAACACCGTCAGGAAGATGTTGAACATGCCCTTCTGCGCGTACTGCGTGCAGATCTCGACGACCCTTTTCGAGTCCGTCACCGAGGCCTTCGTCGCGCCTTCCAGCTTGATGTTGCCCTTGATGAACTCGACCGCGCGATAGGCACCGGTCGTCACCGCTTGCATGGACGCTCCGGTGAACCAGTAGATCACCGCGCCTCCGGTGATCAGGCCGAGAAGGAAGGGCGGATGGAGGAGCGACAAGCGGTCGAGGTTCTGCGTGAGGCCGTGCGTCAGCAGGACGACGATGGAAAAGATCATCGTGGTCGCGCCCACGACGGCGGTGCCGATCAGCACCGGTTTCGCCGTCGCCTTGAAGGTGTTGCCGGCGCCGTCGTTCTCCTCGAGCAGGTGCTTCGCCTGCTCGAAGTTCACGTCGAATCCGTACTGTTGCCGGATCGCCTGGGCGGCGCCGGGGATCTGCTCGATGACCGACAGCTCGAAGACGGACTGCGCATTGTCCGTCACGGGACCGTACGAGTCGACCGCGATGGTGACCGGCCCCATGCCGAGAAAGCCGAAGGCCACGAGGCCGAAAGCGAACACGGCAGGCGCGATCATCAGACTGCCGAGCCCCGCGGTGCTGACCGCGTAGGCGATACCCATCAGTAACACCACCACGATACCGAGCCAGTACGCGCTGAAGTTCCCGGCCACGAGTCCGGACAGGATGTCGAGCGACGCCCCGCCTTCGCGCGCCGACGTCACGACTTCGCGCACGTGGGCGGAGTCGGTGGAGGTGAAGATCTTGACGAACTCCGGGATGATGGCGCCGGCCAGCGTTCCGCAGGTGATCACGGTGGAGAGTTTCCACCAGAGCGAGCCGTCGCCGAGTCCGCCGATGAGCGCGTACGACGCGATGTAGGTGAGGACGACCGACACGAGCGAGGTGATCCAGACGAGCGACGTGAGCGGCGCCTCGAAGTTCATCCGCGGCGCGTTCGCGTAGCGCGCTCGCGCCACCGCCGCGTTGATGAGGTACGACGCGCCGCTCGCCACGATCATCAGCACGCGCATCATGAAGATCCAGACCAGGAGCATGACCTGCACGGTCGGGTCCTTCACCGCCAGCAAGATGAACGAGATCAGCGCGACGCCGGTGACCCCGTACGTCTCGAACCCGTCCGCGCTCGGCCCGACCGAATCCCCCGCGTTGTCGCCGGTGCAGTCGGCGATGACGCCGGGATTCCGCGCATCGTCCTCCTTGATGTTGAACACGATCTTCATCAGATCGGCGCCGATGTCGGCGATCTTCGTGAAGATCCCACCGGCGATGCGGAGCGCCGCAGCGCCGAGCGATTCCCCGATCGCGAACCCGATGAAGCACGGCCCGGCGTAGTCGCCCGGGATGAACAAGAGAATGCACAGCATGATGAACAGCTCGACGCTGATGAGCAGCATCCCGACGCTCATGCCGGCCTTCAACGGGATCTCGTACACGGGGAACGCTTTTCCGGCGAGGCTGGCGAACGCGGTGCGGGAATTGGCGTAGGTGTTGATGCGCATCCCGAACCACGCGACGCCATAGCTGCCGCCGAACGACCTTGCTCGCGTCGAGCCGCAGCAACAGGCCGAAGTAGAAGAGGATGACGAGCGCGATGAAGGCCTCGAGAATGAGCAGGAACTTGCCCTGGGTCACCAGGTAGGTCTTGCACGTTTCGTAGATGAGCTCGGAGATCTCGCGCATCGAGTCGTGCACCGGCAGGTTCCGGAGCTGGAAAAAGATCACGAGACCGAAGACGAGCCCGAGGACGCACACCCCGAGTCCCACGACGAGCAGCGCGCGCCCGTTGACGCCGAGGACCGTCACCTGCCCGAGGTCGGGCACGATCAGGCTCGCCTCGCCACCAGCGGCCTCCGCAACCGCGGCGAACGGAGCCGTCGTCAGCAGCACGACGCACAGAACCAGCAGCGTGACGCCGGCGATGATCGCGCGCTCGGATGCGGGCCCTCGGCGAAGACAGCGCAAACTCCTGCTCCTGTCACGCATGCGTCGCTGGCTCCTTGCCTTGATGGGGGGATCCCGTCGTCGACCTTCTCTCGGGACGACTCGTCACGCGCACTCTACGCGACCGGTCCGCGAGTGTCAACGAAATCGCGGCTCTGGCCGCAGCTTGCAGACCGGATCGGTGGGGGGCGCGTTTGACACTCTTCGCACGCGCCCCGTACGATAGCTTCGTGGCGCTCTTGTTCGGTTCGAGCCATTCGCGGTGGTCACGGGATGCCGGCTGCGGACGAGCATGAGGCCGCGCGCGGCTCGCGCGGCCCGAAGTGTCCGATGTGCCGCGCACCGACCGCGAGGACGGGCAATCCGCACCGGCCGTTCTGTTCTCTGACCTGTCGGCTGATCGATCTCGGTCGCTGGCTCGACGAGCGCTATCGCGTCGCTGGCGATTCGCCCACCGAAACCGGCGAAGCGCCGACGCTACCCGAGCGGCGAGACCATGGCCGCTAGGCGCCGTGGCGCGATCCTGTGTCCATTCTGCGGTCGCCTCACGAACGCCGATGCGACCGTGTGCCTGGTCTGCGGTCACAAGCATCCGGGTCGCTGGGCGTTTCTCGCGCGGCTTCGATCGCTCTACGGCCGGCACGGGCTCACCGGTGCTGTCACGATCGCCTGTATTGCGCTCTACGTCGTGAGCCTCGTGTTCGATCCGGCCGCGGCGATTCGCCCGAGAGGGAGCTTCGAGCTCTTCGAGCCGAGCGGTCGCGCGCTGCTGGCTCTTGGGGCAACCGGATACGATCTGTGGCCGGCCGGCCACTGGTGGACCGTCCTCACTGCCATCTATCTGCACGGCGGAATCCTTCACATCCTCTTCAACGTGCTGTGGATCCGGCAACTCGGACCCGCCGTGGAGGAGCTGTACGGACCGGGACGATTCTTCGTGATCTTCACCGTCTCCGGCGCGCTCGGCTTTGTCGTGTCCGACACGATCGGCATTCCGTTCACCGTCGGAGCGTCAGGGTCGATCTTCGGGCTGCTCGGCGCGATGGTGGCGTACGGACGCAAGCGCGGAGGAACGTTCGGCACTCTGGTGCTGAAGCAATACGGCCAGTGGGCCCTTCTACTCTTCATCCTGGGCTTCTTTATGAGAAGCGTGAACAACTACGCTCACGCCGGCGGGTTCCTGGGCGGCTTCCTCGCTGGACTGATGCTCTCCTTCGAGGATCAGCGGTCCGAAACGGTCCTGGATCACCTGTTGGCGAGCGCATGCATCGGGCTGACGCTGATCGCGTTCGGCCTTGCGTGGTCGAGCGCGTTCCTGAGCTGAGGCGAGGTTCCGGATACCACAACGCAAAAGCGCGCCGGGCGGTGTGGCCCGGCGCGCTTTGAAGTTCCCCGGCGGCGACCTACTCTCCCACGCCGTTACCAGCGCAGTACCATCGGCCCTGGAGGGCTTAACGACCGTGTTCGGGATGGGAACGGGTGTGGCCCCTCCGGCATCGCCACCGGGAAGTCGTTGACGGCGGCGACGCTCGTCACGTCGCCGCCCCGTCGAAGGAGTCGTCTCTCGAGTCTCGCCGTCCGCTTCACCGACGCATCGGTATGGATCAGGACATACCGTGGTCAAGCCGCTCGGCCG
>QHRT01000007.1:26315-28816 GCA_003220195.1 Candidatus Rokuibacteriota bacterium | reverse complement strand
CCACGTGCGCCACCGCGATCGTGATCCGTCGCTCCCGCTCTTCCGGCGCGTTGTCGATCGACCCGTACTCCCGCACCGCAATCTGCTTGTTCTTCGTGTGCAGCACCTTCGTGATCGCCGCCGTCAACGTCGTCTTGCCGTGATCGATGTGCCCGATCGTCCCGACGTTCACGTGCGGCTTCTTGCGCTCGTATCTCGCCTTGCCCATTCCTCACTCCCCGCTGATGGCGGTCGTTCCGTGACGCTCCCGCGTGTTCGAGTTCGAGATGGAGCCCATGTCCGGGATTGAACCGGAGACCTCGTCCTTACCAAGGACGCGCTCTGCCATCTGAGCTACATGGGCGTAATCGATACGCGCGCTACTCAAGCGCCGGCATGGTCTCCGTGATGTCCAGCGCTCCGCACGTTCCGCTTCATGGGCTTGCCGATCGCTGCCTCGGCCGTCCGAGCGCCGGCTTCGTCGGCGCAGCGATGTTCGCTCGACCTCCGATGGGAGGCCATCGGGGGGAGCGCGGACGCTCCCGCGGGGAGCGCGGACGCTCCCGCGGGGAACGCGGACGCTTCCGGGGGGAGCGCGGACGCTCCCGTGGAGGAGCGCCGGAACGCTCCCCCCGATCTCCAATTGGAGCGGGAAACGGGATTCGAACCCGCGACCCCCAGCTTGGAAGGCTGGCGCTCTACCGCTGAGCTATTCCCGCGGATGTCTGTCTCACTGGCCGTGGTGGGGAGGGGAGGATTCGAACCCCCGAAGGCATTTGCCAGCAGATTTACAGTCTGCCCCCTTTGGCCACTTGGGTACCTCCCCGGACTCGGCATGTCGATGAGAACTCCCTGAAAAACCTGGCGCTGGCGGGAGGATTTGAACCCCCGACCCACTGCTTACAAGGCAGTTGCTCTGCCCCTGAGCTACGCCAGCACAGACAAAACTTCACTTTACTGTCGGCACGCCTCTCCGTCAAGCGATCTTCTCACAGGTTCGCCCGCTGGCGTGTCACCTCGTAGAGAGCCACCGCTCCCGCGGCGCCGACGTTCAGCGACCCCACCCCGGCCGGCATCGGGATCGTCACCAGGAAATCGCACGTGCGCGCCACCAGGGGTCGGAGCCCCCCTCCCTCGCTTCCCAGGACCAGACACACCGGCCCGGTCAGGTCCGTGGCCCAGATCGGAGCCCCTTTCCCGAGAGTGCAGCCGTAGACCCAGACACCGGCTTGCTTGAAGGTTTCGAGGGCATTGACCAGGTTCGTCTCCCGCGCGACCGGTACGAGCTCGACCGCGCCCGTCGCCGCCTTCGCCGCGACCCCGGTCAGCCCGACGGCATGGTGCTTCGCCACCACGACCCCGTGGACCCCGAACGCGGCGGCGGTCCGCAGTAGCGCACCGAGGTTCCGGGGATCCTGCACCTGGTCGAGCGCGAGAAACAGGGGCGTGCTGCCGCGGGCCCGGGGAATCGCGAGGAGCGCGTCGAGATCAACGTACTCCCGCGGGAGTACACGCGCCACGACGCCCTGATGCTCGTCGGAGCCGGCCATCGCGGTGAGCTGATCGCGGGTCCGATACGACACCTTGATGCCGGCGCGTCGTGCGAGCGCGACGATCTCGTCGATCGGGCCGCGCCCGCCCGCCAGCACCGCCACCTCGTCGGCCCGCCGCGCGTCGCTTCTCAGCAATTCGCGGACGGGATTCCGCCCGTACAGGCGATCTTCGGGATCGCCTGCCACGCTACGTGCCTCGAGGCGTCAGCCGCGGTCCGGCCGGCGTGTCCTCCACGAGCCATCCTCGATCGACGATTTCCTGGCGCAACCGGTCGGCTTCCCGGAAGTTCCGCGCCTTCCGCGCGGCCTGTCGCTCGGCGACGAGCCGATCGATCTCCGGCGGCGGCCCCGCCGTCTCGAGCTCCGCCTCGAGCAACCCGAGCATCCGGCCCAGCGAGAGAACCTGGTCTGCGCCGCGGACGAAGAAGCGCCGCGCTTCTGCGTCGGACGGCGCCCGGTCGCGCCACGGCTGGAGCGCGTGAGCCAGGTCGAACAGCACGGCGAGCGCCTGGGGAGTGTTGAAGTCGTCGTCCATCGCCGCATGGAATCGCGACCGGAACACGGCGAGCTCGTCGGGCAGTCGTTCCGTCGGCCCGTCGGGCACGGTCGGGCGCAGACGGTCCGCCTCGCGGAGGATGCGGTGAAAGCGGTCCAGGGCCCGCGTGCCCTCGGCCAGTCGTTCTTCGGAGAACTCGATCGGATTGCGATAGTGCGTGGTGAGGAGCCACAGCCGCAAGGCATCCGGCGGGTGGCGTTTCACGATCTCCTTGATCGTCAGGACGTTGCCGAGAGACTTCGACATCTTCTCGGCGCCGAGGTTCACCATCCCGTTGTGCAGCCAGTAGCGCGCGAAACGCGCGCCGGTCGCGGCTTCGGACTGCGCGATCTCGCACTCGTGGTGCGGAAAGATCAGGTCCTCGCCGCCGCCGTGGATGTCGAACGAGTCGCCGAGGTACTTCGCCGCCATCG
>QHRT01000007.1:8130-26284 GCA_003220195.1 Candidatus Rokuibacteriota bacterium | reverse complement strand
CTCGCCGGGCTTCGACGATTTCCAGAGCGCGAAGTCGCGCGGGTCTCTCTTGCGCTCGTCGACTTCGACCCGGGCGCCCAACAACAGCTCGTCCAGGTTCTTCCCGGACAGTTGCCCGTACGCCGGGAAGCGTCGGACCTCGAAGTACACGTCGCCGTCGATCGCGTACGCGACCCCCTTCGCGACCAATCGCTCGATGAGCGCGACCATCTCGGGAATGTGGTGGGTCGCGCGCGGCTCCACGTCCGCCGGCCGAACGCCGATCGCCGCCATGTCCTTGCCGAATTCCGCGATGTAGCGGTCGGCGATCTCCTCGGACGACACGCTTTCGTCGGCCGCGCGTCGGATGATCTTGTCGTCGACGTCCGTGAAGTTCCGCACGAAGGTCACGCGATAGCCGCTCTGGCGGAGATAGCGCTGGATCACGTCGAAGACGATCGCGCTCCGGGCGTGACCGACGTGCGAGAGGTCGTAGGGCGTGACACCGCAGGAGTACATGCCGATCTCGCCGGGCCGAAGCGCCTCGAGCAGTTCGTCGCGTCGCGTGAGCATGTTGTAGACCTCGATCATGACCCTCCCCTGACCTCTACGCCGACCACCGCCATTGCGGCGATCCCCTCGGTCCGTCCGAGAAACCCGAGACGTTCCGGACTCTTCGCTTTGACGCTCACCCGGTCCGCATCGATTCCGAGCGCCTCCGCCAGGCACTTCGCCATCTCCGGCAGACGAGCCGTGAGCCGCGGTGCCTGGGCGACGACGGTGGCGTCCACGTTGACGAGATGGGCGCTCCGGCTCGCGATCAATGACATCACGTGCGAGAGCAGCGTCAAGCTCGAGATCCCCCGATATCGCGGGTCCGTATCGGGAAAATGCCGGCCCAGATCCCCGAGCGCCAGGGCGCCGAGGAGCGCCTCGCCGATCGCGTGGGCCAGCACATCGGCATCCGAGTGGCCGTCGAGTCCCACGTCCGAAGGGACCGCCACACCACCGAGCACCAGCGGGCGTCCGGGGACGAGGGGATGGACGTCGAAGCCGAAGCCTACCCGGATCACCGCCCGGCGCCCCGGGCGCGTCGCAGATCGTCGGCGGTCGTGATCTTCACGTTCTTCTCGCTCCCCCGCACCACCGTCACCGGGTGACCGAGTCGCTCGACCAGCATGGCGTCATCCGTACCGAGGACACCGTCGCGTCGCGCCTTTTCGTGGGCCTCGCGCAAGAGATCGACGCGGAACGCTTGCGGCGTCTGCACCGCCCAGAGGCCCGATCGATCGATCGTCGTCTCGACGACGCCGTCGCGGACGCGCTTGACGGTCTCCGCGATCGGCAGGGCGCAGATCGCGGCGCCGGTCCTGGCGGCGGCGTCGATCACCGCATCGATCAGGCCGCGCGAGATGAACGGTCGGACGGCATCGTGGACCACCGCGATGTCGATATCGGGCGGCGCCGCCGACAGGGCGTGCCACACGGATTCCTGACGCTCGGCGCCGCCCGCGACGACCGTCAGCGCTCCGCGGCGCCCGCCACGACCCAGCAGGCGCTCCGTCCGGGAGACGAGCGCGGCCGGCGCCGCCACGATCACGGCCGCCATCCCGGTGTGATTCGTGAAGTGGCGCACGGTCGCGACGATGATCGGCACGCCACCGATCCGGAGAAACTGCTTCGGCGTCCGGCTTCCGAGCCGAGTCCCGGCCCCGCCCGCGGGAATCAGGGCCACGATGCGGGCCGACGCGTCAGGCACTTCGTCCCCCGGTCGACGACTCGGGCTCGCGAAGCCGGGAGAAGATCATCCGTCCCGCGGCCGTCTGCAGCACGCTCGTCACGGTCACGTCGACGGTGTGCCCGAGGTGTCGTCGCCCCTGGTCGACGACCACCATCGTGCCATCGTCCAGGTAGGCGACGCCCTGGCCGACCTCCTTGCCCTCGCGCAGCACGTGGACCCGGACGATCTCGCCGGCGAGCATCTGCGGCTTGAGCCCCTTCGCGAGCTCGTTGACGTTCAGCACGGAGACACCGCTCAGCTCCGCGAGCTTGTTCAGGTTGTAGTCGTTGGTGACGACCTTGCCCCCGACCTGCTTGGCCAGCTCGATCAGCTTGCGATCCACGTCACGGATCGGCGGGAAATCGATGTCGGTGATCTCCACCGCCACCCGTGGCATGCCGCGCAGGCGCTGGAGGACTTCGAAGCCCCGCTTGCCGCGGTTCCGCTTGAGCGCATCGCCGGAGTCCGCGATCTGCTGGAGCTCGTGCAGGACGAACTGCGGCACGAGCAGCGTCCCGTCGACGAACCCGGCTTCGCAGACGTCGGCGATGCGGCCGTCGATGATCACGGACGTGTCGAGGATCTTGTAGAGGGCCGCTCGCCGTCTGGCCCGCGGGAACAGGACCGCCGTGACGGCTTCGAGATCGTGATGGCGCCGCACCGCGACGGCCGCGCCGAGATAGGCGCCCAGCAAAGCCGGCAAGCCGAAGCCGGCCATGCCGGCGCTCGGAGCGAGCGACGCCAGCGCCATGCCGATCGCCAGGCCGCCGATCACGCCGAAGAACCCCCCGGCGACGCCCCAGAACAACCGCTCGACCGGGACGCGCGCGGCGATGTGCTCGAGCAACACGACGAACGCCGCGAGCACGGCGGCGGCGAGGCCGGCGGTGAGCCGCGACACCTCGAGCGCCGGGCCGAGCGACGCACCGACCGCCCCGGACAGCACGATGACGAGCGCACGCACGATGACGACGCCGATCGTCATTCGGCCGCTCCGGAGGCGAATGCCGGGAGGACGGCCTGGATCGCGTCCATCACCGTGGCGACGGGGTGCGGATCGAGCGCGAGCCTGACGCTCTCGGCCGCGCTGCGCGGGACGATCGCACGGCGAAAGCCGAGCGCAGCCGCCTCGCGCAGACGCGTCTCGAGGCCGGTCACCGCGCGCACTTCGCCAGTCAGCCCCACCTCGCCGACGACGACCACGTCGGCCGGGATCGCCTGATTCAGATAGCTCGACGCCGCCGCGAGCACGATCCCGAGATCGGCCGCCGGCTCGGTGACGCGCGCGCCGCCGGCGACGTTGACGAAGACGTCCTGAAACCCGAGCGGCAGGCCCGCGCGCTTCTCCAGCACGGCGAGCAGCAGACAGACCCGGTTGTAGTCGGCGCCCAGCACCGTCCGCCGCGCCGTGCCGAACGTCGCTCGCGTGACCAGCGCCTGCAGCTCGAGGAGGACCGGCCGTGTGCCTTCGAGACTCGGGACGATGACGGATCCGGGCGCGTCGTCGGGCCGCTCGGCGAGGAACAGCGCCGACGGATTCTGGACCTCGACGAGGCCGTGGTCCGTCATCTGGAAGACGCCGATCTCGTTCGTCGAGCCGAACCGGTTCTTCACCGCGCGCAGGACCCGATGCGCTTGATGAGGCTCGCCCTCGAAGTAGAGCACGGTGTCGACCAGGTGCTCGAGCACGCGAGGTCCGGCGATCGCGCCGTCCTTCGTGACGTGGCCGACCAGGAACGTCGCGATGCCGCGCCCCTTCGCGATGGTCATCAGCCGGGCGGCGCATTCGCGGACCTGCGTGACGCTGCCGGGCGCGGACTCGAGGCCGGGCAGGAAGACCGTCTGGATCGAGTCGATCACGAGCGTCCGCGGCTTCACGCGGTCGAGCTCGGCTTCCACCATCGCGAGATCGGTCTCCGCCCACAACAAGAGCCCATCCTCCGCCACGCCCAGACGGTCGGCTCGTAGCTTCACCTGCATGGCGGATTCCTCCGCGGTCACGTAGAGCACCGGCGGCGCCGCGCCGGCGAACGCGCGCGCGGCCTGGATCAGCAAGGTCGACTTGCCGATGCCCGGATCGCCACCGATCAGCACGAGCGAGCCGCGCACGACGCCGCCCCCGAGCACGCGATCCAGTTCCGTGATTCCGGTCGGGACGCGATCGTTCCGCTCGACGAGAACGTCCTTGAGCGGCGCGGGACCGCTCGACGAGAGGCTCGCCCGGCGACCTGCGCGGACGGGTTCGATGCGCTCCTCGACGAGCGGGATCAGCGTGCCGCCGGTCGTGCGCTTGCAATCCGGGCACGTCCCGGGCTTCGGGCTCGCGAACCCGCACTCCTGGCAGCGATAGACGCTGCCGGTGCGGCGCGTCACTCCTTCCGCTCCGGCGCCGGGGCCTTGCCTTTCGATGGGGCTTTGCCGCTCGGTATCGCAGACCCGTCCTTGCCGGCCCGTGGCGCCGAGCCCGCGGAGCAATCCGCGCAAGAGGAAGCTCCGCTGCGCGCCGTCGAGGATCGAGACCAGACGCTCGTAGATCGTGGGGTCGGCGATCAGCGCGCCCAGCGTGCCTTCGCCCTCGTTGATCTTCTCCGTGATGTCCTTGAGATTCGCGATGGCCTGTTGAAGGTCACGCGATGCCTGGCCGATCCCGCCGTCCTGCTCATCGCGGACGAGGCCGCCGATCGTCCCGCGGCCGCCGGCCACCCGATCGGACACGTCGCGCAGGTTGTGCGTGACCCGCAGCAGATCGTCCAGCACCGATCGGTATTTCGGATCGAACAGGAGCCCCGGCAAGAGACCCTGATCGTTCGGCTGATCGGCGATGGCGCCGAACCGGCTCATCGCCGCGGTGAACCGGCGCGCGGCGGCGGTGCTCTCCGGCGACGTCAGCACCCCGATTGCGCCTTCGCCGCGGTCGACCCGATCGAGCACGCGCTGGGTCGACGTCAGGAGATCGTTCAGTTTGCGGAGCGCCGTGGGCTCGTCGTAGAGCAGCGCATGCGCCCAGCCGTTGCCGCGCTCGATCTGGTCGACGATGCGCCCGGCCTGGGTGACGACCTGCCCGATCTGTCCGGTGATCCGGCGCGCTTCGGTGAGCGTCAACGTGGCTCCCTCCGCGGCCTTGCGCGTCGACGCGACCGCCGCCGAAGCGTCGTCGATCAGCCTGGACCGCACGAGCTGCTCCGAGACCTCTTTCAGGCTCTCGGCCAGCGCCGCGACGCTCTTCACGGTGTCGGCGCCCTGGGTCAGGACCTGACCGATGTCAGTGGGATCGCGCGCGGCGATCACGTCACCCGCGTGCACCGGCGGTGACTCCGCCGTGCCGACGGTGATCTCGATGATCTTGTCGCCGAGCAACCCCTGCGTGTCGATGCGTGCGACCGAGTTCTTCCGGACGCGATCCGCGAACTGCCGCGCGATCGACATGTCGATGCGCACCTTGCCGCCGGGCTGCCCGGGCAGGTGCACGCCGGTGACCCTGCCGATCTGGACGCCCGCGAGTCTCACGGTGGCCCCGTCGGTGAGCCCGCCGACCTCCGTGAAGTCCGCGTGGATCGTGTACCGTGCCTCGAACAGCCGCGCGCGAGCGCCGAGGAGGTACACCATGCCGAGGAACGCGAGCACGCCGCCGAGAACGAACACGCCGACCCGGAGCTGCATCAGGCGCTCGCGCTGCTGCTGGTTCACGCCGTCGTGGCCTCGCCCGCGAGGAACGCCTGGACCTCGGGCTCTCGGCTCCGGAGGATCTCCTCGAGCGGAGCGACCGCCGCGAACCGGCCGTGGATCAGGATGGCGACGCGGGTGGCGATCGTCTTCGTCAGGTCCAGATCGTGCGTCACCACGATCGCGGTGTCGCACACGCCGGATTTCAACTGTGCGATCAGGTCGGCGACCAGCTTCGAGTTGGTGGGATCGAGCCCGGCCGTCGGCTCGTCGAAAAGCATGATCTCCGGCTCGCTGACGAGGGCCCGGGCGATCCCGACGCGCTTGCGCATCCCGCCGGAGAGCTCGGCCGGCAAGAGCTCGAGCGATTCCTCACCGAGTCCGACCAGCGAGAGGAAATGCAGCACCCGTTCGCGAATCTCCGGCTCGGACAGATTCGTGTGCTCGCGAAGTGGATACGCGACGTTCTCGTAGGTCGTGAGCGAGTCGAACAGGGCCGCGCCCTGGAAGACGAACCCCATCCGCCGGCGCAGCGGCAGCAGCTCCTCTTCGGAGAGCTTCTCGATGTTCACGCCGAACACGCGCACCTGTCCCTCGTCCGGACGCAGGAGTCCCGCGACGTGACGGAGGAACACGGTCTTGCCGGAGCCGCTGCCGCCCATCACGACCAGCGTCTCGGCCCGTTCCGCTGACACGCTGATGCCCTTCAAGACCTCGTTGCCGTCGAAGGCCTTGTGGAGATCGGTGACCTCGACGAGGGAAATCGATTGTCCTGGGGGCCCCGAGGGGCGCGCGGACGCGCCCGTAATGGCCCCCAGACCCCCCGACGCTCGGACACGTCCCGGCGGAGCCGTGACGCGCCTCGGGTTTGATGCAGGGCGTCTCATCGTCACCAGAAGAGGATCAGGAAGAATTTCGTGAGGAAGAAGTCCGACACGATCACGCCCATCGTCACGTCGACCACCGTCGCGGTGGTCGCGCGGCCGAGGCCCTCGGTCCCGCCTTCGGTGGACAATCCATTGTAGCAGCCGACCAGCGTGACCAGCGCGCCGAAGACCACGCTCTTGCCGATTCCGGTCAGGAAGTCCTTGGGCACGACCCAGTAGGTGGTGGCGTTCCAGTACGCGAAGAGATCGGCGCCCCGCTCGAAGTACATGATCACCATGCCGCCCGCGACGCCGAGCGTGTCGGCGAGCGCCGTCAGGAGCGGGAAGACGACGATCGCAGCGAGGAGCCGCGGGACGATCAGTCGCTTGACGTAGTTCACGCCGAGCGCGCGCAACGCGTCGATCTGCTCGGTGACCTTCATCGAGCCGAGCTCGGCCGTGATGCCGGACGCGACTTTGCCGCCGACCAGAATCGCGGTGAGCACGGGACCGAGCTCGCGGAAGATCGCGAGCGCGACCAGCGGGCCCACGTACGTCTCGGCGCCGAAGCGCGCCATGTTCACCGCGCTCTGCAGCGCGAACACCATGCCGGTAAAGACGGCAGCGGTCAGCGCGACCGGCAGCGACCGCACGCCCATCAGCTCGATCTCCCGGAAGACGAGGCGCACGTACTTCCTCGGCAACGCGATGTTGCGGGCGACGTCGCCGGCCAGCAACCCGACCCCGCCGTACCACATCACCGTCCGTGTCAAGTACGCCATGGGCCTCCTCGGCGCTCCGACTACCGCGCGACGAAGGTGTCCAGGAGCTGCCGGAACGACGGCTCCAGGGTCTCGAACGCCTCCGGCGGCGCGATGTAGAGGAAGTCGTAGACGCAGCGCGCGTCACGGATGACGTACGCCTCCACTCTCATCCGGTCGCCGCCTGGCTCGATGGACCGCCCCTCCACGATCGCGTGCTCGGCGGTGTGGCCGTTCACGGCCGTCCGCTCGGCGAGGACCGTCGACCGTTCCCGGAGACCGATCAGCAAGTGACGAGCCAGGACGTCGAGCGAACCGCGTGGTCGCTCATCCTCACAGGCTGCATTGACGGCGATGGCCACCGGTTCCGAGCCATGTCGCAGCTCCAGGACCGCGCGGCTGTTGCGCGCGACCACCCAGCCGTCCGGTGGGATCGTCACTCGATAGCCCTTGGGCGAGTGAAACACGCCGTGCTCGATTCTTTTGCCGGCGCACGCCGCCGCCCCGAACGAGATCGCCACGCCGGCCAGCACGAGGCCGAGCCCGCGCACCCGCGGTCAGCTCGACGGGGAGCCGCGCGCGACGTGCCGGCTCGCCAGCTCGGCGAGCACTTCGCGAAGCGGGATCCCTCGCGCGCCGAGCAACACCAGCGTGTGAAACCAGAGGTCCGCGACCTCCGCGACGACGCGAAGGTCTCCTTCGCCGCCGAGCGCCGCGGTCACGACCTCGATCGCTTCCTCGCCGATCTTGCGGCAGATCGCCGGCTCGCCCTTGCCGAGGAGCGTCGCGACGTACGAGCCCGCCGGCGGCGCACTCTTGCGCGACCTGATGATCTCCTCGAGACGTTCGAGCATGTTGGCGGTCGGCATGGTGTCGGTCGGAGCGCCGCGCTCATCGAAGCGCCGGTAGAAGCAGCTCGGATTGCCGGTGTGGCAGGCCGGCCCTTCCGGATGCACCTGCACGAGCACGGCGTCGGCGTCGCAATCGACGTGGATCCGGACGACGTGCTGCACGTGTCCCGACGTCTCGCCCTTGCGCCACAACGTCTGTCGCGAGCGCGACCAGAAATGCACGAGGCCCGTCGTGAGCGTTCGCTCGACGGCTTCGCGGTTCATCCACGCGAGCGTGAGCACGGTCCCCGTGTCGGCGTCCTGCACGACGGCCGGAACGAGGCCCCGCGAGTCGAAAGCCAGATCGTCGATCGTCACGGCTCGACCCGAACCGGGACGCCACGCTCGCGGAGATAGGTCTTCGCCTCCGCGATCGTGTGCAGTCCGAAATGAAAGATCGACGCGGCCAGGGCGGCGTCCGCCGTTCCTTCGACGAGTCCCTCCCACAGGTGCTCGAGCGTTCCGGCTCCGCCGGACGCGATCACCGGCACCGACACCGACTCCGCGATCGCGCGCGTCAGCTCGAGGTCGTACCCGTCCTTGGTCCCGTCACGGTCCATGCTCGTCAGCAAGATTTCGCCGGCGCCGAGCCCGGTCGCCTCGCGCGCCCAGACGACCGCGTCGCGCCCGGTCGGCCGCCGGCCGCCGTGCGTGTACACGCCCCAGTGATCGCCCTCACGCCGGGCGTCGATCGCCACGACGATGCACTGGCTGCCGAAGCGCTCGGCCGCCTCGCGGATCAGCGAAGGACGCTCGAGCGCCGCCGTGTTGAGCGAGACCTTGTCCGCGCCCGCGCGAAGGAGCATGCGGACGTCCTCGACCGCGCGGATGCCGCCGCCGACCGTCAACGGCATGTAGATGCCGTCCGCGGTGCGGCGCACGACGTCGAGCATGACCTGGCGGCCTTCGTGCGACGCGGTGATGTCGAGGAAGACGAGCTCGTCGGCGCCCTGCGCGTCGTACGCGAGCGCCGCCTCGACGGGATCTCCAGCGTCGCGCAGATCGACGAACTGGACGCCCTTCACGACGCGGCCGTCCTTGACGTCGAGGCAGGGGATGATCCGCTTGGCCAGCATGATCGATTACGTCATGGGCCCCGAGGGGCGCGCGGACGCGCCCGTAATGGCCCCCGACACCCCCCGACGCTCGGAGCGCCCCGGCGAAGCCGTGGCGCTCCGAGACAACGCGCTCGATTTGGTTGCCGATACGAAGCGCGCGAGGGCGTCGCGCAGATCGATCGCGCCCGTGTAGAGCGCGCGGCCGACGATCGTGCCGGCGACCCCGGGGATCTTCGCCAGGGTTTCCAGATCTTCGAGCGTCGCCACCCCCCCGGACGCGAGGATCGGCATGGCAATCTCGCGCGCAAGCGTCGCCGTGTCGTCCACGTTCGGCCCGAGACCCGTCCCGTCGCGACTGACGTCCGTGTAGAGCAACGCACCGGCGCCGGCGTCGAGCGCGCGCCGGCCGACGGAGAGCACCGTGTCAGCGCCGACCTCGGTCCATCCCTTCACCGCGACGTGCGGTCCGCGCGCGTCCACGGCGACGATCAGACGCTCGCCGAACGCCGCTCCGGCGTCCTCGAGAAATCGCGGATCGAGCGCGGCTCTCGTGCCGACGACGGCCCAGCGGGCTCCTGACGCGAGGACGGTCTCGATGGCGCCGAGATCCCGCAGCCCGCCACCGACCTGCACCTCCACGGGCGCGACCGCGGCGACGATCTCCTTGATCAACGCGGTCTGCTGCGGCGCGCCGGAGAACGCTCCGTCGAGATCCACGACGTGCAATCGTTGCGCGCCGAGCTCCGCCCATCGTCTCGCCGTCGCGACCGGATCGTCGGAGAACACGGTTTCCGCTTCGGCGCGGCCCTCGCGGAGCCGCACGCAGCGACCGTGCCGCAGATCGATGGCCGGAATGACGTCCGGTCGTGGCCGTTCACGACCCTTCACCGGGCGTGCTCCTTCACCATGGCCGCGAAGTTCTCCAGCAGCCGTAACCCCCAGCGCTGGCTCTTCTCGGGGTGGAACTGGGTCGCATGGATTGCGCCCTGCTGGATCGCCGCGGCGAACCGGATCCCGTAATCGCACCACGCCGTCTTGAGTCCCGGCGTCGTGGGCTCGGGATAGTACGAGTGCACGAAGTAGAAGTGCGCGCCGTCCGGGATGCCGTCGAAGAGCCGCAGCTCCTTGGCGTGCGTGACGCGATTCCACCCCATGTGCGGAGTCTTCCGGCCCGGCGGGAATCGGCGGACGACGCCGGGGATCACGTCGAGCCCGCGCCCCTCGCCGAACTCTTCGCTCGACGAGAACAAGAGCTGGTACCCGAGACAGATGCCGAGGAACGGACGAGAGCCGTCGAGCGCCCGGCGAAGCGCGGCAGTGAGGCCGAGGCGGTCGAGCGTCGCCATCGCGTCGTGGAAGGCGCCGTCACCGGGCAACACGACGGCATCGGCGTCGTCGACGGCGCGCGCGTCGTCGGTCACGACGGCCGGGATGCCGACCCTCGCGAACGCTTTCTCGACGCTGCCGAGGTTGCCGCGCCCGTAGTCGATGATCGCGATCACGTCAGAGCGATCCTTTCGTCGACGGCAGGATGCCGGCGATCCGCGGCTCGATGCGGGTCGCCTGCGCCAGCGCCCGCCCGACGGCCTTGAAGACCGCCTCCGTGATGTGATGCAGGTTATGGCCGTAGTGCATCTTCACGTGCAGCGTCAGATCGGCGTTGAACGCGAAGGCCCGGAAGAACTCCTGCAGCATGTCGAGGTCGAAGTTGGAGACGCGCGTGCGGGCCACCGGAACGTCGAAGACGAGGAACGGGCGTCCCGAGAGATCGAGCGAGGAGAAGACGAGCGCCTCGTCCATCGGGACGAACGCGGCGCCGAAGCGCACGAGGCCGCGCTTGTCGCTGATCGCCTGACGGAGGGCCTGCCCGAGCACGATCCCGACGTCCTCGACCGTGTGGTGGATGTCGACCTCGACGTCGCCTTCCGCCTCGACCGCGAGATCGATCAAGCCATGCTTCGCGAACGCCTCCAGCATGTGGCTGAAGAACGGGATCGGCGTCGTGACCTTCCCCGTTCCCGTGCCGTCGACGTCGAGCTGGACCGCCACCTGCGTCTCTTTCGTCTTTCGCTCGACACGTGCCATCCGGTGCTCAGCGGACATGCGATCCCCCCTGTCACGACGACGTCGACGCCCGAAGCTCGGCCGCGAGCGCGTGACCCTGCAGGCCCTCGACCGCCGTCAATGCGCGCAGATGAGGCCGAGCCTCCTCGAGCCCGCGCGGGCTCATCGCGATCACGCTCGAGCGCGTGACGAAATCGTCGGTGCTGAGCGGCGACGAGAACCGCGCCGTGCCGCCGGTCGGCAGGACGTGGTTCGGACCGGCGACGTAGTCCCCCACGACCTCCGGCGTGTGGCTGCCGACGAAGATCGCGCCGGCGTGGCGGACGCGCGGCAGCCAGGCCTCCGGCGCCTCGACGAAGAGCTCGAGATGCTCCGGCGCCAGGCGATTGGCGACCTCGACGGCCTGGTCGAGATCCGCCACGCGGACGAGAGCCCCGTGGGCCCTGAGCGCTTCAGCGGCGATGGCCTCGCGCGGCAGCGCGGCGAGCTGCCGCGCGAGCGCCGCGCGGGTGGCCTTGACGAGATCCGGCGCGTCGGTGACGAGGATCGCGCGCGCCATGGGGTCGTGCTCGGCCTGCGCAAGCAAGTCGGCGGCAACCCAGTCGGCATTCGCGCTCCTGTCGGCGATGACGAGCACCTCGCTCGGACCCGCGACCATGTCGATGCCGACGTCGCCGAACACCTGCCTTTTGGCCAGCGCGACGTAGATGTTCCCGGGTCCGACGATCTTGTCGACGCGGCGGATCGTCGCGGTGCCGTACGCGAGCGCGGCGATGGCCTGGGCGCCGCCGATCCGATAGCCCTCCGTCACGCCGGCCACGCGAGCCGCCGCGAGTACCGCGGGCGCCACCCGACCGTCGGCATCCGGGGGCGTGACGAGCACGATCTCCCGCACACCGGCGACACGCGCGGGAATGGCCGTCATCAAGACCGTGGACGGATAGGCCGCGCGCCCACCCGGCACGTAGATCCCGATGCGGTCGAGCGCCCGGACTTCCTGCCCGAGAACGGACCCGTGCTCGTCCGTGATACGCCACGACTTCGGGAGCGCGGCGGCGTGATAGCGGCCGATGCGATCGGCCGCGTAGCCCAGCGCCGCTCGTAGCTCGTCGGAGATCGCACTCTCGGCGGCCGCCAGGTCGCCGGGATCGATGCGCAGGGCAGCGATCGACCCAGCCGGAAACCGATCGAACCGCGCGGTGTACTCGATGATCGCGTCGTCGCCGCGGGCCTTCACTGCTGCGACGATCGCCTCGACCGCGGCGCGGATCTTCGCGTCCACGCTCTCGGGCGGACGCTCGAGGGCGCGCACGACGGCGTCGAGGCCATCCCGCCCGGCGTCGAGCGCCCGGATCACGATGAGACCTTGACGGCGCCGCGCTTCATGTCGTCGCAGAGGTCGGTGATCGCGCGATGCTCCGTCTTCATCGAGGCGCGATTCACGATCAGGCGCGCCGTCGATCGCGCGATCTCGGCCACCTCCACCAGCCCGTTGGCTCGCAGCGTCTCCCCGGACTGGACCAGGTCGACGATCCGTTCCGCCAGCCCCACCAGCGGCGCCAGCTCGATCGAGCCGTCGAGCCTTACGATCTCGACCTGGACACCGCGACTCGAGAAGTATTGCTCGGTCAAGCGCGGATACTTCGTCGCGACACGCACCCAGGACCACCGCGACGGATCGTCTCGCTCCCACAAGGCGCGCGGCTCGGCGACGACCAGGCGACACACGCCGAACCCGAGGTCGAGCGGCTCGTACACGTCCGGTTCCTGCTCGAGCAGGATGTCCTTGCCCACGATGCCGAGATCGGCGGCGCCATACGCGACGTACGACGGCACGTCGGCCGGCTTCAAGAGGAGCAAGCGCAACCCGCGCCGATCGTCGTCGAAGATCAGCTTCCGCGACTCGGCATCGACGCCGTCGACACCGATCGTGCGGAGCACGGCAGCGCGAGCGTCAATGCCGTGCTCACGGCGTGCGCTCGATGCGCTGGCCTGCGCCCGCCGGCTCGACGACGCCGACGCTCGGCACGCGCGAACGGTGGCCCGAAACGAATCGCAAGACGCCCGCGAGATCCGGCTGCCGGCGGACATCCACGTATCCGGCGTCCTCGAACAATGCGGCCACCGCATCCACCTGGCTCGCGCCCGCGGTTTCGACGATGAGCGGAGCGCCGGATTTCAGAATTCGGCTCGCCTGGACGACCAGTCGACGGAGGATCGCCAGCCCATCGAGACCGCCCAGGAGCGCGCCCGTCGGCTCGTGCGCGCGCACTTCACGCGGCGCGGCCTCGAGCATCGCGTCGGAGAGATACGGCGGATTGGACACGACCAGATCGACCGACGCCGGACGGACGCACGAGAGCACGTCGCCGGCGACGACGCGGACGCGGCCGCCGACGCCGAGCGAACGGCAGTTCTCCCGCGCCACACGTGCCGCAGTGATCGAGGTGTCGATCGCGAGCACCGCGATGCGGCGCCGCTCGGACGCAAGCGCGCAGGCGATCGCTCCGGATCCCGTGCCCACGTCCACGACCCGCGCGAGCGCATCGGTCGAGGGCAAGAGCTCGAGCGCCCGGTCCACCAGCACTTCGGTCTCGGGACGCGGGATCAGGACGTCCGCCGTGACGGTGAGCCTGAGACCGCGGAACTCTTCCCACCCCATGATCTGTTGCACGGGCTCGCCCGAGGCGCGCCGCCGGATCGCGAGCTCGTATCGCTCCGCGGTGGCCGCGGGGACCTCACGCGGCAGGTAGATGCCGAGGCGCCCGCATCCCATCAACGCGGCCAGAAGCCATTCCGCGTCGGCTCGCGCCGTGTCGATGCCGGCGGCCTCCAGCGTGCGCGTCGCCTTCTCGCCGCTCCGCCTGCTCGGCGGCGGCCAGCGCCTCGACGAGCTCGTCGAGGTCGCCCTCCAGCACCGCCGGCAAGCGATGCAGCGTGAGACCGATGCGATGGTCGGTGACCCGCGTTTGCGGGACGTTGTACGTCCGGATCCGCTCGCTGCGCTCGCCGGTCCCGACTTGATTCTTCCGGTCGGCGGCGATCGCCGCCTGCTGCTCGTCCTGGGCGCGCTCGAGCAAGCGCGCTCGCAAGACGCGCATCGCCTTCGCACGGTTCTTGATCTGCGACCTTTCGTCCTGGCAGGTCACGACGAGACCGGTCGGGACGTGCGTGATGCGCACGGCGGAGTCCGTCGTGTTGACGCCCTGACCGCCCGGGCCCGACGAGCGATAGACGTCCACGCGCAGATCGCGCTCGTCGACCTTCACGTCGACCTCTTCCGCCTCGGGGAGCACCGCGACCGTGACCGTCGACGTATGGATGCGCCCGCTCGATTCGGTCACCGGCACGCGCTGCACGCGGTGCACGCCCCGCTCGAACTTGAGGCGGCTCCAGGCGCCGCGACCCTGGATGAAGAGGATCGCCTCCTTGACGCCGCCCACACCGGTCGGCGAGATCTCCATCACCTCGACCTTCCACCGCTGGCGCTCGGCGTACTTCGTGTACATGCGCATCAGGTCGCCCGCGAAGAGCGCCGCTTCGTCCCCCCCGGCGCCGGCCCGGATCTCGACGAACACGTTCTTGTCCTCGTTCGCGTCGCGCGGCAGCAGGAGCCTCTTGAGCTCGGTTTCGAGCTTCGTCTGCTGCCCGGTCAGCTCGTCGATCTCCGACTGCGCCAGCTCCTGGAGCTCGCGATCGCCGCCCTCCGCGAGGATGTGGCGGGCCTCACCGAGGCGCTTCAGCACCTCCTGGTAGGCCTGGATTCGCTCGACGACCTCCAGCGTCTCGGCGTGCTCCTTCCGGAGGCGGGCGTACTCGGCCTGCCCGAACGCGGCGGGGTTGGCGAGTTCGCGCGCGATCTCGTCCGAGCGCTCCTGGATCTTGCGGAGTTTGTCGAACAGCATCATGCGTCACGCCTCCCGATCAGTCGCGTGCCGGGCTCCCGGCGCTCTGGAACACGATTCGAGGCGTGGCAGGCGAACGCGGTCGTCGGTCGAAGCGCCGGCGGGGCCGGGCCCCACCGGCCCAAAGGCATCAGCTCGACGGGAGCGGCGGGCGCTTGTACTTGCGCTGGAAGCGCTCGATGCGGCCGGCCGTATCCATGAGCTTCTGGCGCCCCGTATAAAACGGGTGGCACTTCGAGCAGACTTCGATGTGAATGCTCGGCTTCCTGGATCGGGTGTGGACGACCTCCCCGCACGCGCAGGTGATGGTCGTGTCGATGTAGTCAGGATGAATACCAGCCTTCACGGCCCACCTCCTCGAGTCCCCAAGCTTACCACTGAATTTCCCGTGGGGCGGACGGGACGCTCTACCCCATGCTGTGCATGGAGGCGAGGAACTCCTTGTTGCTCTTGGTCAGCTTCAGCTTGTCGAGCAGGAGCTCCATCGCTTCGACCGGGTTCAGCTGGGAGAGCGCCTTCCGGAGGAGCCAGACCTTCTGCAGCTCGTCCTTCTCGAGGAGCAACTCTTCTTTGCGCGTGCCCGACTGCTCGATGTTGCTCGTCGGGAAGATGCGCTTGTCCATGAGACGCCGGTCCAGGTGCACCTCCATGTTGCCGGTGCCCTTGAACTCCTCGAAGATCACGTCGTCCATCCGGCTGCCGGTGTCGACGATCGCGGTGGCGATGATGGTGAGCGAGCCGCCCTCCTCGATGTTGCGCGCCGCCGCAAAGAACCGCCGGGGTCGCTGGAGCGCGTTCGCGTCGAGACCGCCCGAGAGCACCTTGCCGGACGACGGGATGATCGCGTTGTGCGCGCGGGCGAACCGCGTCAGCGAGTCGAGCAGGATCACGACGTCGCGCTTGTGCTCGACCAGGCGCTTGGCCTTCTCGATCACCATGTCGGCGACCTGGATGTGGCGCTGGGGCGGCTCGTCGAAGGTCGAGGACACCACCTCGCCCTTGACCGTCCGCTGCATGTCGGTGACTTCTTCCGGCCGCTCGTCGATGAGCAGCACGATCAGGTAGACCTCGGGATGGTTCGCCGCGATCGCGTGCGCGATCGACTGCAGCATCATCGTCTTGCCCGTGCGCGGGGCGGCGACGATCATGCCGCGCTGGCCCTTGCCGATCGGGCAGAGCAGATCCATCACGCGGGTGGTCAGGTTCTCGGGGTCGTGCTCGAGCCGGAGCCGCTCCATCGGGTAGAGCGGCGTCAGGTTGTCGAAGAGGATCTTGTCGCGCGCCTGCTCCGGCGTCTCGAAGTTGATGGCCTCGACCTTCAGGAGCGCGAAGTAGCGTTCGGTGTCCTTCGGCGGCCGCACCTGGCCGGAGATCGTGTCGCCCGTGCGGAGATCGAAGCGGCGGATCTGCGACGGCGAGACGTAGATGTCGTCCGGGCCCGGCAGGTAGTTGTAGTCGGGCGCGCGCAGGAACCCGAATCCGTCCGGCAAGACCTCGAGCACACCTTCCGCAAAGATGAGCCCGTCCTTCTCGGCCTGGGACTGGAGGATCTTGAAGATCAGCTCCTGCTTTCGCAGACCGCCGACGTTGGCGACGGACAGGTCGCGGGCGATCTGGTTCAGCTCGGAAATCGCCTTCTCCTTCAGCTCGGAGAGGTTCATTCCGGCGACGCGGGCGCTGGTGGTGGTTTCGGTCGGGTTCTCGTGAGTACGTTCTCGGCGGGCGCTCATCAGACGGCTCCGGGGGCGACGGCGTTGCGTCGCATGAAAGTCCTGGTTCGGTCGAGTTCCGCTCGGGGCTTCAGATTTTCTACGAGGTTGGCGCGATGACGCCGACCTGTTCTCCGGGGCTTCCCTCGGGAAGCCCGAGACCGGCCGACCCTCTGCACCCTACTTCACATCGACGGGGCGGTTTTGTCAATAACTAATCGCTTCCGAGCCGCACCTCGATGATCGCGCGCTGCTTGATCTCCTTGAGCCACGTCTCGTGCCGGGAGCGCTTCACCCTCCAGCGACTCCTTCGACTCCAGCCGGAAGATGTGGTAGCCGAGCGCCGACCGGTACGGGAGCGACAGCTCCCCCGGCGACAGCGCGAGCACCTCGCGCTCGATCTCGGCCGCGAGTTCACCACGTTTCATCGTTCCGAGATCGCCGCCGTCCTTGGCCGTCGCATCGCCCGAATGCTGGCGGGCCAGCTCGGCGAACTCCGCCCCGGCGACGAGCTGCGTCCGCACCTCGGCAGCGCGGGGCCGCGCGGCCTCCCAGGCCTCCGGCGTCGTGCCGTCGGGGACGATCAGGATGTGTCGCGCGTGATAGCCGAGCCCGGTTTCGAGCTTGGGCCGATTGGCCTCGAAGTAGCGATCGATCTCCACCTCGGTGACCGAGATCCGCAACGCGACCTTGCGCCGGACGACCTTCGACATGCGCAGGCTGTCCTTGAGCCTCTTCTTGATCGCGTCCATCGAGATGCCCTGCGCCCGGATCAGGCCCTCGAACTCTTCCTGGCTCTTCGCGCCAACCCTTTTGATCCGCTCGGCGAGCTCCTCCGCCAGCTCGGAGTCCTCGACGGTGATCTTCTCGCGGTCGGCTTCCTGGAGCTGGAGCCGGGCCTCGATGAGCCGGTTCAGGAATTTCGATGCCAGCTCCTCGTCCGGCGCTTGCTCCTGACGGTTCTCGTAGCGGTACGCGATGACGTTCTCTTGCAGCTCCCCGAGGGTGATCGCGTCGTTGTTGACGACGGCGATCACGCGGTCGGCGACATTTTCCGGCGCGTTGAGGCTCACGCGGTCGGGCACGGGCGCGTTGGGGAGAGCCTCGGGCTTTTTGCTGGTGGTCCCGGATGCCCGCACGGGCTTGCCCTCGCCGAGAAGCGGGACCCAGCTCGGCATCGTCGGCAGTGCCACCATCCCGCAGCCCGCCAGCAACGTCAGGCAGAGCACCGCGAGGGGGGCGAGTCGCATCATCGGCGAAGACGATCGAGATCGGCGAGGAGCTTCATGAGCGCGTCGCGCATCATCGGCCATTCCCCCTCCGCCAGCGCGGCTTCGAGCGTGAACTCGCCCTTCATGCGGAGTCGGCCGCGACTCTTCTGGATCGCGCCGAGGAGTCTCGCCGGATCGATCGCGGTCGCCGGCGAAAACGTGACGAGCACCTTGCCGCGGCCGCCCTCGACCTTCTCGACGCCGAGCG
>QHRT01000007.1:0-8114 GCA_003220195.1 Candidatus Rokuibacteriota bacterium | reverse complement strand
AGCGGTCGGCCAGCTCGGCGCGGAGCTCGTCGACCGCGGCGTCGCTGTCCGCTCCGGTGAGACGCTTGTAGAGCGCCAACCGCTGGTTGACTTCGGGAACGTACTCTTCCGGCAAGAAGCCTTCGACATCGACGCTGATGACCGGCTCGACGGCGGGGGCCGCCTCCCGGCCGGCCAATTCTCGCACAGCCTCGCCCAGGAGCTTCGAGTAAAGATCGTAGCCGACCGCCGCGATGTGGCCGTGCTGCTGCGGGCCGAGGAGGTTGCCCGCCCCGCGGATTTCGAGATCGCGCAGCGCGAGCTTGAACCCCGAGCCGAGCTCCGTGAGCTCCTGAAGAGCCCGGAGCCGGCGCTGCGCCTGCTGATCGACGCGGCCGTCGGCCGGGATCAGGAGGTACGCGTACGCTTGCTGGCGTTCGCGCCCGACGCGGCCACGGAGCTGATAGAGCTGCGCCAGGCCGAACCGGTCGGCGCGATTCACGATGATCGTGTTGGAGGCGGGGATGTCGAGCCCGGATTCGATGATCGCGGTCGACACGAGGAGGTCGGCCTGCCCCGTGACGAACTTGACCATCGTCGCCTCGAGCTCGCGCTCGCCCATCTGGCCGTGGCCCATCACGACGCGCGCGTCGGGCACGAGCTCCTGGACGAAGCGGACCATCGACGGGAGCGACTGGACGCGGTTGTGGACGAAGAACACCTGGCCACCGCGCTCCAGCTCGCGGTCGAGCGCCTCCTTGATGACCTTCGTCGAGAAGCGGCGGATCAACGTCTCCACCGGCAAGCGATCCGGCGGCGGCGTTTCGATCACCGACATGTCGTGCGCAGCTGCTTCATGCGCTCCTTGTGGGCGACGCCGAACCGGTGCTCCTCGTCCACGATGAGCAGGCCGAGATTCTTGAACTTCACGTCCTTCGAGAGAAGCCGGTGCGTGCCGATGACCACGTCGACCGTGCCGAGGGCGAGGCCTTCCACGACGGCCTTCTGCTCCTTCGCCGACCGGAACCGCGAGAGCAGCTCGACGCGCACGGGGAACGGGCTGAAGCGGTCGCTGAACGTGGACCAGTGCTGGTGCGCGAGCACCGTGGTCGGCACCAGCACCGCGACCTGCATCCCGTCCGCGACGGCCTTGAACGCGCCGCGCAGCGCGACTTCGGTCTTGCCGTACCCGACGTCGCCGGCGACGAGCCGGTCCATCGGCCGCCCGGATTCCATGTCCTGCTTCGTGTCCTCGATCGCGCGGAGCTGGTCCGGCGTTTCCTCGAAGCGGAACGCCGCCTCGAACTCCCGTTGCCACGGCTGGTCCGGCGAGAACCCGTGTCCGTCCGCCACCGTGCGCCTGGCGTAGAGCTTCAGGAGCTCTTCCGCCATCTCGCGCAACGCCGCGCGGACCGATTCCTTGACGCGCTGCCACGACGCGCCGCCCAGGCGGTCGAGCCGCGCCTCGCTCGCGTCGCCGCCGAGATACTTGGACACGAGGTCGAGCCGATCGATCGGGACGTAGAGCTGGCTCTTCTCGGCGTATTCGAGCAGCAGGAAGTCGGCGTCGCGGTCGCCGACCGTCATCGTCGAGAGCCCGCGGTAGCGGGCGATGCCGTGATCCTCGTGCACGACGAGATCGCCGACCGCCAGATCGCTGAACGACGTGATCGTGGCGCCGCGCTGGTATTTCGGGCGGCGCAGCGTGCGCCGGCGCGCGCCGAAGATGTCCTGCTCGGTGAGGAGCACGATCCCGAGCGCCGGGATCGAAAACCCGCTCGAGCACTCGCCGACGAGAAGTCCGAGAGGCTCCGGCGCCTCCAGCGTCTGCACCGGAACCGTCTCCACACCGTGCTCGCGCAGGATCTGACCGAGGTGCTGCCGCTGTCGCTCGTCACTCGCGACGAGACGAACGCGGAACCCCTCGTGCCGCCAGCGGTCGAGCTCGCTGGCGAGATGCGCGAACTGCCCGGTGAACTTCGTGACGCCGGAGGTCTCGAGACCATGCTCCTCCACCGGCGGCGCGCCGGCCGCAGGACCGGCGCCGGTGACGAGACCCAGGATCACGAGCTGTCGTTCACCGAGCCGTTTCGCCAGCGCGGGCGATTCGGCGCCCTCCTCCGGCGAGGCATCGAGCAGCTTCTCCTCCTCCACCACGACCGGCGCCGCGGCCGGCAGATAGTCGAGGAGGCGCGCGTCACCGGGGCCGCCGGGCTCCCGGAGCGACAGCACGACCAGCTCGTCGAGCACGCTCACCGAGCGCTGCGTGGTCGGATCGAAGAGCCGGATCGACTCCACGTCGTCGCCGAAGAACTCGAGCCGCGCCGGGCTCGCGTGACCGGGCGAGAAGATATCGACGATGCCGCCGCGCACGCTCCACTGCCCGACCTCGACGACCGTCTCGACGCGCTCGTACCCTCCGTGCTCGAGCGTCTCGAGCAGGAGCTCGCGATCGAGCGCGTCGCCGGGCGCGATCCTGAGCACGCTCGCGTTGAACTCCGCGGGCGACGGCAGCGGGGCGTCGAGCGCCGCCGCCGTGGCGACGACGACGAGCGGCTCGCCGCTCTGCAGCCGGCGGCAGATCACGGCGCGCTCCGCGTCGGCTTCGCGATGATGGCCACCATGCCAGAGCCGAGGTTCCGGCTCGGGAAACTCCGCGGCGTTCGCGCCGAAGAATCTGAGATCTTGCGTGAGCCGATGAGCGTCGGTCAGGGTGCCGACGACGATCAGCGCGGGTCGGGGATGGGTGGTCGTGAGCTCCGCCAGGACGAGCGCGCGGGCGGCGCCATCGACGCCGGTGATCCGCAGACAGGCCCCTCCCTCGGCGAAGCTCTTCGCCAGCTCTGCGAAGGGGGCCCACTGTTGCAGCAGCACGGACTCTCTACGCTACCACGCGCGGCGGCCACCGGCGGCAGCGACCGGCCGCGACCTCAGCGACCGAGCCGGGTGAGATAGAAGCTGAGCGTCTCGAACTCGATCGAAAGGTCGACGCTCTGCAGACGCACGTCGCGGCGCACGCGCAACCGCGTGGGGGCGAAGTTCAAGATCGCCTTGACGCCCCCGGCCACGAGCTGATCGGCCACGGCCTGGGCGCCCTCGGCGGGCACGGCGACGACGCCGATCTGGATGCCCCGTGCGCGCAACTCGCGCCCGACGTTCTGCATGCCGAGGATCGGCGTGCCTTCGACCTCGCGGCCGGTCTTCGCCGGATCTTCGTCGAAGATCACGACGATCTTGAAGCCCTGCCGGCTGAACCCCTTGTGGTGGAAGAGCGCCGCGCCCAGGTTGCCGAAGCCGACGAGCGCGACCGGCCATTCGCGGTCGAGCCCGAGAATCTTCTGCAGCTCACCGCGCAGACGCGTCACGTAGTACCCGATGCCGCGGACGCCGAACTCTCCGAAATAGGTCAGGTCCTTGCGGACCTGCGCCGAGTTCAGGTTGAACCGTTCGGCCAGCTCCTGGGACGAGATCGTCGTGACGCCATCCTCTTCCAGCTCGCGAAGGCATCGCGTGTACACGGAGAGACGATGAATCGTCATCTCCGGGACTTTGGGCCAGCGATACGCGGGGCGAGCCATCGAAACCGAGGGGCCGGCGCGTCGCGAGGGCGCGCCGGCCAGCAGCAAACCGCGCTATTTGATGGGCTGCACGAAGAGCAGGATGATCGCGATGACCAGCGTGTAGATCGCGAGCGACTCGATGAGGGCCAGACCGATGATCATGGCGGTCTGGATCCGCGCCGCGGCGCCCGGCTGCCTTCCCATCGCGTCAACGGCCGAGGCGATGGCCTTGCCCTGGCCGAGCCCGCAGAGCCCGGCCGCGAGCGCCATGCCGAAGCCTGCCGCCAGGACGGCGAACGCGCCGACCCAGCTCCCCGCCGACGCGGCCGGCGCCTGCGCCAGCGCCACGCCCGGCACCGCCAGAATCACGATCGCAGCAATGATCAGTGAACGTCGCACGACACCCTCCTCTGTAGGTGAGATCGACTAATGGTGTTGGGCCGCGTGCTGCTCCGCCGCATGGTGCTCACCCTCTTCGAGCGCGCCCGCGATGTAGAGCATCGTGAGCATCACGAAGATGAAGGCCTGGAGGAACGAGACGAGGATCTTCAGCGGGAACAGGAACCCGACCGTGAACGCGGTGATCGCGAGGCTGCCGATGCCGCCGAGGACAATGCCGGCGACGCTGCCCCGGAGCGCCCAGCCGAGCAGGCCGTCGAGGCCCATCAGGAAGAAGATGATCGCGAGCAGGATGTGGCCGCCCAGCATGTTGCCGAAGAGTCGCAACGTCAGCGACAGCGGGCGGGCCAGATGACTGATCAGCTCGATCGGCACCATGAGCGGCGCCAGCGCGGGCACCGGTCCCATGAAGTGCTTGAGATACGTGCCGAGGCCCTGCTTCCGGATGCCGATCCAGTGATAGGCGAAGAAGACGACGATCGCGCACGACGCGGTCGTGTTCACGTTGGTCGTCGGCCCGGCGACGCCCGGGACCAGCCCCATCAGGTTCATGAACAGGATGTAGAGGCCGAGCGTCGCGATCAGCGGCAGATACGGCCGTCCCTCGTGACCGATCACGTCGTCGATCAACTGCTGGAACTGCTCGACGATGACCTCGAGCACGTTCTGGATGCCGCGCGGCACCAGCGACACGCGGCGCGTGGCCGCGACCGCCAGCACGATGAGCACGAGCATCGCCAGCCAGGTGTAGCTCACGTGGTCGGGAACGTAGCCGGACCACAACCAGGAGAGCGGGCCGACCGCTGGTATTCGAAAGATCGGCGGATGCTCGATGATCTCCATTGATCCCGGCCTCTACACGTCGTCCGCCGATCGCAGGCCTTCGAACGTGAGCGCGCACGGGAGCACCGTCAACCCGACGACGAGCGCGACGGGGTGCGCGAGACCGGTTCCCAGCACGAGAGCCACCGCGCCGGCGATCGCCACGAATCGAAGGCTCGCGAGCAGCAACCAGCGGCTCCGGTCGAAGCGGGTTTGCGACATGGACAGGGCTCCTCGCGCGAGCCACCACAGGCTGACGATCGCGAGAGCGCCGCCGGCGAGCACGCCGACCGCCGCAGCGCGGCCGATCACCCAGGCAGCGGGAAGAGCGAGTGCGGCGACAGCGACCGCGCTGTCGAGCGTCACCCGCGCGAGGAAGTGTGCTGCCGTCATCATCCCTTCCCGTTCCGGTTCGATTTATTGACCGATCGAAACAGGCTCACGAAGCCCGCCGCGATACCGAGGCCGAGCCCGATCAGGATCAGCCACGGCGTCGTGCCGAGCCACCGATCGAGGTAATACCCGCCGGCCAGACCGATCACCGTGGCCAGCACCAGGGTGATCCCGACGGTGGACAGCTCGGCGAGGCCTTTCCAGGACGAATCTTCCTCGTCCGGCGCCATGTGAAGGGGAACACTAGCACAAGCGTCGGACCGGGACAACCGCGCCGGGGGCATTCGGACCTTTCAGGACGTGCACTTCACTCCGCGGCGGCCCAACCGCGCGCGCGTTCCACGGCGCGTTGCCACGCGCGGTATCGCGCCGTGCGAGAAGCTTCGTCCATTGACGGCGTGAACGTGCGCGCGATGGTGCATCGCGCGGCCACGGCGTCGAGCGAAGTCCAGAGTCCGGCGCCGAGGCCGGCCAGATACGCGGCGCCGAGCGCGGTCGTGTCGATGACCGACGGCCGCAGCACGGGCACGTCCAGGATGTCGGCCTGGAACTGACACAGGAAATCGTTGCCGGCGCCGAGCCCGTCGACGCGAAGGCCGCGGAGCGTCACGCCGGCGTCGGCGGTCATCGCCTCGAGCACGTCACGGCTCTGGTACGCGATGGCCTCCAGCGCCGCGCGCGCGAGATGCGCGCGCGTCGTGCCGCGCGTCAAGCCGAGGATGGCGCCGCGCGCGTACATGTCCCAGTAGGGCGCGCCGAGCCCCACGAACGCGGGAACGAAATACACGCCGCCGGTGTCGGACACCGTGGCGGTCAGCCGCTCGCTGTCCGCCGCGGTGTCGATGATGCCGAGACCATCACGCAGCCACTGGAGCGCCGCGCCGGCGATGAACACGCTGCCTTCGAGCGCATACGTCGTCCGCCCGTCGAGCTGCCACGCAATCGTGGTGAGCAAGCCGTGGCCGGACGCGATCGGCGCCTGCCCCGTGTTGACGAGCACGAAGCACCCGGTGCCGTACGTGTTCTTCGCGCTCCCGGGCTCGTAGCAGGCCTGGCCGAAAAGCGCCGCGTGCTGATCGCCGGCCATCCCGGTGATCGGCACGCCGGCGGGCAGCCATCCGAGATCCGCGGTCTCGCCGAACTTGCCGGCGGACGGCAGGACGCGCGGCAGGAGCGCGCGCGGAACCCCGAGAGCCCGCAGCATCTCGTCGTCCCAGTCGACCGTCGCGAGGTTCAGGCACATCGTCCGCGAGGCGTTCGTCGCGTCGGTGGCGTGCACGCGTCCACCGGTGAGCTTCGAGAGGAGCCACGTGTCGACGGTGCCGAACGCCAGGTCGCCGCGCTCGGCGCGCGCGCGAGCGCCGGAGACCGCGTCGAGCAGCCAGCCGATCTTGGTGCCGGAGAAATACGCGTCGATGACGAGCCCGGTGCGCTCGCGGACCAGTGGCTCGAGCCCGTCGGCGCGGAGCCGGTCGCACGCGGCGGCGGTACGCCGGCACTGCCACACGATGGCGCGATGGATCGGCGCGCCGGTCGCGCGGTCCCAGACGATCGTGGTCTCGCGCTGATTCGCGATGCCGATGGCCGCGACGTCGCGCCCGCGGATCTTTGCCGACGCCAGCGCTTGCTGCGTCGCGTCCGCCATCGTGGACCAGATCTCGTTCGGGTCGTGCTCGACCCATCCCGGCTCGGGGTAGTACTGCGGCAACTCGGCGTAGCCCCGCGCCCTCACCTGCCCGTCGGTGTCGATGACGAGCGCGGTCGAACCGGACGTGCCTTGATCGAGGGCGAGGACGTAGCGGCCCGTCATCTCAGAACACGAACCACTTCCGGAGCCGCCATCCCAGCGCGGCTTTGAGCATCACGAGCAGATAATGATCGCCTTCGCGCAGTGTCTGATAGGCCGAGCGCCACCGCTCGCGAGCCGCCGGGTCTGACCTCGCATCCGCGGCGTAGGCTTCGCGAATCAGGCGGACGACCTTCTCTTCGAATCGGGTCTCGTTGGTCTCGGCTTCGAATGCGTCGCTCAGAGCAGGGTCTTGACGGAAGTCGGGATCCGACTCCGACCACGCCAGCATGTACCGTTCCGCCGCGGAAAAGGGCACGCCGCGAGCCGTCGCGTGGGCCAGGATCCTCTCGACGAAGAACTGCGTGGCCTTCGACTGTCCCGCGACGGTCATTGGGTGCCGCGAGCACGCATCATCGGGCGCCGCGCTCCACGCGCGCCACCAGGTCCGGGCGATCGGAGATGATCACGTCGACACCCAGCTCCACCAGCCTCCGCATGTCGTTCTCGTCGTTCACCGTGAAGACCCCGATGCCGAGCCCCGCGCGGCGCGCCGCCGTCACGAGGGCGGCGTCACAGAGCGACTGATGGATGCCGATGAAGTTCACGCCGGCGCGAGTCGCCTGGGCAACGACCGCGTCTCCGGCGAGTCCGGCGTCACGGGCCTGCCGATCCATCAAGAGCACGGTGCGCATCGAGGGGGCGAGCGTTCGAACTTCCGCGATCACCGCCGGGTTGAACGCCATCACCATCGCCCGCTCGGTCATGCGCGTCTCTCGGAGATCGTCGAGCACGCGACGCTCGAGCCCCGGATACCGCGCGCCCGGCACGCTCGAGACCCCCGCGTCCCGCCGCTCGAACGTCACCGCCTGACCGGGCGTCTTGATTTCCACCAGCACGGCGACCGGGGTCGGCGCGGCGATCGTCAGGACGTCTCGCAGCATCGGCACGCCCTCGTCCGTGAGGCCGCCGCCCGCCGGCGCCTTGAGCCGGACGCGACGAAGCTCGTCCGCCGTCTTCGCCCTGACGGGGCCGGAGCCGTTCGACGTCCGGTCGAGCGTCGGATCGTGGATCACGGCGGCGTCGCCGTCGGCGGTCGCGTGGACGTCGAGCTCGACCAGCGGGCTGCCGAGCGCGAGCGCGTTCTTGAACGCGAGCAGGCTGTTCTCCGGCCA
>QHRT01000552.1 GCA_003220195.1 Candidatus Rokuibacteriota bacterium | reverse complement strand
GTCGCGGCCCGGCGGCCACGGAGGGGCTTCGCACGCTGCCGCCGCGAGAGAACGGCGGGAACTTCGACGTGAAGCAGTTGACCCGCGGCTCGAAGCTGCTGCTGCCGGTCTCGGTCGAGGGCGCGCTCTTCTCGACCGGGGACGGTCACTTCGCGCAGGGCGATGGCGAGGTCTGCGTCACGGCGGTCGAGATGGGCGCGACGGTGACGGTCCGCTTTCGCGTCATCAAGGGGACGGCGGCGACGCGCGCGCTCCGCGGCCCGCGCTTCTCGCACGGCGGATATTTCGCCCCCCCGGAGTGGGCGGCGCCGCAGCGATTCGTGGCGGCGATGGGCATGCCGATCCGTGACGACGGCGTGAACGAGGGCGAGAACCTGACGCTCGCGTGCCGCAACGCCGTGCTCAACATGATCGATCTCCTGCAAGAACGCGGCTGGAGCCGCGAGCAGGCGTACGTCTTGTGCAGCGTGGCGGCGGATCTCCGCGTGAGCAACGTGGTCGACGTGCCGAACTACGTGGTGTCCGCGCTGATTCCGGAAGCGATCTTCACCGGCTGACCCGCGATCTGATGGAGCGACCGTTTCCGATCGTCAAGCATCCGGATCCCGGCCGGGGCACGCCGGTCCTGGTCAGCATCCCGCACTACGGCACCGAGCCGCTGCCGCAGATCACGGGCGACGACTACTGCGAGCCCCGGTTCGCGACGTTCTGCTACGGCTTCGCCGACATGTTCGCGCGCGACGTGTACGGCGATCTGCACGAGCACGGCGCGACGGTCGTCGCGACACCGGTGTCGCGCATGTTCGTCGACGTCAATCGTCGCCGCGACGACTTCGAGCACCTGGACGGCGAGGTCCGCTCGCGTCGCGGCGTGGTGCGGACCCACACGATGCGCGAGGTCGCGATCTTCACCCGGCCGCTCGTGCTGACCGACGTCGAGGAACGACTCCGGACGCTCTACGACCCGTACTACGCGACGCTCGAGGATCTGCTCACGGCGCTCCGCCAGATGTACGGGCGCGTGATGCTGCTCGATGGCCATACGGGCAGCGCACGCCGGATGGGCGAGCACGAGGTGATTCTCGGGACGCGCCACGGCACGACGTGCGCTCGGGACCTCACCGATGCCGTCGCGGCGATCTTCACCGGCTACGGCTTCACGGTGCACCAGGACGTCAGTGGATACGCGGGCGGGAACATCGTCACCACGTTCGGTCAGCCCCGGACCCGAGGGATCCATGCCCTGCAGGTGGAGATCAACGCGTCGCTGCTGACGACGACGCCTCGCGACGAGCTGGTGGCGCACATCTCGCGCGGCGACGTTCCCGCGAGGGCGGAAGAGAACATCGCGCGCGCTCGCCGCTGCCTCAGAGACGTGCTGGAGGCCCTGCCGTCGCTCCTCGCGACCGCGCGCGACTCCTGACGATCACGCGCCGACCAGCGGGAGGCCCTCCACGCGGCGGACGTCGTTGATGACTTCGAGCACGCGCGTGTGCAACCCGGGATACTCGATCCCGAATTCCTTGCTGAGGCGGCTCCAGTCCACCAGGTAGTTGCCGGAGTCCTCGCGTCCGCCTTCCTCCGCGAACGTGATCTCGGCCTTCGGCAAGAAGCCGCGCACGATGTCCGCGAGCTCGCCGAGACTGACCGGGATGCCGCCCGAGTTGTAGAGCTCGTGGCGCGGGGCATCCGCCAGCAGAATCCGCGCGAAGACCTCGGCCATGTCCTCGACGTGGATCAGGAGGCGCATGAGGCCTTTCTTCGGCAGATGCACCGGCCGGCCGCGCGCCCCCTCGGTCATGATCTGCACGTGATCGGTGGACCCGCGCACCTTGTCGGGGCCGGTCACGTTGGCGGGACGCACGCCGGTGATCGACATGCCGTACGCGTACTGGCTCGTGCCGTGGGTCGGATCGTCCTCGTTGACGAGCCTGTCCCCGAAGGAGCTCTGCTGACCGCTGACCGCGACGGAGCTCGCGTAGACGATGCGTCGCACGCCGCCGAGACGGGCCGCCTCGAAGCAGTTGTCCATGCCGAGGACGTCGAGCCGCATCACCTGGTGCGGGTTGCCTTCGCCGGCGCCGAGCCCGTACGCGAGGTTGATGAGCCGTTCCGGCTTCACCTCGAGCACGGTCCGCATGACGTCCTCGAACTGCGTCACGTCGCCGCGGAGCACGGGCGCGCCGATCGGCGAGCCGTCGAACGTCGGCGCGGCGGGATTGAGATCCATGCCGACGACGGTTTCCCCGCGTGCGACGAGCTTCTTGATGAGTCGAGGACCGATAAACCCGGTAGCGCCCAGTACCAGGATGGACATGTCAGGCATCCGGGACGCGCGTGGATTGCCACGCGATCATGCGCCAGGTGTTGCTCGTCTTCGCGTAGACCGCGAGATACCGGACGGTGAAGCGCTGCTCCTTGCCGTCGCGCTCGACGTGCATCTCCGAGACCCCGTTGACGACGCCGATCCCTCCGTGGACGCGCACCGTGCGCTCGCGCGGCGCGATGCCGCGATAGTGCGGCCGGCCGGCGCGGAGGTTCGCGACGTGCTCGGCTTTCGACTCGAGCCGCGCGGTCGAGTGCACGTACGTGAGATCGTCGGCGAGCGTGGCCTCGAGCGCCGGCCAGTCCTCGCGGCGCATGGCGTCGAAGCGGCGGTCGTCGGCCTGGAGCACTTCGGCTTCGATGGTGGTGGTCGTCGCGGTTGCTGCTGGGCTCATGGCGTACCTCCTGGGAGGGTGACAGGCCGCGATCCTATCACGCACGGGCCGTTCCGAGGAGCGCAACGCCCTTGCGGAGTGACGGCCAGAGAACGAAACTCAGAGCGATGCGTAAAAAATCAGAGAGGCTGAAGACCCCGTCGCGTCGGCGAGTCTCTGCGACGGATGCCAGCCGATCCTTTGCCCTCCTGCTGGACCGCGTCGA
>QHRT01000551.1 GCA_003220195.1 Candidatus Rokuibacteriota bacterium | reverse complement strand
GCCTTCATGCATCGATGTCAACGGGCGGAAAACGAGGATCCGGCCTGATCCTAGAGATTCCTCATCTGAGGATCGAGGCGGACGCGCAGCCAGTCGCCGAAAAGCTGGGTCGCAAGCACGATCAGCGCGATGCAGAGCCCGGGAAAGACCGTGAGCCACCACTGCCCGGCCATCAACGTGGACCGCGCCTCGGAGAGCATGAGCCCCCACGCGGGCTGGGGCGGCGGCACACCGACACCGAGAAAGCTGAGCGACGCCTCCGCGATGATGACGACGCCGACGGTGAGGCTCGCCAGCACCGTCGCGGTGTTGAGCACGTTCGGCAGGATGTGGCGCTTGATCACTCTCCACTTGCTGGCGCCGGCGATCTCGGCCAGCTTCACGAACTCCCGCTCGCGCAGCGTCAACACCTCGCCGCGGATGACGCGGGCGTAGCGCGTCCAGTACACCGCACCGAGGATGACGATGATGTTCCACATGCTCGGCCCGACCATCGCAGCGAGGAAGATCGCGAACACGATCGCCGGCAGCGCGAGCCAGGCATCGGTGACGCGCATGATGATCTGGTCGACCCAGCCGCCGACGTAGCCGGCCAGGATTCCGAGCGCCGTGCCGATGCTACCCGCCACGACCGTGCCCATCAGCCCGACGATCAGCGACACGCGTGCCCCGAAGATCAAGCGGCTCAGGATGTCGCGGCCCTGAAAATCGGTGCCGAGCGGCATCGCCAGGCTGCCGCCCTCCATCCAGAACGGCGGCGCGAACATCGGGGCATCTTTCAACGGGAGCGTCGGATCGTAGGGCGCGATGAGATTGGCGAAGATCGCCGCGAGACTCAGACCACCCAGGATCACGACGGCGAGCAGCGGCGCTTCCCGCAGCGCCTTCGTCACGGCGGCGATTCGCCCCGGGCTGCGTGCCGAAGCTACCGCGGTAGGGGTTGCGATGGTGCTCATCTCGTGAGCCGGATTCGCGGGTCGATGACCGCGTAGAGCACGTCCACCACCAGGTTGATCCCGACGATCATGAAGCCGGCCATCACGACGACGCCCTGCACGAGCGGGAAATCCCGCTGGAAGATCCCTTCGTAGAGCAGGCGCCCGATGCCGGGCCACGCGAAGATCACCTCGATGATGACCGCCGCGTTCACCATCACAACCAGGTTCACGCCGGCGAGCGTGAACACCGGGATCAGCGCGTTCTTGAACGCGTGCATCGCGATCACGACGACGTCCGGCAGGCCTTTCAATCGCGCGAGCTTGATGTATTCGCTGCCGAGGACTTCCAGCATGCTCGAGCGCGTCAGCCGCAGCATCGACGCCGCGAAGTACCAGCCGAGCGCGAGCGCCGGCATGATCACGTGGCGCCAGTCGCCGGCGCCCGACGTCGGCAGCCAGCGGAGCCACACCGAGAAGACGAGAATCAGGACGAGACCCAGCCAGAAGCCGGGAATCGACAGGCCGAGCAGGCCCACGCCCTTCGCGACGTTGTCCCACCAGCTCCCGACCTTCACCGCGGAGACGATGCCGGCCGGAATCCCGATCAAGAGCGAGATGACCGACGCGGCCAGACCGAGCAGCAGCGAGTTCGGCAGCCGCTGGAAGTAGAGCTCGCTGACCGGCATCCGGTAGTTGAACGACTTGCCGTGTTGTCCACTCGACCGGAGCCCTTATCACGTCTTCATCCGGTGCTCAATCCAGAGAGATCTGTCCTGCTGTTTTCAGTTCCCTGCCCGACCAGCAGATGAGCTGATGCTGTTCACTGGCCGCCAACCGTGTGATCAACCTGTCGCTTCACCTCGACTGGTCGACATGTTTCATCGGTCTGAGGCGAAGCCTCGTTAGTCCTTCACCTTGAGGTCTTCCCACGGATAGGCGTACCCGGTCGTGATCGTGGGGAAGACGTCCTGCCACTTCTGCGCCACCACGTGCGGCCCGATGCCGTTGACGAACGCGTGGCGGAACACCGGCACCAGGTAGTAGTTCTCGAGAATTCCGCGCTGGATCTCCTCGGCGAGCTTCTTCCGCTCGGTCGGGTTGATCGACTTTTCGTACTGGTCGAACTTCGCGTCGAGCTCTTTCACGCAGACCCGATCGCGCGCGTTGAAGCCGCCGCACTTGAAGTGCCCTTCGTACCAGTAGGACCAGCTTCCGCCGATCCGCGCGCCGTGCAGGATGATCTGGGTGCCGGGCCAATCCTTGAGACCGCCTTGCAGGCGCTGCAGGAAGATGCCGCGCTCCATCGTCTGGAGCCTGCCGCGAATCCCGACCTCGCGCAGCTGGGCGATCAGGCGCTCGCCGCGCGAGTAGAACGACGGGAGCGGCGTGACCCAGTCGACGTCGAAACCGTTCGGAAAGCCGGCCTCGCGGAGCAGCTGTTTGGATTTCTCGACGTTGCGCTCGAACTCGGGCCACTCGATCGCGTACTGCACGTCGGGGTTGATCCAGTTGCCCGTCGTCTTACCCATGCCGGCGGTCTCGGCCTGGTTCATCGCCCGCCGATCGATCGCGAGGCTCACGGCTTCGCGCACGCGCTTGTCGTGGAACGGGCTCTTCGGATTCTGGAACCCGGGGAACTCGACGAAGAACGATCCCGACAGGACCGGCGCGATCGTGACGCCGGGAAGCTTGCCGACCTTGTTGATCAGCTCGCCGGGAACGAAATACACGATGTCTGCTTCGCCGCGCTCCAGCATGGCGACTCGCGTGGCTGCCTCGGGCACCGCGATCATCACGAGCTGCTTCACGTTCACGGGACGGTAGTACCCCTCGAACGCCTCGAGCTCGATCTTCACGCCCGGCTCGTGGCGCACCAGCTTGTACGGTCCGGCGCCGATCGGCTTCTGCTTGAACCCGTCTGGCCCCACCTGCTTGTAGTACTTCTCCGGGACCACCCAGCCCGCCGCCGCGACGTTCGCGGTGCCGAAGAGCGTCGGGAAGTCGAGGAATGGCTCCTTGAACACGAACCGGACGGTGCGCTCGTCCACGATCTCCACGCGCTCCGTCTTCTTCTTGAAGAGGTCGGCCTTCGCGCCGCGGTAGTTCTCGTAGCTGAACTTGACGTCTTGCGGCGTCACCGGCTCGCCGCTGTGGAACTTGATCCCCTTGCGAAGGATGAACGTCGCGCTCTTTGCGTCGGCGGCCACACTGAAGCGCTCGGCCAGCGCCGGATGATCGTACAGCTGGGTGCCCTGGTTCTTGATGAGCGCGTCGTGGATGGCGCTGATGAAGTTGTCCGGCGTGGCCGTTCCATCGTGCTCTTGAGGGTCGAGCCACCGGGACGCGAGGCTGGTGTGCCACGCGAGGACGAGCTTGCCCCGGGCGGCGGCGGACGACGACCATGGCGTTGTGATCGACCCGACTCCGGCGAGGACGGCAGCCGCGGTCAAGAGCCACGCCACGTGACGCGTCCCGGTTCGGCGACGTCTCATCGGGGGGAACCTCCCAGGAGAAGTGCGGATCGAGGGGCGTAGGCTAGCCCGATGTTCACAAGGCGGTCAAGCGGTGAAAGCTGTCAAGAGCCGGAAGAGCCGGAGAGTCGGGCGCGGGAATGAAGAAGGCCGGGGATCGCTCCCCGGCCTTCCGGCGTTCGGAGTCCGGCCGTGAACCGGTTATTCGCTCAAGTTTTGCACGACCGACACCCGGACCACGTCACCGACGTCGATCTGCGTCAGCTCCTCGGGCGAACTCTGGATGTTGACGAGACCTTCGTCGGTATCGAGCACCAGCTGTCCACGGTCGTGGTCGACCGCGGCGACCTGGCCCTCGATGCTCGTGCTCGCCTGCTCGTCTTTCAGAGGCGGGTTGCCCATCGTTTCTCGATCCTGCATGTCCTGCATCGTCTTGTCGTCGCCGTACGGCCGCGCCAGGCCTTCGTTTGGATCCGACGCCGAAGCGCCGGCCGACCTGTCGTGAGCGTACGCGGGGTGCACGGTCGCACCCGTGGGGTGCACGGTCGCACCCGTGGGGTGCAAGGTCGCACCCGTGGGGTGCAAGGTCGCACCCGTG
>QHRT01000043.1 GCA_003220195.1 Candidatus Rokuibacteriota bacterium | reverse complement strand
GCACCGAACGCAGGTACGGGACGGCGCCCCGCGTGTCCGCGTCGACCAGATCGTCCGGCGGATCGTTGCCACGAATCTTCCAGCCGTGCATGAGCGCGGCGTAGCCCCAGCCGGCGAGACGCTCCGCGATCTCCGTGTAGCCGTCGTCGGGCCCCGCGACGCCGCGGAGGATCAGCACGGTCGGATGCGGTCCCGCGCTATCGGGCACAGCCAGGTGCGACGGGATCTGCGTCTGTCCGTCACCACTCGTGAACGCGACGGATCTAAGAGTTCGTGAGACATTCGACCGCTCCGCGCTCGAATGTCTCCACGAACTGCGCTCAGGCATGGCGTTGTCTCGCACGCCCGTCTCGCAATGTCAACGTGGGCCACCTTCACCCTGGCTGAGAAGGTCGGGCACAAGTCTGCTACGGTGGTGCGGGCAGAAACGTCAGGACGGAGTGAACTGGCACGGATTGGTTCAGAAGTGCGTCTCGCACGATCGGACTCTTCGTGCGCGGCAGGCTGTTCAACAGAGACGCGTGCTGTACACGGGAGAAACGCATGCGGCGTGTGTTGACATCGGGAGTACTCGTCGTTCTCGCGGTCCTGGCGACCGGCAGTGCGGCGCAGGGGGCTTCCGTCTGCGTGCCGATCGAAGACGGCAAAGTCCGCTGCGACATCCGGACTGCGGCCGACTGTGATCACATCAACGGCTTTCCGTACGCTCGCAACTTGTTCTGCCCCGCGGCGTTCAATGCGGTGCAGACGATGGTGTCGGAAGTTGCGAAGACGCTTGGCGTCAAGGATGCGGACGCCGGATTCTTCTCCTTCTATCAGACGCTCCCCGATCCGCAGGCGCAGACCACGGTGGCCTGCCAGGACACGCCGGCGCCGTATCCTGGCGGGAGCAAATTCGTGGTCGGTGCCGGACTTCCCCTGTGCCGTCTCGTCGCACGCGTGACGAGCCCCGGCCCCGACGACGCGAAAAAGGGGGACAAGGACAATCCGGTCCCGGACACGCTGCGCGCGCTTCCCGATTACTTCAGCAAGCTCTATTCGCCGGGCAGGCCATTCCCCCTTGCCCAGTTCAAGACGGGATCGGTGTTCGATCCGATCGTCATCGGACTCGGAGCGTCGGCGCGCGATGGATTCGTCGCCGACTATCGGGCATTCTCGCCGACCGCGCTCTACCTGCCGGACAGGTGGAACCGCGAGAGCCAGTACCACGGCATCAGTGGCGGCGGCGGCGGCGGCTGGGGCGGCGAGATCGCCATCCTGAGCGGAAGGGGTCCCGTGGTGCAACTCGCCTTCGGAGGCGGCGGGGGCGGCGGCATGACGTCGTTCCAGCCGGACCGCACCACGACACCCTCGACCAGCCTGGGGGCGGGCGGCGGTGGCGGCGTGCAGTTCGGCAACGGGTATCGCTTCAAGGGCACGTCCTACGGCGGCCTCGGCCTCGGCGCCGGAATGGGCAGCGGCGAGACCGCAGTCGAGTACTCGTACAACGATTACGCGGGCTCGGGCCGCACGCCGCAACCCGTCCACCAGTACAACGCGCCGGTGATCGCCGACTACGAGGCCCAGCTCAAGAATCTTGCCGATCATCTGCGGGCGAGCTCCAGGCGGAACAAGACCGCCGTGCTCCGCGGCGGCGGTGGCATGGGCGCCGGTACTGAATATCTGATGCCGAACGGGCAGGAATTCGAGCCTCATGCGCTGTCCACGCAGGCCAGCTTTCAGTTCAGCTACGAATTCCGCAAGGCCCGTGAAGACGCCAACGATCCCGGCGGGCAGGCCCTCGACACGCTGAACGGCGAGCAGGAGTCGATCTACGCATTCATCGGCGACGCGTTTCGCATGGCGAACCAGCAGGCCTTCGAGGACTGCGGGCGCGATTACTCCAACTTCGCCTGCATGTGTCCGCGCCAGCACGCGCTCGTGATCTGCCTCGTCCGGGAGAAGGTCGGCGACCCGACGAAGATCCCCGCGTGGCTCCAGGAGCGGCATTGTCCCGGCGATACCGCCGCGGCCGGTCTCTATTCGAGCTACCAGCAGCTGTTGCTCGCGGCGTCCAGTGCCGGGGGGTCGTCGTGCACGGCGACACTGCAGCAATACTTCACCGACCTGAACACGCCGGCCACTCCGCCGGACTGATTTCGCCATCGGGTGACGTCGCGATGAACGACAATCGCGACGACTATCCTGCGATCATCGTCCAGGAGGAGATGTCATGCGCGACGTCCACGAGTGGTTCGACGGGATCAAACGCGAGCTCCTGGCGAAGTGCCCGTATCGCGAGGCCGAGTACTTCAAGCGTTTTGGAGCCGGCCAGCTCACGCGCGAGCAGGCGTGGGGCCACGTCAGCCAGAACTACCTCATCGTGGTGTACTTCCCGCGCATCTTCAGCGGCATCCACGCCCGCTGCGATGAGCTGGAAGTCCGCAAGGAGTGCGCGAAGCACCTCCTGGTCGAGGACCTCGGCTACTTCCGCGGGCACATCGGCGCCACCCCCGATCACATCGAGCTCTACAAGTGGATCGGCGACGACATGGGCTATGGCCGCGGTGTGTACGACCAGCTGCGGCCGCTGCCGGAGACGACCGGCGTCATCGACCTCTGCCGGGAACTGTCGCAGCGGACCCCGTGGCCGGCCGCGCTCGCCACGACGGCCGTCTTCGAGGCGGAGGTCATCGAGCTGTCGCAGATCGTCGGGCAGAGTCTCGTCAAGCACTACGGCTGCCGGCCCGAGCACGGCGGCATGAATTACACCGTGCACTTCGAAGCCGAGCAGCAGGAAGGGGAGGACACCGAGAAGGCGATCCTCGAGTACATCCGCACCGACGGCGACCGACGTGCGGCGGAGGCCTCGATGCGAAAGCTTCACACCGTGCTGGAGAATTACGCCGCCGGCGTCGCCCGCGCGTACCTGTGATCGCTGCAACCGTCGGCGTCAGGCCGGAGGTGCGGCGCGCTGGTAGTACGCGAGGTCGAGATACCGGGTGAGCGGGCGCTCGCCCGGCGGCAGCAGCCCCGCCTGGACGCGCAGGTCGAGCACGGTCTGGACGCCGGCGAGGTCGAGCGCCGCGTCGCGAGAGAGGCCGTCCTCCGGATCGACGAGCGCGCGCAGCGTTGTCGCGGCGTCGTCCGGTGACAGCGCGAACTGTTCTTGCAGGTGACGGAGCGCGGCACCGCGCTGGTCGGGAGCCAGGAGCCGCGCGAGGCTTGCGCGGTACGCACTGATGTACGCGACCAGCGTGTCACCGTGCGCGCGCGCCCAGCGCCGCGTGGTAACGCCGCACGAGGCCTGGTACGCCGGAAGATGCTCGCGCGCCCGCGCGAGCATCGTGAAGCCTCGGGCCAGCGCGTCGAGCGTGAACGGCGGCGTCAAGAGCGCCGCGTCGATCGTGCCGTCGAGGAGCGCGCGGGCACGGTGCTCGTGTCCGCCGGCCGGTACCGTTTCGTAGTCGGTGATCGAGAGGCCGGCGTCGCGAAGGATCCGGTGCGCGACCAGCGCGAACCCCGAGGCGGGATCGTCCACGCCAAGACGGCGACCGGCGACGTCGCGAGCCGTGCGGACTTCGGGACGGCCGATGAGCGTGAGGATGCCGCCGTGGAGCCCCATGAACATGAAGAGGTCGGCGTCGCGCGTTTCCACCTCGTACACGACGTCGTCCGCGGCGAGCACGCCGACGTCGTAGGCGCCCGAGCGCAATCCCTCTGCCGTCATCTGTGAGCCGCGGGTGTACTCGATCGTGAGGTCGAGTCCGTTCCGGGCAAAGACGCCGTGCTCCCGCCCCAGCGTCACGGGGAAATTGTACGCGGCGCGGAACAGGATGAGTCGAATGTGGGCCGGTTGCGTCACGAGAGGGTCGCATTGTAGTAAGGAGGGCGAATCCGGTCCAGGAGGAGTCCCACGAGTCGGCCGCTCGCGCGCATCATCGACGTGTCCAAGGAGTACGACACCGGCGACGGTGTGATCCGCGCGCTCGACGGCGTGTCGCTGGACCTCGACGACGGGGAGTTCCTCTCGATCGTCGGGCCGAGCGGCTGCGGCAAGAGCACGCTGATGCTGATCGCGGCGGGCCTGGTGCCGGCGACGTCGGGCACGGTGACGATCGGCGTCACCCCCGTGTCGCGGCCGGTGACGAACGCCGGGATCGCGTTCCAGGACGCGACGCTCTACGAGTGGCGGCGCGTGCTCGAGAACGTGCTGCTGCCGGTCGAGATCCAGCGACGGGACCTGAAGCCGTTCCGGCGGCGCGCGCGGGAATTGCTCGCGATGGTCGGGATGGCCGACTTCGAGCGCAAGTACCCGTTCCAGCTGTCGGGCGGCATGCGCCAGCGCGTCGCGCTCTGCCGGGCGCTCATCCACGATCCGCCGCTCTTGCTGATGGACGAGCCGTTCGGCGCCCTCGACGCGCTGTCGCGCGAGCAGCTCAATCTCGAGCTCCAGGATCTCTGGCAGCAGAATCGAAAGACCGTGCTGCTCATCACCCACAGCATCCAGGAGGCCGTGTTCCTCTCCGACCGCGTGGCCGTCATGTCGCCGCGCCCCGGCCGCATCGCGGAGATCGTCGCCATCGATCTGCCGCGGCCGCGGACGTTCGATCTGATCGAGGCGCCGGAGTTCGGCCGCTACTCGCGCCGGATCCGTGAAGTATTCGCGTCGTGGGGCGTCTTCGCGCGCGGTCCCGAGCGGCAGGCGCCGGCCAGGGCGCGATGATGGCGCCGGCGGCGCCCAGTGTGCGCCGACGCCGGCGGCCGAACTTCGCCGTCTACGTCTATCCCGTCGTCACCGTCGCGGTCCTCTTCGTCGTCTGGGAGCTCCTGGCGCGCGCCGGGTATTTTCCGCGCTACATCCTGCCGGCGCCGACCGGCATCGCCGCGCGGTTCGTGCAGTTCAAGGGCCTCATCGCGCGAGAGCTCCTGGTCACGATGGAAGAGACGCTCGTCGGGTTTGCGCTGAGCGTCGTCTTCGGCATCCCGCTCGCGATGGCGCTCTGCGCGTCACGGACGTTCAATTGCGCGGTCTATCCGCTGCTGATCGGCTCGCAGGTCGTGCCGAAAGTGGCGCTTGCGCCGCTGTTCCTGCTCTGGTTCGGCTTCGGGCTCACGTCGAAGGCGCTGATCGTGTTCCTGGTCGCGTTCTTCCCGATCGTCGTCGACACGATCGTCGGGCTCTCGTCCACGGAACCCGGCAAGCTGTACGTGGCGCGCGCGGCCGGCGCGACGCCGCTGCAACTCTTCTGGCGCGTGCGGCTGCCGAACGCCTTGCCGGCGATCTTCGGCGGCATGAAGGTCGCGATCACCCTCGCGGTCGTCGGCGCGATCGTCGGCGACTTCATCGCGGCGGAGAACGGCATCGGCCGGCTCTTGCTGAGCGCGAACGGCAACATGGACACCGAGCTCCTGTTCGCCGCGATCCTGGCGCTGATCGCGGCCGGGATCGTGCTCTTCCTCCTGATGGAGGCCGTGGAGAAGCTGGCGCTGCCCTGGCATATTTCCCAGCGTCGCGACGGAAGCGGCGCCGCCCCATGAACCGCCAACGAAAGGACAACGCCATGATCGTCCGATCGCTCGTCGCGCTCGTCGCCGTCCTCCTCGCGGTGCCGATGCTCTTTGCCGACGCCGTGGCGCAGCCGAAGCCGAAGATCAGCGCGACGCTGCGGATCGACTGGATCCCCGGGTCGCATCACATCGGGCCGTTGCTCGCCGTCGAGCGCGGCTACTACGCCGAGGAAGGGCTCGATCTCGCAGTCAAGCCGGGCAAGGGCTCGGGCGCGACCGTGCAGGCCGTCGCCGCGGGCTCGGACCTGTTCGGCTTCGCCGACGCCGGCGTGATGGCCATCGCCGCGTCGAAAGGCGCGCCGCTCATCATGGTGGCGAACACGACGCCGCGCGGGCCGAACGGCGCGATCACGCTCGGACCGAAGCTCACCTCGCCGAAGGAGCTGGAAGGCAAGACGCTCGGCATGGTACCCGGCGAGGCGTCGCAGGCCGCGGTGTCGGCGCTGATGGCGAAGTACCAGATCCCGCCGACCGCGTACCGCGTGATCTCGGTGGAGGCCGCGAGCAAGGTGCCGGCGCTGTTGACCGGCAAGGTCGACGTGATCCCCGGCTTCCGCTTCGGCGACTTCCTCCGCGCTTACGCGCAGAACAAGAACACGAAGATCACGCTGTTCTCGGACTGGGGCCTGAACATCCTGGGCAACGGCTACTTCGTCACGACGGGGACGCTCGCGGAGAAGCCGGAGATGGTCAAAAGCTTCCTGCGCGCGACCATGCGCGGCTGGAAGGAGGCGATGGCCGATCCGAAGGCCGGCGTCGCCTCGTTGATGAAGGCCTACCCCGAGACCAATCGCGAGTTCGCGGAGCTCGGCCTGCCGATGGTGTTCGAGCACATGCAGAGCGAGGCGACGAAGGGCAAGCCGCTCGGGTGGATGGCGGACGAAGACTGGCGCGTGACGCTCGAGGTGATGAAGGGCGCGGGGCTCGAAGGTACCTCGCCGCCCGCCAAGTTCTACCGGAACGTGATCGAGTAGCGACATGCCATACGTCGGTCAGAGCGTGCCGCGCCGCGAGGACGAGCGCCTTCTTCAAGGGCACGGCTCGTTCGTCGGCGACATCGTCCGGCCGGGCATGGCGCACGCGGCGATTCTCAGGAGCCCGCACGCGCACGCGCGCATCGCGCGGCTCGAGACCGGCGCGGCGCGGACGGCGCCCGGCGTGCTCGACGTGCTGACGTTCGACGACGCGGTGGCGTTGCACCGTCCAATCCCGATGCGCATGTCCGACCGCGGCATGATGGAGCGTTTCCTCCAGCATCCGCTGGCGCACGGCAAGGTCCGCTACGCCGGCGATCCCGTCGCCGTGGTGCTCGCGGAGGACCGCTACCGGGCCGAGGACGCGCTCGAGCGCATCGAGATCGAGTACGAGGTGTTGCCGGCGGTCGTCGACGCCAGGGCGGCGGCCGAGCCCGGCGCACCGCGGCTCTTCGAGGCCGTGGGCACGAACGTGGTCGCGAGCTTCGACATCGCGTACGGCGATATCGACCGCGCCATGCGCGAGGCGGACGTGATCGTCCGCGAGACGTTCGACGTCCAGCGGCATACTGCCGTGCCGATGGAGACCCGCGGGATCGTCGCCGAGTGGGACGCCGCGCGACAGGTCCTGAACGTCTGGGGGATGACGAAGGTCCCGTACTGGAATCGCGGCGTTCTCGCCGAACATCTCGGGCTGCCCGAGTCGAGCGTGCACGTCTTCCAGATCGACGTCGGCGGCGCGTTCGGCGTCCGCGGCGAGCTGTACCCGGAGGATTTCCTGATCCCGCTGCTCGCGATGCGGAGCCGGCGACCGGTGAAATGGGTCGAGGACCGTCGCGAGCACCTGATGGCGGCGAATCACTCCCGGCAGCAGCACCACGAGATCGCGCTGGCCCTCCGCCGCGACGGAACGATCCTCGGGCTTCACGACCGCTTCTGGAACGACATGGGCGGCTACATCCGGACGCACGGGGCCACCGCGCCGAACAACACGGCCGGCTATCTGCCGGGGCCGTACCGGATCCCGAACTATCGCGCCGACGTCGTTCTCGCCGTGACCAACAAGACGCCGGCCGGCACCTATCGCGGGCCCGGACGCTTCGAGGCCAACTTCGTCCGCGAGCGCATCGTCGACGTCGCCGCGCGCGCCGTCGGCGTCGATCCCGCGGAGATCCGGCGGCGGCACTTCATCCCCGCCGATCAGATGCCGTACGAGGTCGGCACGGTCACGCTCGGGCGCAAGGTCGTCTACGATCGCGCCGACTTCGATCGCGTCTTCACGCGCGCGCTCGATCGGTTCGGCTACGCGGCGGCGCGCAAGGAGCAGAAGCTCGCCCGGGCGCAGGGACGTTACCTCGGAATCGGCATCGCGTACGTGGTCGAGAAGTCGGGGCTCGGGCCGTGGGAGTGCGCGCGCGTGACCGTGGACCCGTCAGGCAAGGTCAGCGTGGTCACGGGCGTGCCGTCGGTCGGCCAGGGGGTCGAGACCATCTTCGCGCAGATCTGCGCCGACGCGCTCGGCGTCAAGTACGAAGACGTCACCGTCCGCTACGGCGACACCGACTTGCTGCCCGACGGATTCGGGGCGTTCGCGAGTCGCGGCACCGTGATGGGCGGCAACGCCGTCCAGCAGGCGGCCGAGCGCGTGCGCGAGAAGATCTTCCGCGTCGCCGCGCATCTCCTCGAGGCACACGCGGACGATCTCGAGCTGCGCGACGGCCACGTGAACGTGCGCGGCGCCGCCGACCGGCGCCTCTCGCTGCGTGAGATCGCGAAGGCCGCGCTCCCGACGCCGGCCCTGAAGGCCGGTCTCCCACCGGGACTGGACGCGGTCGAGTTCTACCAGCAAGAGAAGATGACGTACGGCCACGGCGCGCACGTCGTGATGGTCGACGTCGATCCGTCGACCGGGCGCGTCTCGATCGTGAAGTACCTGATCGAGTACGACATCGGCCGCCAGATCAACCCGCGGCTCGTGGACGGCCAGATCGTCGGCGGGACCGCGCAGGGCGTCGGCGCCGCGCTCCTCGAAGAGCTGGCGTACGACCGCGACGGTCAGCTCGTCACGGCGACGCTCATGGATTACCTGCTCCCGACGTCGATGGAGATGCCGCCGGTCGAGGTGCACGTCAGCGAGGACGATCCGTCCCCGGTCAACCCGCTCGGCGTCAAGGGCGCCGGGGAGGATGGGACGGTCGGCGCGGGCGCCGCGATCGCGAACG
>QHRT01000550.1:2407-2954 GCA_003220195.1 Candidatus Rokuibacteriota bacterium | reverse complement strand
GCTCACGATCGCCTGCGCCATCGCGATGAGCATGGCGGCGTCGGTGGACGGGCGGATCGTGACATGCTCGTCCGCGAGCTGACGGCTCGTCGTGGTGACGCGAGGGTCCACGCAGAGGATCCGCACGCCGTGCTGCTTCGCCCATTTCAAGTACTGCAGCGTCCCCGTTCCGAAATGCCCGTCGCCCGGGCTCCATCCCCACATGAGGATCAATCTCGAGTTCACGTAGTCGACCGGCTCGCGTCCGGATTTCTTGTAATCGGCAGCCGCGCCGAAGGTGTGGCGCAGCCCAAAGACCTCGGCCTCGGCGGAGAGATTCGACCAGAGCTCGGTGCAGCCGCCGAACATGTGGAGCAGGCGCTGCACGACGACGCGGCTGTGCAGGATGCTCGAGCTGCCCGTGCGCGAGCAATCGAGGATCGCCGCGGGGCCGTACGTGTCGCGCACGCGACGCGTCTGGCGCGCGACCTCGTCGAGCGCCTCGTCCCAGGAGATGCGCTCGAACCGCCCTTCGCTGCGTGCCCCGACGCGACGCAGCGGATGGAGC
>QHRT01000550.1:0-2356 GCA_003220195.1 Candidatus Rokuibacteriota bacterium | reverse complement strand
GTCCAGCGCCGCGGATCCGTCGAGATCCGGACGATCCGGCCGTCGCGCACGTGCGCGTTGACGACGCAGCGCCCGCCGCAATTGTGCGCGCAGGTGCTGGTGACGATGGCCTCGCCGGGCGCGGCTTCCGGCCGCGGTGTTTCGTAGATCGTGCGAATCATTCGTTCGGTCCTCGCTGGCCTGGGTGCAATCGCCCGGATCGCCGCTCTGCTGACCCGACGTCACGATCAACGGATGGGAGCGCCATCCGCCTTCCCCGAAACCCTATCCCTAACATGGTGAACGGCTGCCGACAAACGATTGGCGCGCTGCGTGTACGAGCGTGGCTGCGCGCGTTTGATACGTGATCTGTCCGCGCCGGTCACCTTGACCGCGACCCACACGCGGTCTAGTCTCGCGCGCATGGTGGACCGGCCGCTGCCGCTCGCCGGAATTCGCGTGCTGGAACTGGCGCAAATCGTCGCCGGGCCATTCTGCGGCACGCTGATGGCGGAGTTCGGCGCCGAGGTCATCAAGACCGAGATGCCGGGCAAGGGCGACGATCTTCGCCGTCTCGGGCCCGGCGAAGATGGCTCCTCGTACTGGTACGCCGTGGACAACCGCAACAAGAAAGTCATGACGCTCGATCTCCGCCAGCCGAAAGGCCAGGAGATCGTGCGCAAGCTCGTGCCGCTCTCGGACGTCGTGCTCGAGAACTTTCGCCCGGGCGTGCTCGAGCGGTGGGGCCTCGGCTGGGACGAGCTCTACCGTCTCAATCCGGGTCTGGTCATGGCGCGGATCACCGCGTTCGGCCAGACCGGGCCGTTGCGTCAGGGCCCCGGGTTCGCGGCGATCGCGTCGGCGTTCGGCGGCACGTGGTATCTGAACGGCCACGCCGATCGTCCGCCCGCGCGCCCGACGCCCGTCTATCCGGATTACCTGACGGGACTCTTCACCGCGTTCGGGGTGATGGCCGCGCTCCGCCATCGCGACGCGACCGGGGAAGGGCAGTGGATCGACGCCGCGCTGTACGAGTCGGCGTTTCGTGTTCTCGAGTACACGACCACCGCATACGGCCGCAAGGGCATCGTGCGCGAGCGCGGCTCGCTGCAGCACAGCGGCTGGCCGGGCGGCGCCTTCGAGACGAAGGACGGCCGGTGGATCGTCTTCACCGCGCCGGCGCAGCATCTCTTCGAGAGGCTGTGCACGATGATCGGCGAGCCGGACTTGCCGCGCGATCCGAAGTTCGCGGCCGGCGAGGCGCGCGTCAAGCACATCGGCGAGATCATCACGATGATGCAGGAGTGGTTCGCCGGCCGCACGTTCGCCGAGGCGGTGCAGGCGCTCTCCGCTCACGACGTGCCGTACGCGCCGATCATGAGCATCGCCGACCTCTTCGCCGACCCGCACGTGCGCGAGCGCGAGATGATCGTGGACGTGCCGGCCGACGGGCTCGGGACCTTGCCACAGCCGGGTGTCGTGCCGCGGCTGTCGCTGACGCCCGGACGCGTGACCCACGCGGGCCCGGCGCTCGGACGTCACACCGACGAGATTCTTTCTGGCCTGCTCGGGATGTCGAGCCCGGAGATCACAACGCTTCGTACCGAAGGCGTGATCTGAACGTCACGAAGGAGACCTCACCATGGCCACCAATGGACGAACGTACGTGTACGCGGGTGCAGCGCAGTGGACCAAGGACACGCCGAAAGGCATGCAGACCGGCCTCTACCGCTCGGTCGGCGACGATCCCTGGGAGCCGCTGACCGGCGGGCTGCCCGAGCGCGGGGAGATCCGGGCGATCGCGGTGCATCCCGAAGATGCGAACGTCGTCTTCGTCGGGACCCAGGACGGGCCGTATCGCAGCACCGATCGTGGGACGCACTGGGAACGGCTCGGCTTCCCCGACCAGGGCAAGGTCGTGTGGTCGCTTCTGTTCCATCCCCGCGATCCGAAGATCATGTATCTCGGCGCGGCGCCGACCTCCGTGTACAAGAGCGAAGACGGCGGCAATACCTGGCGCCGGCTCACGAATGCGAAGCAGCCCGAGCGCGTGGCGATGGGTTTCGCGACGCGCGTCATCCGGATGGCGGCCGATCCGTCCCATCCCGACGAGGTCTACGCCGCGATCGAGGTCGGCGGCGTGATGCGGACCCTCGACGGCGGCGAGAGCTGGAGCGATTGCAGCGCGGATCTGCTGAAGCTCGCCGAGCGGGCGCATCTCAAGAGCAAGATCGGTAGCGACACGGAGATCGAAGGCATGATGGACGGTCACTCCATCGCCGTCAGCGCCGCCAGGCCGGGCGCGGTGTTCGTGGCGGTGCGCATGGGACTCTTCCGCAGCGACGATCGGGGCGGAAGCTGGAAGGACATGGAGGTG
>QHRT01000545.1 GCA_003220195.1 Candidatus Rokuibacteriota bacterium | reverse complement strand
GCTGTCGCCGACTTCACCCACGATCACCGGTCCGGAGCGCGCACCCCCCTACACCCCTTTTCTGCGAACAGAGATCGCACCCTCCCTCCCACGCCGTCACCCACCGCATGAACACGACGCCGCACGAGCAGCCGACCGTCAGCATGTAGCCATTCGCCGCCACCTCGCTCGCGTCGCCGGTCAGCGTGCCGCAGGGGCGGTGGCGGTCGATGAAGTCGAGCATGTCGGCGTAGAGCCTGTCCACGACGACCGCATCAAGTGAGTGGGTGCGCCCGTCAACGTATCGGTTCAGATAGCCAGGCAGCGCCGGCAGCGTCATAGCTCCACACAATGTCGTCGCTCAATCCACCCCAGGCTCGCCGCAGTCACGCCGAAATGTCTCAGGGTGGTCGTGTCATTGCGGCCACGCCACCGCCCGTTTAGGACAAGAACCGCTGATTTTCTGCCAACCCCGCCTGGCATTCGAGTTGCTCCCCGATCAGCGGCGGTGCCGAAATCAACATTCTCGTGGTGGACGACGATTCAGGCGTCCGAAAGGCGCTCGCTACTTTGCTCGGCGTCCTGGGTCATTCCGTCGTGCCTGCGGAGGGTCGCGAGGCGCTCGATTATCTTGAGGCGGGAACATCGGTTGACCTTGTGCTCACCGGCCTGACGATGCCGGATCCAGATGGTCCCGGTCGATCCTGATGTGCTCGAACGAATACTGGAGGTGATCAGTCGCACCACGAGCTGATGCCAATACGGGCGCAACGCCCGTCTGCCGCTTAAAGGAGTTGCGAGATGGCCACGACACCTGTCCGATTCCCTCCAGACCACCCGACCCCGTATCTGGAACGATGCCACACAGTAACGGATGCGCTCGCTCGCGCCAGGGAGCTCAACGCCGCGGTGGCCGCGGAGCTATTCGTTGCGATCTACGTAGAAGACGAGCTTGCGCCATTTGCGGTCGTCGACGTGAGGACGGCAGAAGAACTGGGCGACGGGGATATCGACGCCGTTGCCTTGAGGCCGGAGTGGCAATGAGCCGACTCGGGCTTTCCATCGCCGCGTCACTGGCGATCGTACTTGCGCTATTCGCCTCCGCTTCTCCTGTCGACGCGTGGGCCCGAAAGGGCCATCGAATCATTGGCCTGATTGCGCGCGATCAGCTGTCGCCCGAGGCGAAGGCAGCGGTTCGGCAGCTCATGGGAAGTGACGATCTCCCGAAATTCTCTCTGTATCTGGATCTGATCAAAGACGACCTGCAGCAGCAGATTCCGGGCTCCCGCGCGTGGCACTACGACAACGTGCCCGTCTGCAAAACGAAGGCGCGCGATCAGTATTGCCACGCCGGGAATTGTGCTTCGGGGCAAATCGCGCGGCATCACCAGTTGCTCAGAGACGCGCAAGAGCCGAACCACCGGAAGCACTTCGCGATCTTCGTCATCACTCACCTCATCGGCGACGTTCATCAGCCGCTGCACGCCGCCGACAACGACGACCGTGGCGGCAATAGAATCGAGGTTCAGTTGACTGAAGGCCGCAAGAAGGAGGTGAATCTACACACCGCGTGGGACACCTCGTTCATCGAACAGCTCTTCGCCGGCAAGAATGAGCAGATGGTCGCCAAGAATCTGGCGGAGAAGTTCGTCACGAAGTCGGCCGAGTGGCGTAAGGGTACGGTCGACGCGTGGATCGCGGAGTCAAACGAAATCGCCAAGGCGGTGACGTACGCGAAGCTGCCGGGGTTCGCGTGCGGCACTCAGTTTGGGCCGGCTCGCCTTCCCCTTACCGCCGAATACGTCCAGGCGGCGGAGGGCATCGTCGAAGAACAGCTCGCGAAGGCAGGGTATCGGCTGGCGCACGTGCTGAACCTGGCGTTGGGCGAGTGATTTCGCCCAGGCGCGCAACTATTCGCCAGGCGACCGCCGGGTGATCGACGGAGCTACCAGCCAGGACTGATGCGTCCGGCGCACATTCCTGACCGAGAACTCCTTCGCGCCGCGCCTTCGCGTCCTCGCTCTCCGCGAGCGGAACGAGGACGGGTGGCGGATGATCGCGGCCAAGGGCGCCTCGCGCGTCCGCCTCGTCAGCCGGCGCGGCATTGACCACACTGGCCGCTTCCCGCAGGTCGCCGCCGCCATCGCAAAAGGTGCCGGCCCCCACGCTCATTCCCGACGGCGAGGTGTGCGTCGACGGATCTTCGAGAACTACTTCGCGCGGGCGTATCGGGTGCAGCGGGCGAGGGCGACAAGGCCGTAGGAGATCTTCACGAGGCCGGGCAGCGACAGCGTGCTGCTCGGTCCTCACACTCCGCGAGCCCGCCACTGATGCCACACGTCGAGGCACTTCTGGTGGAACCTGACCTGAACGCTCGGATCAGCAAAGTCTGGCTCGTACTCGATGTCAGTGGGGGTGATCGGCTGCCCGCACGCGTCGCACGAACGGCCACTGCCGTTACCGACCCACATCTTCGTCGGCGCGTTGCAGGGCAGCGTTCCGGCGGCAAGCTTCTCGCGAACGACGGCGGCGACATCGCGAGTGCCGAGCACGGCCATGGCGGTGTCAGGACTCTATCGTGTCAAACGCCAAAGGCGCGGCTGCGTCACGGCAACATTCGGAGGCGATTCGCACTCCGCCGGTGAGGAGGATGCCCTCACAGACACTGCTGGTGCCATACCTCGATGCAGTTCAGATGGAAGCGGAACACGCGCCGATCCGAGAAGTCTGGTTCGTACTCGATCTCCGTCGACGTGATCGGCTGGTCGCACACGTCGCACAGAGAGCCGCTGCCCTTGCCGACCCACATCTTCGTTGGCTCATCGCGAGGCAGCGTTCCGAAGAAGAGCTTCTGGCGAACGACGACAGCGAGATCACGGGTGTCCTGCTGAAGCATGATGAGGCCCTCCCCCGAGGAGCGACGACTCTATCACGTCTCACGTGTCGAAGCACAAGGACTTTCTCGCGGCCCTGGACGGTCGCGACGTTCGGCCCGGCGCAGTGGCGCGGCGCGCTGGTTCGCGGGTGCTGCGAGCCTCTACCCGCCGAACGCCGCGAGGCGATCGAGGAAACGATCGACACCATCGCCGCGCCCCGGGAACACGGTAGCCATCCTCACGTCGGTCAACTTCCGACGTGCGCGCTCCTG
>QHRT01000549.1:4650-6502 GCA_003220195.1 Candidatus Rokuibacteriota bacterium | reverse complement strand
AATCTCGCGACCGAGGGCGTCCAGGCGAGGCTCGGCTTCCACATCTGCTTCGGCAACCGCTTCGGCCGCTCGCGTTTCGACCGCTCGTACGCGCCGTACTTTCCCGGAGTGCTCCAGGCCCGTGCCGATCAGCTCGTGCTCGAGTTCGCCAGCCGCGAGATGAGCGAGGTCGACCTCTGGCAGAAGTATGGCGACGGTCGCGAGCTCGGCGGCGGCGTGATCGACGTCAAAGGCTTCTACACCGACACGCCGGAGGACGTCGCGCGACGGATCCGTCGCGTCCTTCAGGTCTGTCCCGCCGACAAGCTCACGCTGAATCCCGATTGTGGATTCGGCTGGAGTCCGCGCTACATGTGCAATCAGAAGCTCGGCGCGCTCGCCGCGGGGGCGAAGCTCGTCCGGAAGGAACTGACCCGCGCGCGGTGATACGATTCGTTCGTCTCACCCCCATCGAAAGGAGCAATTTCATGGACCGTTCGGCTCGTCGTTTTGCCGCAGGTCTCGCGGCCTGCGTCACGGTCGTGCTGCTGGCAGGGAGCGCGTTCGCGCTCTCGGTCGGAGACAAGGCGCCGGACTTCACGCTTGCTTCCGCCGACGGAAAGCAGGTGAAGCTCTCCGATCTCACGGCGAAGGGGCCGGTCGTGCTCTACACGTTCATCCAGGCGTTCACCGGCACCTGAACGAAGGAGATTCGCGGCATCGACGCGGCCCTGCCGCAGTTCGAAGCCGCGGGCGCCCAGGTCGTGGGCGTCAGCGCCGATGCAACCCCAACCCTCACGGCGTTCGTGAAGGAAAACCAGATCAAGCATCTCCTCCTGTCGGACTTCCGGCGCCAGATGCTCCCGGCATGGGGCGCGATGGAGACGAACGAGCAGAGCCCGATCTTCCGCTACGCCAAGCGCGCGTACTTCATCATCGACAAGAACGGCGTCGTCCGCTACGAGAAGGTGATGCAGAACCCGCTCGATCTCCTGACCGCCGACGAGATCCTCGCGGCGCTGAAGTCGGCTGCGACGTCATGATGCGACGATTCGCGGCGGCCGGCGCCCTGGCGATCGTGGCGCTGGGCGGGGCCGCGCTGGCGGCGGCGCCGGACTTCGGCGCCGCCGGCGTGATCCCGTACGACCCGCCGAAGCCGGCTCCGCCGTTCGCCCTGCCGGATCTCGAGGGCAAGACCGTGCGCCTCGAGGACTTTCGCGGCAAGGCGCTCCTGGTCTTCTTCTGGGCGACGTGGTGACCCGACTGCCGGAAGGAGTTGCCTTCCGTCAACAAGCTCTACACGGAGTTGAAGGACAAGGGGCTCGCGGTCGTGCTCGTCACGTTCCGTGAAGACCCCGGGCTGGTGAAGAAGACGGCCACCGACCGCGGATACGTGGCGCCCGTGCTGATCGATCAGAACGGCGACACGACGGGCCGCGTCTACGGTGTGTTCGGGCCACCGACGGTCTACTTCGTCGATCGGCAGGGCCGGCTCGTCGGCCGCGCGGTCGGAGCGAAGGACTGGGAATCCGAGCCGATGCGCCGGCTGGTGGAATCGCTGGTGCAATCGCCCGAGCGCCGATGAGCGAGAAGCCCGGCGGCGCACCGCCCCTGCCGCTCGACGGGATCGTCGTCACCGATCTCACGCAGAACATCGCCGGCCCGTTCTGCACCCAGATCCTCGGGGACATGGGCGCCGACGTGATCAAGATCGAGCGTCCCGGCCGCGGCGACGACGCGCGCGCGTGGGCGCCGCCGCACTGGGGCGACGAGAGCGCGACGTTCATGTCGATGAACCGCAACAAGAAAAGCCTCGCGCTCGATCTGAAACGCGACGCCGGGCTCGAAGTGCTGAAGCGGCTGGTCTCTCGCT
>QHRT01000549.1:2115-4553 GCA_003220195.1 Candidatus Rokuibacteriota bacterium | reverse complement strand
CGACGCGTTGATGCAAGCCTACGCTGGGCTCATGTCGATCAACGGGCATCCCGGCGCGGAGCCGGCACGGGTCGGCACGTCGATCGTCGACATGGGTACCGGCATGTGGGCCGCGCTCGGCATCGTCGGCGCGCTCCGCCAGCGCGACGCGACGGGCGCCGCGGTCGAAGTCACGACGGCGCTCTTCGAGACGGCGCTGATGTGGGTGTCGTATCACGCGATGGGCTACTTCGGATCTGGCGAGGTGCCGCAGCCGCAAGGCTCCGGGACGGCGATGATCGCGCCGTATCAGGCCTTCCCGACCGCCGACGGCTACGTCATGATCGGCGCCGGATCGGACGGACTCTGGCTTCAGCTGTGTCGGGCGTTGCATGCCACGGACCTCGCGCGGGATCCGCGGTTCGTCGACAATCCCTCCCGCGTCGAGCACCGCGCGGCGCTGATCGACGCGCTCTCGGCGCGGACGCGCGAGTGGAAGACGTCCGAGCTGATCGAGGCGCTGCGCGTGGCCGGAGTGCCGAGCGCGCCGATCCTCGGGATCGACGCCGTGCTGACCGAGCCACAGACGCTCGAGAGCGGCATGCTCGTCTCGGCCCCGCATCCGCGGCTGCCCGATTACCGTGCGATCGGGCTGCCGATCCAGTGGGACGCCCGCCGGCCGGGCATCCGACGGGTGCCGCCGAGCTTGGGCGAGCACAGCGAGGACGTGCTCACGTCGCTCGGCTACACCCGCGACGACGTGCGCAGCCTGAAAACGCAGGGCGTCATCGCGTGAACGACCGGTATCGTCACCTGCTGGTCGAGCGGTCCCACGACGGCTTCGTCGTCACGGTCACGCTCGACCGGCCGGACCAGATGAACGCGATGAACACCGCGATGGGCGAGGACCTGCTCGCCTGCTTCGATGGCCTCCACCGCGATCGCGACGTCCGCGCCGTGGTCTTCACCGGCAGCGGCGAGAAGGCGTTCTGCGCGGGCGGCGATCTCAAAGAGCGCAACGAGATGACGGACGAGACGTGGCGCGCGCAGCACGTCATCTTCGAGCAGGCGGCGTTCCGTCTGCTGCGCTGTCCGGTCCCCGTGATCGCGGCCGTCGAGGGCTTCGCGCTGGCCGGCGGCTGCGAGCTGGCGATCCTCTCGGACTTCATCGTGGCGAGCGAGACGGCAGTGTTCGGCGTGCCGGAGACGACGCTCGGCATCTTTCCCGGCATCGGCGGCACGCAGCTCCTGCCGCGCATCCTGGGCGCGCCGCTCGCGAAAGAGCTCATCTTCACCGGGCGGCGCATCAAGGCGGACGAGGCGCGCGCCGCGGGACTCATCAACCATCTCGTCGCAGCCGGCCAGGCGAAGGCGAAAGCCCGGGAGATCGCCGAGCGGATCGCCGCGAACGGCCCGATCGCCGTGCGCCAGGCGAAGAAGGCGATCGGCTACGGGATGGAAACCGATCTCGACACGGCGATGATCCTCGCCATCGAGGCGTACAACGCGACGGTCGTCACCGAGGACCGGCTGGAAGGCGTCCGCGCGTTCAACGAGAAGCGCAAGCCCGCGTTCAAGGGGAAATGAGCATGGCCAGCATCAGTCTCACTCTCAGTGACGAGCAGCGCGCGCTCCGCGCAGGTGTCGCCGACATCTGCAAACGGTATCCGGGCGAATACTGGCGCGAGCTCGACGTCAAGCGCGAGTATCCCGAAGCGTTCGTGAGCGAGCTGACGCGGGCGGGGTATCTCGGCGCGCTGATTCCGCAAGAGTACGGCGGGGCCGGCCTCGGCGTGACCGAGGGCGCGGTCATCATGCAGACGATCCACGAGCACGGCGGGAACGCGGCCGCGTGTCACGCGCAGATGTACATCATGGGGACGCTTCTGCGTCACGGCTCGGACGCGCAGAAACGCCAGTACCTGCCGAAGATCGCGACCGGCGATCTTCGCCTCCAGGCGTTCGGCGTGACCGAGCCCGATGCCGGATCCGATACCACTCGCCTCACGACGACCGCGGTGAAACGCGGCGACCGGTACGTCGTCAACGGGCGCAAGATGTTCATCTCGCGCGTCCTCCAGTCTGATTTGATGCTGCTGCTCGCACGGACGGTGCCGCTCGAGCAGGTCAAGCGGAGAACCGATGGCCTTTCGGTATTCCTGATCGACATCCGGAACCTTCCCGGCTTCGAGGTGCGTCCGCTCCGCATGATGATGAACCACTCGACCAACGCGCTCTTCTTCGACGACGTCGAGATCCCGGCGGACAGCCTGATCGGCCAGGAGGGCAAGGGCTTCGTGTACATCCTGGACGGGATGAACGCCGAGCGCATCCTCGTCGCGTCGGAATCGATCGGCGACGGCCGCTGGTTCGTCGAGCGGGCGACGGCGTACTCGAGCCAGCGCGTCATCTTCGGCAAGCCGATCGGCGCCAACCAGGGCGTGCAGTTCCCGATCGCG
>QHRT01000549.1:0-2052 GCA_003220195.1 Candidatus Rokuibacteriota bacterium | reverse complement strand
TAGGCGAACGCGGCGAAGTTCCTGGCGGCGGAAGCGGCGTGGGATGCCGGCAACGCGTGCATCGACTGCCACGGGGGCTACGGCTACGCCGAGGAGTACGACATCGAGCGGAAGTTCCGGGAGTGCCGCCTCTACAAGACGGCGCCGATCAACAACAACCTGGTGCTCGCCTACGTGGGCGAGCACGTCCTCGGGATGCCGCGTTCCTACTGAATCGATTGCCATCAGGGCCCGATCCGCCGGACTGTTCGGCGGGCGCGCGCCTGCTAGAACGCGTCAGCCCAATTCATTCGGCTTTCCGCGACCGCCGAGGCGTGCGGCGTGCCGTGCGTCTTGAGACCGCCACTGAGCGTCAGCGCAAGCTTCAGGCGGTCGGACACTTGCAGGTCGCGGAACAACTCCGTCAGGTACGACTTGACGGTGCGCTCGCTGATATTGAGCCGTCGTGCGATGTCCTTGTTGCTGGCGCCCTGGGTGATGAGCTCGGCGACCTGACGCTCCCTCGGCGTGAGCGCGTACAGGCGGTGGTCGACCGCCGGGGCAGGCGCCGACGCCCGCTCTCGGAGCGCCGTCAGCGTTGCGAGCAGCGCGTTCACGACCCGCCGCTGGATCCAGATCTCCCCTTGCTCCAGCACTTCCACGGCTTTCCGAAGCTGCCCCGGCTCGATATCCCGTGTGAAGTAGCCCTTGGCGCCAGCCTCGAGCGCGGCAACGCTCTCCTGATCGGTCGTACGCTGCGCCAGAGCCAGGATCCTCGTGGTAGGACTCAAGGCCTGGATACCGGGAAGTCCGCGGAGCCGGCCGAGGCCGGGAAGACAAAGGTCGAGTACCATTGCGCTCGCTCACCTCGCAGATCGCAAACCGGTCCTGAAGTCGAGGCTCCCAGCGCCAGCGCTTCTCGGCGACGGCGCAGGCGATCACCACCGTCGATTTCGCGGCCGCGCCGTTGGTCGAGGTCGAGCTACGTCGATTCATCGCCGTCGGCTTCGCCGGCATCCCGCTCGGGGAAATACGCGTATGCAGTCCGACGGTGGAACCTTCACTCCAGGGAACGACCCGGTCATACGGCTCTCTTGAGCGTCAAACCCATAGTGCCTCGCCATACGGCACGGTCCCCGGCGCCAAACACCCGGCGACGACAATGCCACGACTGCCGGAGACCACCACGGAACAGTCAGATGGCTGCCGGAGACGACAACTTTACGGTGACACGATGAGCCGAGTCAACCACCCGATTCGGGCCGGTCAGTGTCGGGAAGGACGACTTCCGCCCAGCCGAACCGTTTCAGATCCTCGTCGATCCGGTGCAGGCGTCGGTCCGCCACGCGACGTTCGACTGGCGGCGGAATGGCCTGACGTCGTCGCTCCCCCGTGCGGCGATCGAAGGTGACCTCGACGGTGGCCGTCTGCAGGGTGCGCCCGAGGTGCTCGAATAGCGCCGGGTTCTCACGCGAAACCACATAGAGCACGCGTGGCACGTGGATGTCCGCGGCGACTCTACCAGATCGGTCTCATGGGAACGCCATACGTCCTTTTGGTTATAAACCCTTGACGTGCGTTTCGCATGACCGTACATTTCTTGCACCCGTCAGGCGACCCGCCGCGCGGGACCGGCGCCAGAGGGGCGCTAGCCATGGAGGGGCGCTAACCGTGAAGCGCCGGGAGAGTCGCGGTGCCTGCGGCGTTCCGAAGGGATTCACGTACCCGCGATGTTGGCACGCAATCCGTGCCTGCCGCGCCGAGGCGCACCTCGCCGAGTGGGGCCAAGCGCAAGGCGACGATCTTGGTCGCCTGTGCGTCACTGGAACAGCGCCGGCGCTGGGAGCCATCCCTGCAAGACTGCTTCGCGGTGTGCGGGGTCAGCGAGCGGAGCGCGCTCGAGCAGGTGCTGGAATACCTGCGATTCGACGTGCTCGTCCTTCATCTGGGACTGCCCGGGCTGGGCGGCCTTACCGGGCTACGCGAGATCCACGCGGTCAGCCCGTCGACGAAAATTCTGGCGCTCGCGACGCGCCCCACCGACACGGACGGCGTCGCCGCGCTGGAGGCCGG
>QHRT01000548.1 GCA_003220195.1 Candidatus Rokuibacteriota bacterium | reverse complement strand
ATCAACGCGATCACGCTGAAGTCGGTGCGGAAGATCAAGAGCGCGAGCAAGGCGCCGACCCCGGCCGAGGGCAGCGTCGAGAGAATCGTGATCGGGTGGATGTAGCTCTCGTAGAGGACGCCGAGCACGATGTAGACCGCGATGAGCGCCGCGGCGATGAGCAGGGGCTCGTTGGTCAGAGCGGCGCGGAACGCCTGCGCGGTGCCCTGGAAGCTCGTCTGCACGCTGGCGGGCATCCTGAGATCGCGGACGGCGGTCTCGATCGCGTTCACCGCGTGTCCCAGCGAGGCGTGCGGCGCCAGGTTGAACGAGAGCGTCGTCGCCGGGAACTGTCCCTGGCGAACGAGCGCGAGCGGCGCCGTCGCCTCGGTCACGCGCGTCATCGCGGAGAGCGGCACCGCCGCCCCACCGGCGCCGCGCACGTAGATGTCCCGCAGGCGCTCGGCGTTCTGCCGGTACTCGGGCTTGCTGCGTGAACATCGTCGACACCTGGCGCTGGCCGAACGCGTCGTAGAGCGTGTCGGAGATCGTCTGAGGCGTCACGCCGAGCCGCGCCGCCGTGACGCGGTCGATCGTCAACGTCGTGGCGAGGCCGCTCGATTGCTGGTCGCTGCTGACGTCCGCCAGCTCCGGCCGTCGCGAGAGCGCCTCTATCAGGCGCGGCACCCAGACGTCGAGCTCCTCGGGATTCGGATCCTCGACGCTCCACTGGAACTGCGTGCGGCTCACGCGGTCCTCGACGGTGAGGTCCTGCACCGGCTGCATGTAGAGCGTGATCCCCCGCACCTGCGCCAGCGCGGGCTGGAGTCGCCGGATGACGTCGCTCGCGCTGATGCGCCGTGCGCGAAGCGGCTTCAGGTTGATCAGGATCCGGCCGCTGTTCAGCGTCACGTTCGTCCCGTCGATGCCGATGAACGAGGAGAGGCTCTCGACCGCGGGATCACGAAGGATCCTCTGCGCCAGCTGCTGCTGGCGCTCGGCCATTGCGGCGAACGAGATCGACTGCGGCGCTTCCGAGATGCCCTGGATCACGCCGGTGTCCTGGATGGGGAAGAATCCCTTCGGCACGACGACGTACAGGAGGACCGTCAGGACGAGCGTCGCCGCCGCGACCGCGAGCGTGAGCGGCTGGTGGTCGAGCACCCACCGGAGCGTGCGCCCGTACTCCGCGATGATGCGCTCGAAGATCCGTTCCGACCAGCGGTAGAACCGTCCCTGACGCTCGGGCGGCGTTCTGCGCAGGAGCCTGGCGCACATCATCGGCGTGAGCGTCAGCGACACGACCGCCGACAGGAGGATCGTGACGCCGAGCGTGATCGCGAACTCGCGGAAGAGACGGCCGACCACGTCGGCCATGAAGAGTAGTGGGATGAGGACCGCCACCAGCGACACAGTCAGCGACACGATCGTGAACCCGATCTGCTCGGAGCCCTTCAGCGCCGCCTGCCGCGGCGAGTCGCCCTGCTCGATGTAGCGCGCGATGTTCTCGATCATGACGATCGCGTCGTCGACGACGAAGCCCGTCGAGATCGTGAGCGCCATGAGCGACAGGTTGTTCAGGCTGAAGCCGAGGAGCGACATCGCGCCGAACGTCCCGATCAGGGACAGCGGCACAGCCACCGCCGGGATGACGGTCGCCGACACCGTGCGCAGGAAGAGAAAGATCACCATGACGACGAGCGCCACGGCCAGCATCAGCTCGAACTGGACGTCCTTCACCGACGCGCGGATCGTGTTGGTGCGATCCGTGAGCACGGAGACCTGGACCGACGACGGCAGTGCCGCCTGCATCTGCGGCAGGAGCTTTTTGATCCGGTCGACGACCTCGATGACGTTGGCGCCGGGCTGACGCTGGATGTTCAGGATCACCGCCGGGGTCTCGTTCATCCACGCGGCCTGGCGCGTGTTCTCGGCGCTGTCCACCACGTCGGCGACGTCGGTGAGCACGACGGGGGAGCCGTTCCGGTACGCCACGATCAGCGGCTGATAGTCGCGGCTCTTGAGGAGCTGGTCGTTCGCGCCGATCACCGACGCCTGCTGCGCGCCGTCGAAGCTGCCCTTTGCCTGGTTGACGTTCGCGGTCGTGACGGCGGTGCGAAGATCCTCGAGCGTCAGGTTGCGCGCCGCGAGCGCCGCCGGGTTCGCCTGGACGCGCACCGCGGGCCGCTGCCCGCCGCTGATGCTGACCAGGCCCACGCCCGGCAACTCCGAGATCTTCTGCGCGAGCCGCGTGTCCGCGAGATCCTCGACTCGAGGCAGCGGCAACGTCGCCGACGTGATCGCCAGGGTCAGGATCGGCGCGTCGGCCGGGTTGACCTTGCTGTAGATCGGCGGCGCGGGCAGGTCGCGCGGCAGCAACGTGGAGGCGCCGTTGATCGCCGCCTGCACCTCCTGCTCGGCGACGTCGAGGCCGAGCGTGAGCGCGAACTGCAGCGTGATCACCGAGCTGCCGCTGGAGCTCGTCGAGGTCATCTGGCTGAGCCCCGGCATCTGACCGAACTGCCGCTCGAGCGGGGCGGTGACCGACGACGCCATCACGTCGGGGCTCGCGCCGGGATAGAACGTGACGACCTGGATCGTCGGATAGTCGACCTGCGGCAGCGCGGACACGGGCAGAAAGCGGTACGCGAAGCCCCCGGCGAGCAGCACCGCGGCCATCAGGAGCGTCGTGGCGACCG
>QHRT01000042.1:16057-19893 GCA_003220195.1 Candidatus Rokuibacteriota bacterium | reverse complement strand
GGCGTCGAGCCACGGCGTCCACCTGCACATCAGCCGGTACGAGTAGCGGATCGATGCTGTTCAAGCCGGAGAAGAAAGCGCCGAAGGGACCCGCCGGGCGGTGGGACGTCGTCGTCGGCGAGGAGATGTGCAAGGCGTGCGGCTTCTGCCTCCATATCTGCCCCGTCGACGTGTTCGCCTGGCGCGCCACGCCGAACAAGCTCGGCTGGGTTCCGATGATCACCGCGCACGAGGAGAACTGTGTCGGGTGCATGCTGTGCTACCAGATCTGTCCCGACTTCTGCATCGACGTGTCGGTCAAGGTCGGCGTGAGCACCGGGAGGCGATGATGGCGACGGTCGACCCCGCGCTCCTGCCGAATCTGGTGGCGCCGTGGAGTGAATGGGAGCGTCGCGCCACGCGGGGGCGCCGACTCCTGGAGGCTGGCACATACGCGCTGACCGAAGGTGCGATCGCCGCCGGCTGTCGCGTCTTCGCCGGATATCCGATCACGCCAGCGACCGACATCGCGGAGTACATGTCGAAGCGCCTGCCTCAGGTCGGCGGCTACTACATGCAGGCCGAGGACGAGCTGGCCGGGATGCACATGTGCGCGGGCGCGTCGCTCGGCGGGCTCAAGGCGATGACGGCGACGTCGGGTCCCGGCTACACGCTGATGCACGACGCGTACGGCTGGGCGCTGACGAACGAGATCCCGCTGGTCGTCGTGGACGCCATGAGGGTGGGGCCGATCAGCGGCATCACCGGCGCCCCGGGCCAGGGCGAGTTCTACGTCGCGCGCTACTGCACGCACGGCGGGAACTTCGAGACCATCGTGCTGTCCCCGTCGTCGGTGCAGGAAGCGTTCTGGCTCACGATCGACGCGTTCAATCTGTCCGAGCGGTTCCGCACGCCCGTCACGATCCTGACCGACCAGGTCGTCTCCGACATGTGGGAGGACCTCTTCGTCCCGGACTCGACCGAGCCGCTCGACTTCGTGGTCCCGCGCGCGCTGAACCTCTCGATGCCGTTCTATCCGGTCGGGTCCGCCGCGCTCGACGTGCCGCCGAACGTCATCGGTCACGGCACCGGCGTCTGCGTCTCGGCGTACACGCACACCGAGGAGGGCTACGACATCGAGGAGATGGAGGCGCAGTGGGCGCAGACCTACCGCCTGGTCAACAAGATCCGCCACCACCGCGCGGAGCTCTCGCGATACGAGACCCTCGGGCTCGGCGACGCCGAGGTGATCGCGGTCGCGTACGGCGCCAACGCGCGGACCGTGAAGACCGGCGTCCTCGAGGCGCGCCGGCGCGGTGTGCGCGCCGGATTCATCCGGCTCATCACGCTCTGGCCGTTCCTCGACTCGCTCTTCGAGCGGGACGCCCGGTACGTCGTGTGCGAGCTCAACTACGACGGCCAGCTCGTACGCGAGGTGATGCGCGCGGCGCCGGACAAGCGCAATGTGCACTTCATGGGCAAGAGCGCCGAGCTCCACACGGTGGCCGAGGTCGCCACGGCGCTCGAAGGGGTTGCGCGGTCCGGACGCGTCCCGGAGTTGCCCTTCATCTGGACGGAGGTCTGATCGAATGAACAAGCTCGCGGCCAAATACCTGAGGCCGAGTCAAATTCCCACCAAGGCCTGTCACGGCTGCGGCATCGGCATGATCGAGAACTGGCTCCTCCAGGCGATCGATGAACTGGGTTTCGATCAGGACGACGTCGTCTTCGGCACCGGCATCGGCTGTGTGGGCCGGCAGACCTTCGCCACGTGGGGTGGGGACAACTTCGGCGCGACGCACGGCCGCGCGCTCGCGGTCGCGACGGGGCTCAAGCTCGCGCAGCCGGATAAGAAGTACCTGATCGTCGTGGGCGACGGCGATGCGGCCTCGATCGGGACCTCGCACCTGATCCACGCCGCGCGGCGCAACCTCGGCGTGACGGTGATCTGCGAGGACAACATGGGCTACGAGTCCACCGGCGGCCAGTTCTCGCCGACCACGCCGTCGGGCTACGTGACGAACTCGAGCCCGTACGGCATGGTGGAGCCGCCCTTCGACCCGTGCGACGTCGTGAAGGCGGCGGGCGCGACGTTCGTCGCCGAAACGACGGCGACCCAGTGGCACCAGACCGTGAAGATCGTGAAGAAGGCCCTCCAGAACGACGGGTTCTCGTTCGTCCACGTCCGCTTTCCGTGCAACGAGAACTTCGGCGCGTACGCGCTCGGCACGCGGGACACGTTGAAGAATCTCGAATGGATCTACGAGCACACGCAGGGCCGGAAAGCCGACGGCTCGCCGGCCGACTTCACGTGGGAGACCGGCATCAAGCACGACGCGTCGAACAGCCGGCCCGAGTTCTCGAAGCTCCTGCGCGACCTGAACGAGCGCGTGCGCGCCGACCTCGCGGCGAAAGCGGCGGCGACCACCGCGAAGTCGTCGAGCTGATGGCGGCCCCCGCGTCGACGAAGACGCGGACCGAGATCTTGATCTCGGGCTTCGGCGGCCAGGGCGTCGTCCGGATGGGCCAGATCCTCGGGCTCTGCGCGATCAACCAGGGGCACCGCGTGACGATGCTGAAGAGCCACGGGACCGAGACGCGTGGCGGCTACGTGCGCGCGCAGCTCGTGATCTCGCCGGACGAGGTGGACAGCCCCGTGGTGGAGCATGCCGACGTCTTCGTCGCGTTCTCCGCGCCGGCCTACAAGAAGTTCTACGACCTGTGCGACGGCACGATCATGTACGACCCCGAGATGGTGAGTGACGTCCGGCATGACGCCGGGGCCGCGCGCCACGTCGCCGTCCCCGCCACGCAGCTCTCGAAGGAACGATTCTCGAACCAGCTCTTCGCCAACATGATCATGCTGGGAGCGCTGACCCGCGTGGCGGCCCTCGACCGCGACGCGATGCAGCGCGCTATGCTGGCCGTGATCCCGAGATTTCACGAGCAGAACCTCGCGGCGCTCGAGCTCGGCTACACCCTTCCCGCCGTCGTCTGAACGCGTCCGTGACCCGGATGGATCGATCCGCGCCCGTTTTCATTCGCCGATCTGACCGCCGATGACGATCGTCGGCCCACGGCCATGGCACGCCGCGTGGCCCCGCCACGTGCCGCGATCCATCGCCGCGCCGTCCGTTCCCGCGTGGTGGCTGCTCGAGCGGAACCTGCCGGCGTTCGCGTCTCATGTGGCGGTGCGCGAAGTGGATCACGAGACCCTCGGGGAGGGCCGCGTGCTCACGTACGAACAGCTCGTGCGCGCCGCCCGCGGCGTCGCGTCGGGCCTTCGCTCACTCGGCGTCGGTCGGAACGTTCGCGTCGGCCTCTGCCTGCCGAACAGCGCCGCGCTGATCCTCGGCTACTACGGCAGGACGCGGCCGTGTCGCTCGTGATCGGCGCCGCGGATGGTGTGGGACAGGTCGTGGCAGAGAGGTTGAAGCTGCCATTCGTGGACACGGACACGTTGCGGCGGATGGAGACGCTGACGTCTGCAGCGCCGGCGTCGATCGGGCCCGACGACGTCGCCGTGCTGCTGTACACCGGGGGCACGACCGGCACGCCGAAGGGCGCGATGCTCACGCATCGGAACATCGTCACGAACACGCTCCAGTTCGCGACGTGGTACGCGTTCGAGCCGGGCGCGGAAACGTCGGTCGCCGCGATCCCGTTCTTTCATTCGGGCGGGATGTCCGGAGTCATGAACGTCCCGCTCTCGACGGGCGCGACGCTGATCGTCTTTCGGCGCTTTGCCGCCGCGGCCGTGGCGCATGCGGGGTCGCGCTACGGCGTGACACGCCTGTTCGGTGTCCCAACGATGTACGTGGCGCTCTTGAACGACGCGGACGGGCGCCGCGCCGATT
>QHRT01000042.1:0-15927 GCA_003220195.1 Candidatus Rokuibacteriota bacterium | reverse complement strand
CGGGATTCCTCTGCCCGACACCGACGCGCGCATTGTCGATCTCGATTCGGGCCAGGACGTCGCGCCGGGCGAGAGCGGCGAGCTGCTCATCCGCGGACCGCAAGTCATGCGCGGGTACTGGAACCGACCCGAGGAAACGGCGCAGGTGCTCGACGCCAACGGTTGGCTACGCACCGGCGACGTCGCGACGATGGACGGCGAGGGCTACTTCGCCATCGTGGATCGCGCGAAGGACATGATCAATACCGCCGGCTTCAAGGTGTGGCCGCGCGAAGTCGAAGATGTGCTCTACCGCCACGATGCGGTCAAGCTCGCCGTGGTCGTCGGCGTGCCCGACGGCTATCGCGGCGAGATCGTGAAGGCGTTCGTGGTCCTGAAAGACGACCGGCGCGACCAGGTGAGCGACGCCGACATCCTCGAGCTCTGTCGGCGACACCTCTCGACGTACAAGCTGCCGCGCGCGGTGGAGTTCAGGACGGAGCTTCCCGTGAGTGGCGCGGGCAAGCTGCTGCGCCGCGCGCTTCGTGCATCGGAAGTTCCCGAGTCACGACAGCCCATCTCCTCCTGACGCGCACCGCTCCGGACGCGACGGGGTCGCTGGCACGCCGGTTGCCCCTCTTCTTCGCGGCGCGCTTGGAGGAGGATTGGAAGATGCTGCACTACGCGTTGATTTTCCTGATCGTCGGTCTGATCGCCGGCTTGCTCGGTTTGACCGGCGTGGCGGCCGTGGCGAGTCAGATCGCCTGGATCCTGTTCGTGATCGCGATCGTGCTGCTCGTCGTGCACATGGTGCGCGGCCCCGGCCGCCGCCGGGCACATATCCCCTGACGAGAGGCGGGCGTCGGGCTTCCCGGCGCCCGCCGAAGGTCGATCTTCACAATCCTTCGGCCTCGGTCGCGATCCGGTCGAGGTCGGCGCGCGTGTACGAGCCGAGACTCCGGAAGTCGAGCTCGAGATAGTTCGCGATCCACCTCATCGCGATCTTCACGGCCTTGCGGTAGCGGATCTCCGCCTCGCGGTATGCCGCCTCCGCCCTGGCGTCGCCGGGTTTCACCGAGGCCCGCGCGAGGCGAAGGATGTCCTCCACTTCCTCTTGCAAGAGACGCTTGACCAGGGCCTGATCGTGCGTCGCCGCCGGTCCATCGGTCGTGCGCGCCCGGTGTCGGATGCGCTGCGCGATCTGCGCGACCGACATGCGGCCGGTGGCGAGGTCTTCCATCAGCGCGGGATGGACGCCCGGCTTGCCGGCCAGGCTGTCGATGCCTTTCGCACCGCGGCCGTTCAGCCAGCCCTCGACGTACTCGATGACCATCCGCGCGTTGCGCCGCGTTCCCTCGAGCGTGACCGGACCGTCCGGCACCTCGATGCGGATCGGATAGTTGTCCGGGTTCGCCATCGCTGGCGTGGGCCGCCAACCCCCTGCGAGGAGGTGCTTGAACGGATCCGCGGCCGTCTTCATGTGGAAGATGTGCGCCACCCAGGCGCGGATGAAGCCCTGCTGCGCTTCCCACTCCTTGTCCTTGCGAATCGCCTCCGCGGCGACGCGATTGACCTCCGGGTCCGGATTCGGCAACGCGGTCGCCATCCCGCCGATCGGCACCGCGCCGCGCCGGAGGCAGATCGCGACGAGCCGGCGGAAGATGTTCGCCAGGAACGGCGTGGTCTTGATGTCGACTCCGAAGCGGTCCGGCCACACGGACTGCTTGTCGTGCATCACGTACTCGAAGATCGACGCCTTCAGGTCCCAGCGCGCGGCGTTGAGCCCGGCGGCGTACGGCCCGAGCGCCCACAGCATCTCTTCCATCTCGTAGACGCACGGCAACGACTCGACCAGCACGATCGCTCGGATCGCCGCCTGGCGGAGGAAGGGCAGCCGTTCGCGGCTCACGTCGAAGAGATCGCGGTACAGCCGCGCCTCTTCGGAGGCCTCGAGCTTCGGCAAGTAGAAGTAGATGCCCTGACCGCGCTCGGCCTGCGCGCGGCCCGCGTAGAAGAGCGTGAGCGCGGTGCCGAGGATCGCCGCGCACACGGGCTCACCATCGACGGTCACGTCGGGCTCGTCGAGATGCAGGCCGCGCTCGCGGTGCATGAAGAACGGCAGCTCGCCCTCGGCGATCCGGTAATCGCGTCCGCGCTCGGCGTCGTGGTACGCCAGCTCGCGTTGCACCGCCGCGACGCGATTGTGCGCCGCGCGAACCGTATCGATGAGGCGGTGCCCGCCGGAGTCTTCGTCGTCGTCGAGATCGCCTTCCGCGCGCTCGCCCTCGGGCCCGGGATTGAGCGCGTTGATGAACATGGACGTGATCGAGCAGGGCCCCGAGATCTCGATGCCGGGACGCGAGAGCTCGGCCGGCACGGGAGGCACCTTCCAGTCCCCGGTGGTCGCCTCGCTCGGAGGTCGGAGCGCCGGGGCATCTCCCTCGTGCGCGTGTCGCAGCACCGTGGCCCGGCGCTCGCACAACTCGCGCACGCGCCCGGCGAACCGGTCGTGGAGCATCGCCAGGTACTCCGTGAACTCCGGCGTGAACAGCTTCGCGGCGCCTTCGACGGGCGCGAAGCGGACGCGTGCCATGCTGGGGCTTGGCGGATTCGTTCCGGGCATCGTGATGGTCCTTTCTCGAATCGAGCGCTCTTTTCGCATGGCGGCCCCGACGTGTCAATGGCAGACTCCACCGCGGAGAGCGTGAGTGGCTGAATCCCGGCGATTCCGTGGCATGGGGCGCGGCCGCAAGACGCGACGAGAGCTGGCGCGCGGCGGCACCGGTCCGGCACGCCGGCTGAACGAGACGCTCGGCGCCTGGCCCGGCGTCCGTATCACGCCCCAGTTCGGACGCTGGGGCTATTTCCTCGGCCAGTCGCTGTTCGCGTGCTTTCCCCTTCGCGACAAGGACCGCGATCTCTGGATCCGGCTCTCGAAGGACGATCAGAAGAAGGCGCTCGCCGACCCGCGGATTCGCCCGCACCGACGCTTCGGCGCGCGCGGCTGGATCGAGCTCGACGTCGAGGAGCCGCGCGATCTCGCTCGCGCGCTGCGCTGGCTCCGGCGCGCGTACGGCGGCGCCGAACCGACCACCGAACCGTAATCGAGCGCGCCGCGGCTCACGCGACGATGATCACCTCGTCGGTGGCGGCCCGCGCGGTGGCCTCGATCCGGTCGATGTTCACGAGCGGCACCAGGAACCACGCGAGCGCCGTGGCGACGGCCGAGATCAGGACCAGCGCCGTGTAGCCGTACCCGTCGTAGAGATACCCGCCGATGATCTGCGAGCCCTGCGCGCCGCCGTTGTAGACGGACATCAAGAGCGCGAAGAACGTCGCCTCGACCCGCCGCGGGCACGCTTTAGCCGCCAGATCGAGGAACGCGAGTTGCGTGATCATCGCCACGCACCCGTAGACAGTGTCGATGACGACGGCGGATTTCGTGTCCCGGTAGAACAGGTACATGAGCGTCGACAGAACACCGACGCCGATCGCCGCCACGATGAGCCACTTGAGCGACACGCGGCGCGACAGCGGCGCGTAGATGAACGCGCCGAGCACGGAGGCGGCGGCGCCGAACGTGCCGAGCAGCCCGATGAACTGCTGGCTGAACTTGAGCTGGTCGGTCTGGTAATACAGCAGCGCCGGACCGAACGACGGACTGAACGTCCAGAAGAAGATGAACCCGGCGACGATCCAGACGTCGCGCTCCCGGACGGCTTCGCGAATCGCCGCCAGCGTCTCGCGAAAGGCTTCGCGGCCATTGCGCGCGCGGACGTCGTGCACGAAGACGAGCGCCATCACCAGCGAGACCAGGGGAAACACCGTGGCCATCGCGAACGCGCTGTGGAGGTCCCGATGCTCCGCCATGTAGCCGCCGGCGATGCCGACCAGCATCGTCGCGCAGTAGATCGCCGCCCACTGGACCGACTGGAACGCGCCGGTGAGGCCGCGCGGCTTGCCGGCCTCCACCATCAACGCGTCGGTGAGCACGTCCGTGAACGCGAGTCCGAGGCCCATGATCGTGAAGAACACGGCCAGCGACCAGTAGCCGTGACCGGCGACCGTCGCCAGCGTCGCGCCCGCGAGCGCGGCCAGCGCGGTCGTCAGGAGAAAGTAGCTCTTGCGCCGGTAACCCCAGAGTGGCACGAAGTCCGAGAGCAATCCGTAGAGGGGCTTGATGAGCCACGGCAGCGTCGTGATCGAGAAGAACGTCGCGACCTGACCGGCGGAGAGCCCGCGCTCCTTCAGCACGATCGTGATCGGCTGGTTCGGCAGGTACCACATGCCCTGGGAGAAGTAGACGATCGCGAACAGGACCGCGAGGCGCTGACTGTCGGGCGTCTTGAACGGGTTCAGTCGAGCGAAGAGGCTGGGCATCGGCGCGCCATCTTACTAGAATTCGGTTCGTGCTGAGCGTCTGTCCGCACGACTGTCCCTCCGCGTGCAGCCTCGACGTCACCGTCGCGGGCGAGCGGCTGTCGTCCGTCGTCGGCAACGCCGCGCATCCGTTCACGCGAGGGGTCATCTGCGGCAAGGTGCGCGCGTACGCCGAGCGCGTGCATTCCTCCGAGCGCGTGCTCCGCCCGCTCGCCCGCGTCGGACCGAAGGGTGAGGGCCGGTTCGAGCCGATCGCCTGGGACGAGGCGATCGCGCGCATCGCGGCGCGGTGGCGGCGGATCATCGCGGAAGACGGCGCCGAGGCGATCCTGCCGTTCTCGTACGCGGGGACGATGGGGCGCATCCAGTACTACGCCGGCCACCCGCTGTTCCACGCCCTCGGTGCCAGTCGGCTCGACCGCACGATCTGCGTGTCGACCGCCTACGCTGGCTGGGCCGCGACGTTGGGACGCATCACCGGGAACGATTCGGAGCAGATGGTCGGCGCCGACCTGATCGTGCTCTGGGGCATCAACGCCGCGTACTCGTCGATCAACGTCCTGACGCTCGTCAAGCAGGCGCGCGCGGCTGGCGCCCACGTCGTCACGGTCGATCCGTACCGGACGCCGACCGCGGCGATCGCGGACGAGCACCTGGCCGTGCGCCCGGGCACCGATGCGGCGCTCGCGCTCGCCGTGATGCACGTCCTGATCGCGGAGTGCCGGATCGATCGCGACTACATTGCGCGCGCCACCGTCGGCTTCGATCGTCTGGCGGAGCACGTGCGCGCGTTCTCGCCGGAGTGGGCCGCGCCGGTCGTCGGGATCCCGGCCGACACGATCGTGGCGTTCGCGCGCCGCTACGGCGGCTCGCCGCGGTCGTTCATGCGGGTCCGCATCGGGCTCTCGCGGCACGACAACGGCGGCATGACGTGCCGCACGCTCGCGTGCCTGCCGGCGCTCACGGGCGCCTACGCGGACCCGCACGGCGGCGCGCTCCTGTCGTCGAGCGACGCGTTCGGGCTCGACGATCGGATCTTCGAGCGGCGCGATCTCCTCGAGGGGCGCCGGCCACGCGTGATCAACATGATCCGCCTCGGCCGCGCGCTCACGGACGAAACGCTGGCGCCGCCGGTCCGGGCGCTCTACGTCTACAACTCGAACCCGGCCGCGGTCTGTCCCAACCAGACGCTGGTGCTGCGCGGGCTCGCGCGCGACGACCTCTTCACCGTCGTGCACGAGCAGGTGATGACCGACACCGCGCGCTACGCGGATCTCGTCCTGCCGGCGACGACGTCGATGGAGCACGTCGACGTCTATCGCTCGTACGGCCATCACTACGTGCAGTACGCCGGGCCGGTGCTGCCGCCACAGGGTGAAGCGCGCGCGAACTTCGCCGTCTTCGGCGCGCTGGCACGGAAGCTGGGCGTCGCGGACGGCCACTACGACAAGAGCGAGCGGACGCTGATCGAGGAGTACCTGGCGACCGCGGACGACTCCGCGCGCGCAATCACGTACGAGCGGCTCGTGCGCGAGCGCTCGGTGCGGCCCGACCTGCCGCGGCCGTACCTGCCGTTCGCGAACGGTGCGCCGACGCCGTCCGGCAAGATCGAGCTCTACTCCGAGACCCTGCTTCGCGCTGGGCTTTCACCGCTCCCCGTCTACGTGCCGCTCGCCGAGGGACCGGACAACCGGGAGCTCGCGTCGCGCTATCCGCTCCAGTGCATCGTGCCGCCGAATCGGTTCTTCCTGAACTCCTCGTTCAGTCAGTCGCAGCTTTTGCGCCGTCGTCAAGGCCGGCCGACGGTGCTGATCGCGCCGGCCGACGCAGCGAATCGCGGGATCCAGGATGGCGACGCGGTGCGGGTGTGGAACGACCGCGGGAGCGCCCGGTTCCACGCGCGCGTGAGTGATCTGACGCGCGCCGGTCTCGTCGTCATCGAAGGCATCTGGTGGCATCGCTTCCACGAAGGCGGCGCGGGCGTGAACGTCCTGACGGACGATCGCGTCGCGGACATGGGCGGCGGGCCCGCGTTCCATTCGAATCTGGTGGACGTCGAACGAATTATTGAATGAGCTCGTCCGCCCGCAGCAACACCGACTGTGGCAGCGTGAGGCCGAGCGTCCTGGCGGTCTACGTCCCCGGCGTCGCCAGCTCCTCGCGCAGCTCCGGCCGTGACGGAGGCGACGGCGGCGTCCCCGCCACCCTGCGCAGCAGCACCGGCAACACCAGCAGCGCCGCGATCAGGCTCGTCGCCGTCCCGACCGTCAGGAGCAGCCCGAGCCCGTAGATGCCTCGATGGTGCGCCAGCATCAGGCTGCCGAAGCCGACGATCGTGCTGAGGCCGCTCACCAGCACCGCCATGATCGTGCTGCGCGCGATGAGCGGGCCGCCGTGCGCGCGGTCCTCCATGAAGCGCAGCATGATGTTGATGCCGTACTCCGCCGCGGCCCCGAGAATGAGCGGCAACCCGAAGACGTTGCCGAGCGTGAACTTCAAATTGAGGAAGTACATCAGCCCGACCGTCCACACGAGCCCCAGCGCCAGCGGCAGGAGCGCCAGCATCGTCTCGCGCGGGCGGCGCAGGATCAGCGCCGTCACCAGGATCACGAGCGCGATCGCATAGAGCGTGCCCTGGACGTACGCGCGCTCCATCAACCTGATCGCTTCGTAGGTGATGACCGGTGTGCCGGTCACGTCCGGGTCGACGGCGCGGAGCTCCGTCACGAACCGGGTGGCGCCGTCGCGCGACCAGATGTTCACCGCCGGGTGGATCTGGAGGAGGAACCGCCCCTGCGAGCTGACGAACTTCCGGCGGATCTCCGCCGGGAGGTTCTCGGGCTCCACCGGTCGCGGGTTGACGTTCGCCTGGAGCTTCTGGAAGTTCCGGACGAAATCTCGATAGACCTGCATCTGGAGCAGCGCCAGGGCCTGCTCCACGTAGACGTGGTCGCTCTGCCGGAGCCGCGTCAGCAGCCGATCGACGTCGAGGCCGAGGCGACGGAGGTCCCGCCGCGCGTCGCCCTCGGGCGCTTCGTTCGCGGCGATGTCGAGACGACGCTTGAGTGTCGCCCACGCCTCGATGAGCCGATCGACGTCGAGCGGCAGCGGACGGTTCAGGCGGACCGGGCCGACGATCGGGGCGAAGTCGCCGATGATCTTGAGCTTCTCGGCCTGGTCTTTCGGGAAGAGCAGCAGGGCGGAGTCGACTTCCGAGACGCTGCCGAGTTTGCTGAAGGCCTCGTGCTTCTGACGGAGCTCGTCGAGCGACGTCGCGCTCGCCAGCGCCGTGAATCCCGAGCGACCCGCAGTTTCGAGGATGCGCTTCTCCCACTCCACCGACTCGGTGCCCTTGGCCTGCAGGTTCAGGAGGTTGTAGTCGAAGTCGACGCCGCGCAATCCGAAGAAGGCGACGAGCGTGAGCACGGCCGCGAAGGCGAGCACGGTCCTGGGCGAACTGGCCAGGCGCTCGACGACGGGCACGTGGATCTGCTCCAGCGCGATGGCGCGCGGAAGGCTCGTTCGCGGATCGGCGGCGTGGCGGCGATCCACGAGCACGAGCACGGCGGGGAACACGGTGATCATCGCAAGCCAGGACAACAAAATTGCGGTGCCGGCGATGAAGCCGAGCTCCTGGACGCCGCGGAAGTCCGTCAGCATGAGGACGTAGAACGTGCCGGCCGCGGTGATGGCGCCGAGCAGCATGCCGGGGCCGCTGCGCCCCGCGGTGATCTGGATCGCCTCGCGGACGCTCCGGCCGAGGAAGAGCTCCTCCTCGTAGCGGAACAGGTAGTAGATGCCGTAGTCGATGCCGATGCCGATCACGATCGAGATGAACATGACGGAGAAGAGCGAGAGGTGCCCGATCACGAGCGTCGCGATGCCGATCGCCCAGCAGAGGCTCATCGCCAGCACGGCGAGCATCAAGAGCGGCTTGCCGACGCGCAGGAACGCGATCAGCAGCAACGTCAGCGTCAGCGCGAACGCCACGATCGTGGCGAGCTCGCTGTCCTGGAACGCCGCCGTCATCTCGTCGTTCGACAGCGCCGCCTTCCCCGTCACGCCCACGCGGACGCTCGGAAATTCTCGCCGGAGCTCGGCGATGACGGAACGGATACCGTCGATCGCGCGTCGGTCTCCGGTGAACGAGCCCTGCTGGCTCTCCGGCGCCGCGAGGACGAAGAGCAGGCGCTGGTCGTCCGACACGAAGAACCCGGCCGTCGCCTCGGCCGGTCCTTCCACCGAGAAGAGCCCGCCCCATGGAGATTTGTACGGCGCGCCGGGACGCTCGAGCCGCTGCGACATCTGGCTGGCCAGGTCGCGAATGAAGCGGAGGTCGCGCCCGCCCTTCTCCGCGTCCAGGCCGATGTCCATGAAGCCCGACACGAACGCCGACGCGAGCTGGGTCGAGACACCCGTGACCAGCTGATCCAGCGTCGGCCGCGACGCGAACGACTCCAGGAGTTCCTGATAGTCGAAGATCTTGTCGCGGATCTCCGCCAGCCTCTCCTTCGAGAGGTAGAGCAGCGCCTGGCCCTCGAACTGTTTCGGATCGATCCGGTACGCGATGTTCCGGAGCGGTACCCGGCGCTCGCGCAATTCCGCGACGAGGCGCGTCGCGTACACGCGCGCCTCGGGCAGCGACGGCGCCTGGACGACGATGATCAGGTCGTCGAGCGCACCGAATTCGGAGTCGTACTGGCGGAAGCGCTCGACGTACGGCTGGCCCTTCGGCAGGAGCGACAGGTTCGACGTCTGGAAGCGCAGCGATCCGAGCGCGTACGCCAGGGACACGAGGGCCAGGAGGACCGCGATCGTGATCGTGAACCCGGGACGGACCGACGAGAGGCGCACCAGCCGCCTGAGGGCGCGGCCGGTCCGGGAGACCAGCAGCACTTACTCGTCGCCGGCGATGAAGCGCTCGAGCTTCTGGCGGGCGAACTCGTCGGCCCACTGCTCCGGCGGCGACTTCATCAGATACGCCGAGGGCGCGAGCAGCGCCCCCTTGATCCCGCGGTCGAGCGCGATCTTGCAGCAGCGGATCGCGTCGATGACGACGCCCGCGGAATTCGGCGAGTCCCACACCTCGAGCTTCAGCTCGACGTTGATCGGCTGATCGCCGAACCCGCGGCCTTCGAGGCGGATGTGCGCCCACTTGCGATCGGCGAGCCACGGCACGTAGTCGCTCGGCCCGACGTGGACGTCGTCCTCCCCGAGGTCGTGGCGCAGCTGGGACCGCACCGCGTCGGTCTTCGAGATCTTCTTCGAGACGAGCCGATCGCGTTCGAGCATGTTGTAGAAGTCCATGTTGCCGCCGAAGTTGAGCTGGCTCGTGTGCTCGAGCCGCACGCCGCGGTCCATGAAGAGCCGGGTCAACACGCGGTGCACGATCGTCGCGCCGACCTGCGACTTCACGTCGTCGCCAACGACGGGCAGGCCGCGCTCCTCGAACCTGCGCCGCCAGTAGGCTTCGCGCGCGATGAAGACCGGGATGCCGTTCACGAACGCGCAGCCGGCGTCCAGGATCTGCTCGACGTACCACTTCGTCGCCATCTCGCTGCCGACCGGCAAGAAGTTGACGACGACGTGCGTGCCCGTGTCGCGCAGGATGCCGGCGATGTCCGCCGTCGAGCCAGGAGACTTGGTGATCGTGCGCGAGAGATAGGCGCCGAGCCCGTCGTGAGTCATGCCGCGATGCACGGGCACGCCGAGGTGCGGCACCTCGGCAAACTTCACGGTGTTGTTCGGCTCTTGCCAGATCGCTTCGCCGAGGTCGCGACCGACCTTGCGGGCGTCGATGTCGAACGCCGCGGAGAACTCGATGTCACCGACGTGATAGTCACCGACCCGAGCGTGCATGAGCCCGGGAATGAAGGCATCGTCGGGCGCGTTGCGATAGTAGTGGACCCCCTGGACGAGCGCCGACGCGCAGTTGCCAACGCCGATGATCGCAACTCGAACGGATGCCAACGACGCCTCCTCTGGTGATGACGGGTGAGCGTGGCGTGATGGTGGACGAAGGATGGATTGCCGTTCAGTGTAGCACGGCGATCACGAGCGGCCGGCGAGGCGGCTCAGCGCTGCGAGGTGCGCTTGGCGTCGTCCTCCGGGGTTCCGATCTGCTTCGTCTTCAGCTTGTTCACGAGCTCCGGGTAGGAGGAGGTCTGGATGATCTTGTTGAACTGCGTCCGGTAGTTCCCGACCAGGCTGATGCCTTCGATCATGACGTCGTACACGAGCCAGCGGTCGGCCCGATGAAGCATCCGATAGTCGACCGGGACCTCGGTGCCCTGCTTGGTGATGATCTTCGTCCGCACCGTGGCCTGCTCGCCGTCCAGGGCTTCGCCGGCGAACGTGATCTTCTCCCCGCCGTAGACCTCCATTTTCGAGGGATACGAGCGCTCGAGCAGGTCGGAGAAGAGCGCGACGAACTCCTTCTGCTCGGCCGGCGTCCGTCCCGCCCAGTGCCGTCCCAGCGCGCGCTTGGCCGTCTCGCTGAAGTCGAAGATCTCCTCCGCGGCCTTGCGGACCGCGACGCGGCGCTCCTGGGCTTTGCCTTCTTTCCTGAGATCGGGATCTTCGAGGGTCTTCAGCATGCGATCGATCTGGCCACGCAGCTGTTCCGCGGGGCCGGCGGCGCTGGCGGCGCGGCCGGTCGCGAAGACGACGGCGAGCAGAGACGCGAGTGCCAGGACGAACGCGCGGCGCGACGCAAGACTCATGGACGCCCTCCCGTGCATCAAACCTTGCCGAAGATGTATTTCGACAACAGCTCCTCGAGATCGACCGGTGGCTCCACTTCACGAATCTTTCCGTTCGGCGGAATGATCTTGTCCGAGCCGCCCGGGCTGATGCGAATGTACTTCTCGCCGATCAAGCCCTTGGTCTTGATCGACGCGATCGAGTCTTCCTGGAGCTTGACGGAGGGCTCGAGCCGCAGCACGACGCGGGCTTGATAATCCGCCAGTCCGATCGATTCGACGCGTCCGACCTCGACCCCAGCGATCTCGACGCTGGATCCGGCTTTGAGTCCGCCGACCGAGGGAAAATCGGCGGTGACGTCGTAGCCACCACCGCCGAGCCACGAAACTCGGCCGAGTTTAATCGAAAGGTATCCCAAAGCCAAGATGCCGACGAGCACGAAGCAGCCGACGGCGAGATTCAGTTTCGTTCGTTCCATCGTCGCTCCTTTTCCGCGCGTCCGACGCTATTCCGGCTCGCCGCGGATGAACTTCTGGACGACCGGATTCCGGGATGCCTGGATCGCAGCCGGCGGCCCGGTCTCGATGATCCGTCCGTCGGCCAGCATCGCGACGGAGTCGGCGATCTCGAAGATCTCGGGGATCTCGTGGCTGACGATCAGGGCCGTGAAGTGGTGCCGGGAATGGAGTTCCAGGATCAACCGGTGGATCGTGTTGACCAGGATCGGGTCGAGGCCGGTCGTCGGCTCGTCGAAGAAGATGATCTGCGGCTCGATGACGAGCGCGCGCGCGATCGCGACGCGCTTGCGCATCCCGCCCGAGATCTCCGCCGGGTATTTTCCCGCGGCGCCCTCCAGGCTCACCTGCGCGAGCGCCGCGTCCACGCGGCGCACGGTCTCGGCGCGCGGCAGGCCGAGCTTCTCGCGCAGCGGGAACGCCACGTTCTCCGCGCACGTCAGCGAGTCGAACAGCGCGCCGCCCTGGAAGACGACGCCGTAGCGCTGGCGCACCTGATCGAGCGCACGGCCATGAAGCGCGGTGACGTCCTGCTCGTCGACGATGACGTGGCCCGCGTCCGGACGCAAGAGTCCGATCAGGTGCTTCAAGAAGACGGACTTGCCGCCGCCGCTGCGCCCGATGATGACGGTGATCGAGCCCGTCGGGATCTCGAGGTTCACGCCACGCAGCACCGGCTGCCCGCGGAACGCCTTGGTGAGGCCCTCGACCTTGATCACGGGAGCACCGAGCCGAGGAAGTAGTCCCACACGAGGATCAGCACCGAGGCCAGCACGACCGACTGCGTGGTCGCGCGGGCGACGCCCTCGGCGCCGTGACCGACGTTGAAGCCCTTGTACGTGGCCACCCACGTCACGACGACGCCGAACAGCGCCGACTTCCAGAAGCCCATCATGATGTCGTCCATGTGGACGAACGTCTGCATCTCGCCGAAGTACGTGCCCTCGGACAGCCCGAGAAGCTTCACGCCGACCAGATAGCCGCCGAAGATGCCGACCGTGTCGAAGAGCGCCGTCATGAGCGGAAACGAGACGAGGCCGGCCAGGAGGGACGGCACCACCAGGTAGCGCAGCGGGTTCAATGCCATGACGGTCAGCGCGTCGATCTGCTCGGTGATGCGCATGATGCCGAGCTCGGCGGTGAGCGCGGAGCCGGCTCGCCCGGTGACCATGAGGGCGGCCAGCACCGGACCGAGCTCGCGGATCAGCGCCAGCGCGACGGCCGGGCCGAGGAACGCCTCGGAGCCGAACCGCGAGAGCGTCAGGTAGAGCTGGAGGCCGAGGACCATGCCGGTGAACGCGCCCGTCAGGAGAATGATCAGCAACGAGCGGAACCCGATGTAGTTGATCCGGTCGACGAACGCTCGCCACTTGAACGGCGGCGTCAGCATGATGCCGATCGCCTGGCCGAGGAAGCCACCGAAGCGGCCGAGCGATTCGACGATCGAGAGCGCGCCGTCGCCGAGCCTCTCCACGGGGCGGAGGAGCAGCGGGAGCTGCCCGTTCATGTGCGCGTGCGGCGATAGACTCCCAGCGCCCAGAGAGGGAAGTACTTCGCGTAGAGGTGGTACTTGAGGAAGAACACGCGCGGAAACCCGGTGCCGTTCCACAGCGGATCGTCCCAGCCGCCGTCCGCGTGCTGGGTCGAGAGCAGATAGGCGATGCCGCGCTCGACCTCGCGTCCGGTGGTGTGCCCGGCGGCGAAGAGTCCGAGCAGCGCCCACGCGGTCTGGCTCGGGATCGACGCGCCATCGCCCGCGCGGCCGGGGTCGTCGTAGCTCTCGCACGTCTCGCCCCAGCCGCCGTCCTCGTTCTGGCGCGTGCAGAGCCAGCGCACGGCGCGCTGGACGTACTCCTGTCGCGAGTCGACGCCGATCGCGTGGAGACCACGCAGCACGGACCACGTGCCATAGATGTAGTTGACGCCCCAGCGGCCGTACCACGGGCCGTCGTGACGCTGGGTGTGACGGATGAAGTCGAGCGCCCGCTCCGCCGGCCGAAAATCCGCGCGATAGCCGAGCGTGCCGAGGAGCTCGAGCCCGCGCCCCGTCAGATCTTCCGTCGAGGGATCGAGCAAGGCGCCGTGATCGGCGAACGGGATGTGGTTCAGGTAGAGCCGGTTGTTATCGGCGTCGAACGACGCCCAGCCGCCGTCCTGACCTTGCATGCCGAGAAGCCAGCCGAGCCCGCGCTCCTTCCCCAGGCGGACACGATCGGGATCGAGCCCGCTGACCTTCTCGAGCGCGATCAGCGTCATGCCCGTGTCGTCGAGATCGGGATAGAACGGGTTGTCGAACTGGAAGGCCCAGCCGCCCGGCTGGACGTGCGGGCGCTTCACCTTCCAGTCCCCGGGGACCAGCACTTGCTTGTCCAGGAGCCATTCGGCCGCGCGGCGGAGCGCCTCGTGGTCGGAGGGCACCCCGCTCTCGACGAGCGCGTTCATCGCGAGGCCCGTGTCCCAGATCGGCGAAGGACACGGCTGGTACCAGAGCTCGTCGTCGTGCTCGACCGCCAGCGCCTCGATCTCCTTCAGCTGCCCGAGCACCAGCGGATGATCGTCCGGATACCCGAGGACGCGCAGGGCCAGGATCGAGTTCGCCATCGCGGGATAGATGCCGCCGAGCCCGCCGGGCACCGAGACGTGCTCCTCGAGCCATCGGCGCGCGGCCTCGATCGCGGCCTTGCGGCCCGGGCGCGGGGAGAAGCGCTCCCAGATCTTGAGGCTGTCGTCCATCGCGATGAAGAAGTTCTTCCAGAAGAGGCCCCGCCAGGTAAACGGCTCGGGCACGCGTGGGAAGCGGAGGCTCGCCTGCGCGCGCGGCACCGGCCAGAGTTCGTCGAGCGACTGCTCGAGCGGCAGCCACGTGACGGGCTTCCGGTCCATGATGATGAGCAGCGGCACCAGGACCGTGCGCGACCAGTACGAGATCTCGTAGATGTTGAACAGGATGAACGGCGGGGGCAGCAGCATGATCTCGACCGGCATCGTGGGCACGCCGTTCCAGTCGTACTCGCCGAACAGGGACAAGAGAATCTTGGTGAAGACGTTCGCCTTCACCGGTCCGCCCATCGCGCGGATGCGTTCCCGCGCGCTCGCCATCGCGGGATCGTCGGTCGGGACGCCCGCCATCTTCATCGCGAAGTAGACCTTGATCGAGATGGAGAGATTCGGGGGGCCGGCTTCGAAGAGGTTCCAGCCGCCGTCCGGCCGTTGACGGCGGCGCAGGTACCGGACGGCACGCCGTTCACGGTCGCGATCGACGCGGTCGAGAAGATGACAGAGGAGCAGGTACTCCGCGGTGATCTCGGGCGGCGGTTCGAGGTCGCCGACCCAGTATCCGGCCGGCGCTTGCAGGTGAAGGAGTCTCTCCTGTGCGCGGGAGATCGCGGAGTCGACACCGGTCACGACTGCGAATGGTAACATGTGCACTCGCGCCGGCAAGCAGAGCCCCGCTGTTCTGTCGCGCGCGGAACACGATGGATCTCGTGATCGGGACGCTCGTTCTTCGGCCGTACGTCTTCGTCTTCCTGCTCGCCTTCGTCGCCTCCGGCGCTCTCGATCTCGGCTGGAAACGAACGTCCCTGTTCGGCCTCTGGGTCTGGGCGGTCGCGTGGCTGGCCGAGTTCTCCTCGACGAGAATCGGCATTCCGTTCGGTCTCTATCACTACACGGAGGCGACACGCGGCCGCGAGCTCTACATCGCGAACGTGCCCTTCATGGACTCGCTGTCGTTCGTGTTTCTCGCCTACGCGGCCTTCTGCCTGGCTCGGGCGGCGCTCGGCCGGCACGCGTCAGGCACGGCGACCGTGCTCCTGGGCGGGACGCTCATGATGGCGCTCGACGTCGTCATCGATCCGCTGGCCGTGCGCGGTGATCGATGGTTCCTCGGCCGCATCTTCTACTACCCGGACGGCGGCGTCTATTTCGGGGTGCCGCTGTCGAACTTCGCCGGGTGGCTCGTCGTCGGCATCGTCGGGCTCGGCGGGTACGTCGTATTCGTGAAGAGCGCCGGCGGACGCCAGCCCCGTTACGGCGTGGCGTTATACTACGGCGTACTCGCCTTCAACCTCGCCGTCACGGCGTGGATCGGAGAGCGGTGGCTCGGGGTCGTGGGGCTCCTGCTCCACAGCGTGCTGGCGGTCGTCCTCTGGTATCGAAACGGGAGCGCCGGAGCGCCGATGGCGCTCGGCGAACGAGGGACTCAGAGCGCATGAGCGTTCCGCTCTCACAGATGTGGACGGTCGCGACGTACGTGCTCGGGCAGCGGCTCCGCGGCCGGCGGCGGTATCCCCTGGTCTTGATGCTCGAGCCGCTCTTCCGCTGCAATCTCGCGTGCGCCGGCTGCGGCAAG
>QHRT01000540.1 GCA_003220195.1 Candidatus Rokuibacteriota bacterium | reverse complement strand
CGCGATCCCGTACACCGACCGGCTGAACTACGTCTCGCCGCTCATCAACAACTTCGGCTACGCGTCCGCGGTGGAGAAGCTGCTCGGGATCGAGCCGACCGAGCGCTGCCAGTACATCCGCGTGATCATGAGCGAGATCTCGCGCGTGTGCGACCACCTGACCTGCATCGGCGCATCCGCGATGGAGCTCGGCGCGTTCACCGTCTTCCTCTACATGATCAAGGCGCGCGAGTACCTGTGGGAGCTGGTGGAGGACGTGACAGGCGCCCGGCTCACGATCTCCTACGGGCGCGTGGGCGGCGTGAAGGCCGATCTGCCCGACGGCTTCGCGGAAAAGACGCGGAAGGCGTTCAAGGACACGCGCGAGGTGCTCGCCGAAGTCCATCGATTGCTGACCGGCAACCGCATCTTCATGGACCGCATGATCGGCGTCGGTGCGCTGTCGCGCGAGGAGACGATCGGCTACGCGATCACCGGGCCCTTGCTCCGCGCCTTCGGCGTGCCGTACGACGTCCGCCGCGCGCAGCCCTATTACGTCTACGAACTACGCGCGCTATCTCGTGCGCATGGCGGAGATGGAGCAGTCGATGCGGATCGCCGAGCAGGCGCTCGACGAGATCCCCGGCGGGCCGATCAACGTGGACATGGCCGGCCGGCCGATCGATCCCGCGACGTACGTCGACGAGGGCAAGCGCGGGCACACGGAGGGGCTGCTGCTGCACCAGATCGCGCTCTCGCCGAACCTTCAAGGCCAGGAGCGGGCGAAGCACGACCGCGTCAACGTGCACGACAAGCGCGTCGTCTTGCCGCCGAAGGAGACCGCGTACGGCTCGATCGAGGGCCTGATGAACCACTTCATGCTGATCATGGATGGCTACGGCATCCGCCCACCTGCCGGCGAGGCGTACTTCGCGGTCGAGGGCGCGAACGGCGAGCTCGGCTTCTACGTGGTCTCGGACGGCAGCGATCGACCCTACCGTGTGCGGTGCCGGCCGCCATGCCTGCCGCCGCTCGCGGCGCTGCACCGCATGATCGAAGGGGAGATGGTCGCTGATCTCATCCCGACGTTCGGCTCCGTGAACATGATCGGCGGAGAACTGGACCGATGACCCCCGCGTCCGCAACGTCGCCGCCCACGTTCTCGCCCGAGCAGCTCAGCGAAGTCCGGCGGCTCCAGTCGCTCTATCCGGATCCGCGCGGCGCACTGCTGCCGGTGCTCCAGATGGCGCAGGAGACGCTCGGGCATCTGTCGCTCGAGGCGCAGGACTACGTCGGCTCGCTGTTCGGGCTCAGCGCCGCGCACGTCCACGAAGTGGTCACGTTCTACACGCTCTTTTTCGAGGAGGCGAAGGGCCGCCACATCGTGTCCGTGTGCCACAACCTCTCGTGTCACCTGGCCGGTGCGCAGGAGATCATCGCGCACCTGCGCCAGCGGCTCGGGATCGACGTCGGCGAAACCACGGGCGACGGCCGCGTATCGCTCTTCTCCGTCGAGTGCCTGTGTGCGTGCGAGGGTGCGCCGATGATGCAGGTCGACGATCGCTACGAGGTGAATCTGACGCCGGAGAAAGTCGATCGCCTCCTCGAGGCGCTCTCGTGACCGACGAGAAGATCCTCACCCGTAACTTCGACCGGCCCGACTCGCACACGCTCGAGGTCTATCGCGAGACTGGCGGCTACGCGGCGCTCGCGAAGGCGCAGGCGATGGAGCCCGCCGCGATCGTGGACGAGGTGAAGAAGTCGAACCTCCGCGGCCTCGGCGGCGCCGGCTTCCCGACCGGGATGAAGTGGTCGTTCATCCCCAAGGATCATCCCGGGCCCGTCTACCTGGTCGTGAACGCCGACGAAGGCGAGCCGGGCACGTTCAAGGACCGCTACATCCTCGAGCGCGATCCCCATGCCTTGATCGAGGGCATGGCCATTACGGCGCGCGCGATCCGCTCGCCGCTCGGCTTCGTCTACATCCGCGGCGAGTACGTCGAGCCGTGGCGCCGCTTCACGCAGGCGGTGAGGGAAGCCCACGACGCCGGCTATCTCGGCCGCGGCTTCGACATCGTCGTTCACCGGGGCGCCGGCGCGTACATCTGCGGCGAAGAGACCGGGCTGATCTCGTCGCTGGAAGGCAAGAAGGGCTGGCCCAAGGTGAAGCCGCCGTTTCCCGCCATCAAGGGCGCGTTCGGCAAGCCGACGATCGTCAACAACGTCGAGACGCTCGCGTGCGTGCCGCACATCGTGAACCGCGGCGCCGCGTGGTTCGCGGGGCTCGGCACGAAGACCCAGGGCGGCACGCGCATGTACTCGGTGTCCGGCCGCGTGAAACGGCCCGCCGTGTACGAGGCGCCGGTGTCGGTCACGCTTCGCCAGCTCATCGAGGACTACGCGGGCGGCGTCAGCGGGACGGGCCGGCTGAAGGCCGTGGTGCCGGGCGGCTCGTCGGCGGCGATCCTCACCGCCGACCAGATCGACGTCACGATGGATGTCGACGGGCTCAAGGCCGCGGGCTCGATGATCGGCTCGGCCGGCGTCATCGTCATGGACGAGAGCGTGTCGATTCCGGAAGCGTTGCTGGTCGTCGCGCGCTTCTACGCGCACGAGAGCTGCGGGCAGTGCACGCCGTGCCGCGAGTCGACGGGCTGGATCTACAAGATGGTGCACCGCCTGGTCGAGGGGCACGGCCGCAAGGACGACCTCGACACGATCGTGGACGTCGCGAAGCGCGGCGCCGGGACCACGATCTGCGCGTTCTACGACGGCGCGGTCGGCCCGTACATCTCCTACATCGAGAAGTTCCGGAGCGAGTTCGAGGCGCTGGTGAAGAAGTGATGGCGAAGAAACGATCATCGAGGAGCGCGTCCGGCTACG
>QHRT01000547.1 GCA_003220195.1 Candidatus Rokuibacteriota bacterium | reverse complement strand
CGCACCGGCCGATGCCAAGAACACGAAGAACCCCGAAAAGGGCACGGATCTCGGCAAGAAGTCGGTCGAGACGAACTGTGTCCCGTGCCACGGGCCGTCGGGCAAGGGCGATGGTCCGGCCGCCGCTGCGCTGACCCCGAAGCCGGCGAACTGGACGTCGGACAAGGTCAAGAAAGAGGCCGACGGCGAGCTGTTCTGGAAGATCTCGAACGGTCGCGGTCCGATGCCGCCCTGGAAGCACCTGCCCGAAAAGGAGCGCTGGCAGATCGTCAATTATATCCGGACGCTGCAGAAGTAGCTCGAGTCCGCCCGAATCCCCGCGCCCCGCGGCCGTCGCGGGGCGCGACGCATCCACGTCGCCATCCGCGTCATTTGACACGCTCGGAGAGCCACGACTATCCTAGGCGAGCATGGACGAGATAGCCGTACTGGTGCTGAACTATTCGTTCGAACCGCTCCATTTCACCAACGCCCGCCGTGCCGTGACGCTCCTCCTCGCCGGGAAGGCCGAGCCGGTCGAGGCCTCGCCGCGCGTCATCCGGTCGCCGTCGGTGACGTTTGCGCTCCCCGCCGTCATCCGGCTCGGCGTGTACATCCGGAAACCGTTCCTGGACCGGGTGGCGTTCAACAAGAAGAATATTCTTCGACGCGACGGATACGCGTGCCAGTACTGCAATCGGCGCGGTGAACGTCTTACGGTGGATCACGTGGTCCCGCGCTCGCGCGGGGGCGAAACCTCGTGGACCAACGTGGTCGCCGCGTGCCTCCGGTGCAATCTGAAGAAGGGCAACCGGCTGCCGCCCGAGGTGGGCATGCGGCTCTTGCGGGAGCCGGTGCACCCGAAGTTCCTGTTCTCGACGCACATGCTGCGTCACCCGCACGCGAGCTCGCTGCTGGACTCGTGGCGCAAGTACCTGGTCGCGGTGCCGACGTCGAGCGTGACGGCGTTCTAGCTCGACCCCGACCCCGCTGGCGCGACGAACCGAGAGGCCGAGGCACGAGCGGTATCCTGGTCTTCGATGAACTTCACGCTCACGTCCGACTACGAGCCGCGCGGCGACCAGCCCGAAGCCATCGCGGCGCTCACCGCCGCCACCCGGGCCGGCCGCACGCACGCCGTCCTGCGCGGCGTCACCGGATCCGGCAAGACGTACACGATCGCCAACCTGATCGCGAACCTCGGACGTCCGACCCTGGTGATGTCGCCCAACAAGACGCTCGCGGCGCAGCTCTTCAGCGAGTTCAAGGCGTTCTTTCCGCAGAACGCGGTCGAGTACTTCGTCTCGTACTACGACTACTACCAGCCCGAGGCCTACATCCCCCAGTCGGACACCTACATCGAGAAGGACGCGCTGGTGAACGACGAGATCGACCGGATGCGCCACTCCGCGACGAAGTCGCTGCTCGAACGGCGCGACGTCGTCGTGGTGGCGTCCGTCTCCTGCATCTACGGCATCGGCGCGCCGGAGACGTATCACGGCCTGCATCTGTCGCTCGCGGCCGGCGAGCGGATCGAGCGCGACGAGATCATCCGCCGGCTCATCGCGACCCAGTACGAGCGGAACGACTACGACTTCCATCGCGGGACGTTCCGGGTGCGCGGCGACGTCATCGAGATCTTTCCCGCGAACGAGGACGCGTACGCGATGCGCGTCGAGCTCTTCGGCGACGAGATCGAGCAGATCTCGCGAATCGATCCCTTGCGCGGCCAGGTCCTCGAGCGCTTCGACCGGGCGCACATCTACCCGGCGAGCCACTACGTGACCGAGGCGACGCAGCTCGAGCGCGCGCTCGAGACCATCCAGGAGGAGCTGGGCGAGCGCCTCGCGTTCTTGCGACAGCGCAATCGCTTGCTGGAAGCGCAGCGGCTCGAGCAGCGGACGCTCTTCGACATCGAGATGCTGCGCGAGCTCGGCTACTGCCACGGCATCGAGAACTACTCGCGGCACCTGACGGGCCGGCGTGCCGGAGAGCCGCCGCCGACGCTGATCGACTACCTGCCGAAGGACGCGCTCGTGATCATCGACGAGAGCCACGTCGCGGTTCCGCAGATCCGCGGCATGTATTACGGCGACCGCTCGCGCAAGGAGACGCTCGTCGAGTACGGGTTCCGGATGCCGTCCGCGTTCGACAACCGCCCGCTGACGTTCGACGAGTTCACGCAGCTCACCGGTCAGACGGTGTACGTGTCCGCGACGCCCAGCGACTACGAGGTCAAGCTGGCGGGCGCCGCCGTCGTCGAGCAGATCATCCGGCCGACCGGGCTCATGGATCCGAAGATCACCGTGCGGCCGGCCGGCGAGCAGGTCGACGACCTCTTGCACGAGGTGCGCGTGCGCGCCGAGCGCGAGGAGCGCGTGCTGGTCACGACGCTCACGAAGAGGATGGCCGAGGATCTCACCGAGTACTACCAGCAAGCCGGCCTGCGGGTGCGCTACCTGCACTCCGACGTCGACACGCTCGACCGCGTCGCCGTGATCCGGGATCTCCGACTGGGCAAGTTCGACTGCCTGATCGGCATCAACCTCTTGCGGGAAGGCCTCGACATCCCCGAGGTCTCGCTGGTGGCGATCCTGGACGCCGACAGGGAAGGCTACCTGCGCTCGGGCACGTCGTTGATCCAGACCGCCGGACGCGCCGCGCGCAACGTGAACGGCGAGGTCATCATGTACGCCGACCGCGTCACCGAGTCGATGGCGACGACGATCGCCGAGACCGAGCGGCGGCGTCAGCTCCAGGCCTCGTACAACGAAGCGCACGGGATCACGCCGGAATCGATCCGGTCGTCGATCCACGAGCTGCTGCAGACCGTGTACGAGCGGGACTACTACACGGTGGAGGTGGAGCAGCCCACCGTCGAGAGCTTCGAGTCGCCCGAAGCGCTCGATCGGCGGATCGCCGAGCTCGAGGCGCAGATGAAGGACGCGGCGCGCCGGCTCGATTTCGAACAGGCGGCCGAGCTGCGCGATCGTGTGAAGGCCCTCCGCAAGCGCGCGGTACGCTGAACGCATGAGCCTCGAGGAGAGCCTCGCGCGGCTGCCCGATCGTCCGGGCGTCTACCTGTACAAGGACGCCAAGCAGCAGGTGATCTACGTCGGGAAGGCCGCCTCGCTCAAGAGCCGCGTCCGGTCGTACTTCCAGGACTCGCGCCCGCGAGACGCGAAGACCGACTCGCTCGTCCGGCAGATTCGCGATCTCGAGTACATCGTGACCGACAACGAGCTGGAAGCGCTCATGCTCGAGGCGAATCTGGTGCGCCGGCACCGGCCGCGCTACAACATCATTCTCCGCGACGACAAGCACTATCCGTTCTTGCGGTTGACGAGCGACGAGGAGTTCCCGCGGCTCCTGGTCGCCCGGCGGGTGAAGGACGACGGATCGACCTACTACGGACCGTTCTATCCGGCGACGGCCATGCGCGAGACGCTCCGGCTCACGCGCCAGCTGTTCCCGCTGCGTACGTGCTCCATCACGATCGACGGACGCCTCGAGCGCCCCTGCATCCAGTACTCGATCGGCCGGTGCAACGCGCCGTGCACCGGATGGGAGACCCGCGAGGGCTATGCGCGCACGGTCGCCGACGTGCAGCGCTTCCTCGAGGGCAAGGACGAGGACCTGATCCTCGACCTCACGCACGAGATGGAGACGGCGGCGGCGGAGGAGAAGTTCGAGCGCGCGGCGGTGCTGCGCGACCAGATCCAGTCGCTCAAGAAGGTCCGGGAGCGCCAGAAGATCATCTCGACCGACGAGGTCGACCAGGACGTCGTCGGCGTCGTGCGGCAGGGGGCGGATGCGTGCGTCGAGCTCTTCTTCGTGCGCAAGGGCCGGCTCGTCGGGCAGGAGTCGTTCTTCTTCGACAAGGTCGCGGGCTGGTCCGACGGCGAGATCCTGTCGGCGTTCGTCAGGCAGTTCTACGCCAAGGACGTTCGGGCCGCCCCCGAAGTGCTCCTGTCCGAGGACGTTCCCGAGGCAGAGCTCCTGACGGCGTGGCTTGCCGAGCGCGCCGGCCATCGCGTCCAGCTCCTGGCGCCGCAGCGCGGGCCGAAGCGCGAGTTCGTCGCGCTCGCCGAGGAAAATGCGGCGATCGCGCTCCAGAACCGGCTGCTCGGACGAGGCAATCGCCAGCAGCTCATCCAGGAAGAGCTCGCGCGCGAGCTCGGGCTGCCCGGGCTGCCGAACCGGATCGAAGGCTACGACATCTCGCATCTCCAGGGGGGCGAGCAGGTCGGCTCGATGGTGGTCTGGGAAAACGGTGAGGTGAAGAAAGACGACTACAAGAGGTTCCGGATCAAGACCGTCGTCGGCAGCGACGACTTCGCGTCGCTCGCGGAGATGCTGCGACGCCGGTTCGCGCGCACGCTCGAGCAGGGTGGGCCGCTGCCGGATCTCGTGCTGATCGACGGCGGCCGCGGACAGCTGAACGCCGGGCTCAAGGCGCTCCAGGATCTCGGGCTCGACTATCTGCCGGTGATTGCGCTGGCGAAACGAGAAGAAGAAGTCTACCGGCCCGACAGCCTGGACCCGCTCGTGCTCGATCGCACGTCGCCGGCGCTCCACACGCTGCAAAAGATCCGGGACGAAGCGCATCGCTTCGCGATCACCTATCACAAGACCCTGCGCGCCCGATCCAGTCGGTGCTGGACGCCATTCCCGGCGTCGGCCCCACGATCCGCACCAGCCTGCTCAAGACGCTCGGCTCGGCACGGAAAGTTCGCGAGGCGTCGGTCGCCGAGCTGGCCGGCGTTCCCAAGGTCACGCCAAAGCTCGCTCAACGGATCTACGAGTATTTCCATCGGTCGCCGGGCGCGGAGGCCGAGGCAGCGAAAGAATCGCCGTCCGCGGAATCGAACGTCATCGTGCAGCGTCTTCCGTCCCAGAGCTGAGCTGTCCGCCGCGAGGGGATCGGGGTGCGGGCACGCCGATCCCCTCGCGGACATGACCGCACGCGAGACCATTCCGCTCTTCCGATGGATCAGCTCGATCGGCTCAACCGCCTGAATTCGGGCGCCGTTTCTGATGTGCTACTCTCGCTCTGTCATGTCGACCGATCGCTATCCGTTTCGCGACATCGAGCCGAAATGGCAGCGGATCTGGGAGGAGTCCGGTCAGTTTCGCGCGGTGGAGGACGCCCGCCGCCCGAAGTTCTACTGCCTCGAGATGTTTCCGTATCCG
>QHRT01000546.1:3175-3695 GCA_003220195.1 Candidatus Rokuibacteriota bacterium | reverse complement strand
TCTGCTGAAATTTCTCGTGGGCCGGCTGCGGAGCAAGGACAAGGACCTCGACCTGCTGTACGTCGACGAGTCGCGGTAGCGGCGAGTCAGGACCCGCCGAGCCGCCGCACGTGCTCGCAGCGCGCGTCGATCAACGCGCGCGTGCCGATGTCCCGGCGATGCTCGACCGGTCCCTCGACTGCGCTCGCGGCTTCCTCGGCGACGCGTTCCGCCTCGTCGAGATCGGCAGCGATTCCCACGAACCCGATCGCGCGCGATCCGGTCATGATCAATCCCTCGGCGGTCTGGTCGACCGACGCGAAGTAATGCCGGAGCTGTGCGGATGAGGCCGGCACGCGCGCCAGGCTGATGCGCTCGCCGCGCACCGGGCTTTCCGGATAGCCCCGCGGCACGACGTACTTGCACACCGACGCGAGCGGCGCGAACTCGACGGGCACGCGATCGAGCGTGCCCCGGATGATCGCTTCCGAGATGTCGACCAGGTCCGTCGTCAGGAGCGAGAGCACGTTCAACGCCTCCG
>QHRT01000546.1:0-3148 GCA_003220195.1 Candidatus Rokuibacteriota bacterium | reverse complement strand
TAGAGGATGCCCCGGTACGGCGCGCCCGTCTCCTTCGCGATCGCGGCGGCGACCGCGGCGTTGATGCCGCTGGCCGCCCGCTGATGCTCTTCGGTCAGGAACGGCAAGCGATGATCCGCGCACGAGTACGAGCCCATGCCTCCGGTGTTCGGTCCCCGATCGCCCTCGTGCGCTCTCTTGTGGTCCTGCACGACGACCATGTCGGCCACGTGAACGCCGTCGCAAAACGACTGCAGGCTGAACTCCTCGCCATCCAGACGTTCTTCGACGACGACGGCGGGGTGGCCCTCGCGGAACAGCTCCGCGGCATACTGCGCGGCCTCGCGCGGCGATCCGAGATGCGTTCCGGAGACCTTCACGCCCTTGCCCCCGGTGAGGCCGTCCGGCTTGACGACGAATTCCCCGAGCTCGCGGCAGTACTCATCGACGCCTTCCGGAGTGCGAAACACGCGGAACTCGGGATTGCCGGGGATGGCGTGGCGCGCGACGAGCTCGCGCGTGAACGCCTTGCTCGATTCGAGCCGCGCGAGACTCTGCGTCGGCCCGACGCACGGGATGCCGAGCTCGGTGGCGAGCGCATCGACGACGCCTGCCGCAAGCGGGGCCTCGGGCCCGACGAAAACGAAGTCGGGCTTGTGCTCGCGCGCGGCGGCGAGCACGTCCTGGATCAGCTGACGCGCGGACTCCTGTTGAACGCGGCGACGAGCGCGCTGGTGCGGCCGTCATTGCCGATGACTGCGGGTCTCATCATGGTCTCCCCCGGCTCGTTCTGCTCGCGACATAGAGTACGCTCGCGACGCGCACGAACGGCGCGCCGGCGGAGAGTGGGATAATTGCGGGGTCGCTGGCGAGGGACATCGGATGGCGAGAAAGCGAGTGACGGGCGCGGCTGCGGCGCGGATGGCCGAGGAGCATCTGAGGTCGATCGGCGAAGCGCTGCCCACGCCCGTCACGCGATGCAGCCGCGATCTTCGGTACCTGTGGGTGAGCCAACCGTACGCGGACTGGCTCGGACACCCGTCCGAGGAGATCGTCGGCCAGCCGATCGTCGACGTGATCGGCCCGGAGGCCTTCGAGGCGATCCGACCGCACATCGACCGGGTGCTCGCGGGAACGCGCGTGGAGTACGAGGCGCAGATCTCGTTCCGCGGGCCCGGCCTCCGGTGGATCCACGCCGTCTACACGCCGACGTACGGGACGGGCGACACGCCCGACGGCTGGGTGGCCGTCGTCTTCGACGTCGACGACCGCCACCGCCTCGAAGAAGAGCACGGGCGGCTCGCCGCGATCGTGCAGAACTCGGACGACGCTATCGTCGCGAAGACGCTCGACGGCGTGATCACGTCCTGTAACCCTGCGGCCGAGCGCATCTTCGGATACCGCGCGGACGAGGCGATCGGATGTCCCATCACGATCATCATCCCGCCCGATCGTCTGGACGAAGAGCACGAGGTGATGGCGCGGCTCCGCCGCGGCGAACGCACCGGGCACTTCGATACCGTGCGCAAGGCCAAGGACGGAAGCCTGATCGACATCTCGCTCACCGTGTCGCCGATCCTCGATGCGGGCGGCCGGGTGGTCGGCGCCTCGAAGATCGCGCGTGACATCACCGAGCGCAAGCGCACGGAAGCGGCGCTGAAGGAGCTGACGCTGACCCTGGAGGAGCGCGTCAGCGAGCGGACGCGGGAGCTCGAGGAAATCAACGCCGAGCTCGACGCGTTCGGGTACACCGTCTCCCACGATCTTCGCGCGCCGCTCCGGGCCATGGATGGATTCGCGAAAGCCCTCATGGCCGACCATGCCGACACGCTGGGGAGTCGTGGACTCGACTACGCGCGACGGATCGTCGAGGCGGCCCAGCGGATGGATCTGCTGATCCAGGATCTGCTGGCCTACAGCCGCCTGAGCCGCGACGAGCTCCGACGAGAGCGGCTCGATCTGGGTGACGTCGTGCGCGAGGCTCTTCACGGCCTCGAAGACGAGATCCGCACGCGCTCGGCCTCGATCACCATCGCGGACCCGCTCGGCACGGTGCTGGCCGATCGCGCCACCCTCCGACAGATCATCACCAATCTCCTGACGAACGGGATCAAGTTCGTCGAAGAAGGCTCGACGCCCCGGGTCCGGATCCGGTCGGAATCTCGCGGCCTGATGGAACGCCTCTGGGTGGAAGATAACGGCATCGGCATTGCCCCGCGATACCATGGGAGGATCTTCCGCGTGTTCGAACGGCTGCACGGCATCGAGACGTATCCCGGCACGGGCATCGGGCTCGCGATCGTGCGGCGAGGGACGGAGCGCATGGGCGGCCGCGTCGGCGTCGAGTCGAATGCCGGAGCGGGCGCGAAATTCTGGATCGAATTGCCGAGGTGAGGATGGATCGCCGGCGAGGCACCATACTGTTCGTCGAGGATGACCCGAACGACGTGGCGCTCACGCAACGCGCGTTCGAGCAGGCAGGGTTCGTCAATCCGCTCCACGTCGTGGCCGACGGCGAACAGGCGATCGGCTATCTGGCCGGCGAGGGCCGCTACGCCGATCGCGCGCGCTATCCCTTGCCGATCTTGATCTTGCTCGACTTGAAGCTGCCGCGCGTCTCCGGATTCGAAGTGTTGACCTGGCTTCGCGAAGCGCCGGGCGTCCGGCGGCTGCCCGTGGTCGCCCTGACGTCGTCGGGGCAATCGCCGGACATCAGCCGGGCCTATGACGTCGGCGCAAATTCCTACCTGGTCAAACCGGTGGGCTTCGAACGTCTCCAGGAGCTCGTGCGGACGCTCGGGCTCTACTGGATCATGACGAACCACGGTCCGGCGAGCGTGGAGATGGGGGGCTGACCGGAAGCACGACCCCTTCGATCACCCTCCTGCCGTCGACGTCCTGCACCATGCCACCGCTCACCAGCAGGTCGACGTCCTCGCCCCCGGCGCCGCGAAGTCTCACGGCGTGCGACTGCGTGGTGTCTCGCACGCCATCCAGCAGGCCCCCGTGGTCGGCCGCACGCAACTCGTCGAGGGAGGACACGCCCAGCCACGCCATCATGACCGGGTTCGCGTCGCGGAACGTGCCCTCGGGGGTCGCGCGAAAGACGCCGACCCCGATGGCGTTCAACATCTCGTCGAACCGGCGCTGGCGCTGACTGGCCCACGCG
>QHRT01000543.1 GCA_003220195.1 Candidatus Rokuibacteriota bacterium | reverse complement strand
CGAGGACATGGCCGTCACCATCCAGTTCATGCTCGACAAGAAGCAGATCAAGGAACGCCGGGGACCGGCTGACCTCTACGTGCTCGAGCCGCTGCGTGACGTCGCGCCGGGCCTGGTCACGGTGAAGTAGACCGCTGTGGGACTCGTCGACTTCCACGTGCACCTCACGGCCTGGGGCAACGTGCCTGAGGCCGAGCGCCGGGCCTACGTCGAGAGTTTTCCCCGGTGCCTCGATGCGGCGGGGCTGGACCGCGCGGTCATCTTCGCGCTCGACAACGAGCTGGTGGCGCGGACAGTCGCAAAGGCGCCGGACCGTCTCACGGCCTTCGCGTTCCTCGACCCGCGCCGTCCGGAGACGCCGGATCGCCTGGAGCAGTACGTGAAGGAGCACGGCTTCCGCGGTCTGAAGATGTCGACGTCGGGCGGACCCATCGAGGACGAGGGTTTCTATCCGAACGACGTCGCGTGCTTTCCGACGTTCGCCCGTGCGCAGGATCTCGGCGTGCCGGTGCTCGTCCACGCCGGGCTGATCTACTGCAACCCCGACGATCCCGGCGGCACGCGGACCAAGTACTGCCTGCCCATCTACCTGGACGATGTGGCCCGCGAGTTTCCCAATCTCAAGCTCGTCGTCGCGCACGGCGGCCGGCCCTTCGTCGATCAGACGATCGCCTTGAGCCTCATGCCCAACGTGTACGTCGACGTCTCGTGGTCGCTGCTGCCGCTGACGATGTGGCCCGACCTGATCCGGCGGCTGCTGGACACATTCGGGCCGGAGAGGGTGATCTACGGCAGCGACGCGAACTGGCGCGAGCCGAGCCGACTCCGGACGCGCTTCGAGGAATGTCGCCGAATTCTTCGACAGGAATTGCGTGTGAACGCGGCCACCGAGAGGAACGTGCTCGGCGCCAACGCCGAGCGGCTCCTCGACGGCGATCCCGCGTGGCGCATCGTGACCGAAGCCATCCGCACTCAATGAGGGAGGGCCTCACGAGCCGGACGCAGTCGTCGGCCCGGCTACGTCACCGATCCGCGAGCTGCCAGCGCCGGCTGCGTCTCGACTCGCGCCCGCAGCCGTGGATAGAAGCGCAGCGGATTGTCGAAGAAGATCTGTCGCTTCACGTCGTCATCGAGGTCCTGGCGATGGATCAGCGTCGGAATGTCTTCCTTGAAGTCCCGCTGGTCGCGCTCGTGCGGATAGTCGGACGCCCACAGAATGACGTCCGACCGGAGCGAGCGCGTCACCAGCGGCAGCGCCGTCTCGCCGACCTCGGCCGCGAAGAAGATGTTGCCCTGGCGCAGGTACTCGCTCGGCTTCCGTGTGCAGCGCGGCGAGTAGTGGCCCTTGCGCTCTTGCTCCTCGTCCATTCGATCCATGAGCCAGGGCACCCATCCCACCCCGCACTCGAGACAGCCGAAGCGTAGCCGCGGGAAGAGCTCGAAGACGCCCTCGAACATCATCCCGACTAGATGACGCATCTGGGCGAACGGATGCTCGAGCGTGTGCGCGATGGTGAAGTTGGCGGCGAGATCGAGCCCGAGGCCGGGCGAGCTGAGGCCGCCATGGGTGGAGATCGGCACGTCGAGACGCTGCGCTTCTTCCCAGAGCGGATGAAACTCCGGACCGCTGAAGAAGCGCCCGCCGACGGCCACCGCAGGGAGCACCGCGCCCACCATGCCGAGCTCGGTCACGCATCGCCGGAGCTCGCGGACCGCTTCCGGAATGTCCTGCACGGGCAGGAGCGCCACGCCCACGAGTCGCGGGCTCGTCCGCATGAAGCGGTGATAGAGCCAGTCGTTGTAGGCCCGGGCGAGCGTCACCGCCCAGTCGCGGTCCTGGATCGCCGCGTGCGTGAGTCCCTGCGTCGGATACAGCACGGTGAGCTCGATGCGATTCTTGTCGAGAAAGTCGAGCCAGTCACCGGCGCTCGGCCCCGTCCCTCCGCCGGCCCAGCCGCCGGGCTTCCGCAGCGATCGGAGATAACCGTCCATGGTCAGGCCGGGCCAGAACGAATAGCTCTGATGCCATTCGAGGTCTCGATAGGGCGGGCCGATGTGCTCGCGCAGCTCCGCGTCGAGCTCCATGACGTGGCCGTCGGCATCGATGATCCGGTAATCGGTCATGGCCTCTTCCTCCGATCCTTCGTGCCCGACGCTCGCCGGTGCGCGGTGCGTGATGCCTGTCGGACGCTGCAAGTATAGAATCGCCGGCATGCAAGACCTTCGTCTCGATCGACTCGATCACCTCGTGCTCACCGTCAGCGACGTCGAGAAGACCTGCGCCTTCTATCAGCGTGTCCTCCGCATGGAGGTGGAGACGTTCGGCGGCGGCCGGACTGCGCTCCGCTTCGGCCGGCAGAAGATCAACGTCGAGAAGGCGGGGCACCCGGCGCCACGACCCGTGCATTTCTGCTTCGTCACGAACGCGCCGCTCCCAGCCTGGCTCGA
>QHRT01000115.1:29967-36009 GCA_003220195.1 Candidatus Rokuibacteriota bacterium | reverse complement strand
ACGTCTCACACCGGACGATCAGGCCGCACTCGTCGCACGCCAGCGATGCCGTCAGGCGGCTCACGGCGATGAACGCTCGACCACCGCGCGAGAGGGTCTCACGCAGCGCGCGCGAGAGCTCGGGCGTCAGGGGTTCGCGACGCAGGATGCCCCGTGTGTCGGCGATGACGACGTTCGGCCAGGCGCCACGCTCGCCACGATCGGTGCGGACCAGCCCGACGGTCGTGCGCCACCACGTCTCCACGCTTGGCGTCGCCGACGTGAGCCAGAGCGCGAGCCTCTCGCGGCGCGCGCGCTCGAACACAATGTCGCGCGCATGCAGACGCGGATGGCCGGGCGGGCGGTGCGCTTCGTCGTGCTCGTCGATGAGCACGAGTGTCGGAAAGCTGGCGAACGGCGCGAGCAACGCGCCGCGCGTCCCGACCCCGAGCCGCGTTCGGCCGGTCTCGAGCGCTCGCCAGGCCGACGCGCGGTCGGCGTCCGCCACGTCGGAATCGAGCCGCGCGACCGGGTCGATCTTTCCCAGCCGTTGGGCCCATCGCGCGGAGGTCTAGACGTCGCTCGTCAGGACCAGCACCGGTCCGTCGAGCGCGGCGATGCGGTCCAGCACCTTGCGCTCCCGTCCGGCGCCGGTGAGCAGCTCCGGGCGTGGGCCGGCGGCCGTTGCGGCGACGCCGTACCGGTGATCGTCGCCCGGGGCCCGCGTCTCGATTGGCGGCGGCAACAGCGAAGCCGCCGTCGACCCGATGCTCGAAAGGCTTTCGCCGGCGATCCAGCGGATGAGCTCGAGCCCCTCGGGCGTGACGACCGGTGTCGCGTCGACCACGTCGCCGAGCGGCTTCAGCCCGGACGCGTCACCGTCCCGCACGCCGACGACGATGCCGACGCGGGAGGCATCGCGCAGGATCGCGCGCACCCGCTGTCCGGGCACCAGCGCGACACCGTCCGGAACACGATAGGTGTAGGGCGTGGGCAGTGGCGCGTCGAACGCGACGTCGGCGATCAACGCGTCTTTCGGCGGTCGTACTCCCGTCGCGCGAGCTTCAGGTCTTCCCACGCCATCCGTTTGTACTCCTGTCCCGGGTTGCGCAGGAGGAACGCCGGATGGAACGTCGGGATCAAGACCGCGTTGCCGTAGGGGTGCAGGCGCCCGCGCAGCTTGCCGATCGGCTCCCGCGTCTTCAACAGCGCCTGGGTCGCGACGCTGCCGAGCGTGAGCACGACTTTCGGCTGGATCACCGCGAGCTTCGCCGCGAGAAACGGCGCACACGCGGCGAGCTCGTCCGGCTCGGGATTGCGATTGCCGGGCGGCCGGCAGAGGACGGCGTTCGTGATGTAGACCTCGTCGCGCGAGAGCTGGACCGACTCCAGCATCTTCGTCAGGAGCTGGCCGGCCCGGCCGACGAACGGCTTGCCCTGCGCGTCCTCGTCCGCGCCCGGGCCTTCGCCGATACACACGAGCTCCGCGCGCGGGTTTCCGGATCCGAACACGATGGTCGTACGGCCGTCGCAGAGCTTGCAGAGCCGGCACCCCTGAAGCTGACGCTCTTGCGCCGCCAGAGCCTCGGCGGGGCCGAGCAGGTACTCGCCGGAGAGCCGGAGCTCGGTGAAGCCCATGTCGCGATGGAACCGGAGCGTCTCGCGAAGCGCGGCGAGCGCGTCGGTGAGCGGGAGGAGGGCGTCGGTGCTCAACGTGTCACCGGTTGGGCGGCGCGCTTCCGGAGCGCCAGCACGCGGGAGAGGATCGCGTCGGCGACCTCTCCTTTCGACATGCGCGGCAGCGGCTCGGCGCCGCCCCAGCGGTCGATCAAGAGCACCTCGTTGTCGTCGGCGTCGAAGCCGATGCCGGCGCGGCTCACGTCGTTCGCCACCAGGAGCTCGATGCCTTTGGCCTCGAGCTTCGCCTGCGCGTTCTTCGCGACGTCGTCGGTCTCCGCGGCGAAGCCGACGACGAACGCGCCCGTCCGCTGTGCGGCCACTTCCGCGAGGATGTCGGGATTCGGCGTCAGCTCGAGCGTCAGGTCGCGCTTGCCCTTGATCTTGGTCGCGGCCGGCGTCTTCGCGCGATAGTCGGCGACCGCGGCCGCCTTGATGACGATCGTCGTGCCGCGGAGGTGCTGCAGCACCGCCTCGCGCATCTCTTCCGCGGACTCGACCGGCACGACGACGACGCCCGGCGGCGGAGCGATCGCGGTCGGGCCGCTGACCAGCGTCACCGTGGCGCCGCGGCGCTGAGCCGCTGCCGCGAGCCGATAGCCCATCTTGCCTGACGACCGGTTGGTGATGTAGCGCACCGGATCGATCGGCTCCCGCGTCGGCCCGGCCGTCACCAGCACGCGCTCGCCCGCGAGGTCGCGTACCGGCGTCAGCAGGGAGTGGAGCGATTCCAGAATCACGTCCACCTCGGGCAATCGACCTTTCCCGGAGAGCCCGGATGCGAGCGGTCCGGTGTCGGGCTCGAGCACGGCGACGCCGCGCTGCCGGAGCGTCGCCACGTTCGCCTGGACCGCCGCGTGGTCCCACATGCCTCCGTCCATCGCCGGCGCGATCAGCACCGGCCCGCGCGCCGCGAGGAGCACCGTGGTGAGGAAATCGTCGGCGATGCCGTGCGCGGCCTTCGCGATCAGGTTCGCCGTCGCGGGCGCCACGATGAGCGCGGCCGCGCGCTCGCCCAGCGCGACGTGCTCCACGGCCTCGTCGCTTTGCGGGTCGAAGAGGTCGGTGAGGACGGCGCGGCCGGACAGCGTGCGGAAGGTGAGCGCCGTGACGAATCGCTCGGCGTGCTCGGTGAGGCACACGGTCACGCGGGCGCCGGCGCGCGTCAGCTCGCGAACCAGCAGCACGGCCTTGTACGCGGCGATCGAGCCGGTGACCCCGAGGATCAGCTCCTTGCCGGCGAGCGTGGACATCAGCTTTTCGGCGTTTCGCCCTCTTCCTTCACGCGGTACTCGACCTTCGCGGCGGCGATCTCCTCCAGGGAGACGCTGGTCGGCTTCTTGTGCTTGCTCTCGACGCGCGCCGGCGCGCCGCGGTTGATCTGGCGGGCGCGCTTGGCGGACAGCACGACGAGCAGGTAACGGTTCGACACCTTGTTCACGGCCTGTTCGAGCGAGGGGAACGCCATCAGTTGGGGACCTCCAGGTCATCGAGGCTCACGGTGAGCCGGGTGGTGCGGCAGCGCTCGGCGTGCACGATCGCGTCGAGCTGCTCGACCGCTTCCTTCACGTCGCGGTTCACGATCAGATAGTGGTATTCGCGCCAGAGCGCGATCTCCTCGCGCCCGCGCCGGAGCCGCCGCTGGATCTCGTGCTCGGGGTCGGAGCGGCGCTCGCGAAGGCGCTGCTCGAGCTCGGCGAGCGACGGCGCCATGATGAACACGAGCACCGCCTCCGGATAGCGGGCGCGGAGCTGCGCCGCGCCTTGTGTGTCGATGTCGAGCAGCACGTCGTGGCCTCGTCCGAGCTCCCCCTCCAGCGCCGCCGCGCTCGTGCCGTAGAGGTTCCCGTGCACGACCGCCCACTCGGCGAATGCGCCCGCCGCGAGCCTCTCGCGGAAGCGGGTCTCGTCGACGAAGTGGAAGTCGACGCCGTCGACCTCCCCGGGCCGCGGCGCGCGCGTCGTGACGGAGACCGAGTACGCGAGATCCGGGACGCGGTGACGCACCTCGCGGCACAGGGTCGTCTTGCCCGCGCCCGACGGGGCGGACACGACGAAGAGCGTGCCGCGGCGCCTAATCACTCGCTCCGTCCCGCGGCGTCGTGAGGCGCTGGGCCAGCGTGGCGGGCTCGAGCGATGACAGGATCAGGTGATCGCTCTCGGTGACGATCACGGCGCGGGTCCGCCGGCCGTTCGTCGCGTCGACCAGCTTCGTGCTGCCCTTGGCGCCCTCGATCAACCGTTTCACCGGCAGGGAATCGAGCCCGACGATCGCGACGATGTGATGCGCGAGCACGATGTTGCCGTGTCCCACGTTCACCAGGTGACTGGCTCCACGCCTCGCCGTCCCGGCGGGCTCTCTATTCAAGGTTCTGCGTCTGCTCCCGCATCTTCTCGATGATCCCTTTCGCCGTCAGCACGGCCTGTGACACTTCGAGATCGTCGGCCTTCGAGCCGATCGTGTTGACCTCGCGGTGGAGCTCCTGGATGAGGAAGTCGAGCGATCGCCCGAGCGGCCCGCCCTTGTCGAGCATCGCCCGGCATTGCGCGAGATGCGCGCGCAGCCGCGCGAGCTCCTCGGCGACGTCGGTCTTCTCGGCCCACGTCGCGGCCTCGATCAGGATGCGGCTTTCGTCCCGCGTGACGTCGCCGACGAGTGCCTTCAGCCTGTCGCGCAGCCGCCCTTCGCGGCGCAGGGCCGCCGCCGGCGCGCGCGCGGTGATCTGGTCGACCTCGCGCGCGAGATCGTCGGCCAGCGCGGCGATCTCGTCGGCCAGCGCGGCGCCTTCCGTCGACCGGTGGAGCACGAGCGCGTCGAGCGCGCGCGCCAGCGCGTCGGCGAGCGCCGGCCAGAGCGACGCCGGATCCGGTGGATCGACGTCCTGGAGCCTCATCACTCCGGGGCGCTCCAGCACCCACTCGAGCGTCACGTCACCGGCGACGCCGATGTCCCGGGCGATCGCGCGGGCCTGCGCCATGTACTCGGCGGCGAGCGGCGCGTCGCTCACGATCTGCTGCGTGGCGCGCCCGGCCGCCGGCGTGAGCTGAACCGCGACGTCCACCCTGCCGCGATCGACTCGCGACGCGACGAGCTTGCGTGCCTCGGTCTCGAAGCTGGCGAGCGCGCGCGGAACGCGGAGCGCGACGTCGAGATGGCGATGATTGACGGATCGGATCTCGACGGTCATCGTGAACGCGGCGCCGGTCGTTTCGGCGCGGCCGAACCCCGTCATGCTCCGGATCATCGGCGGAAACCTTCGAGGGCGGCCGCGGCGCGGGTCCGATAGAGGAGCTTCGAAGTCCGGCGAAATCGTGCGAAGCGGCGACCCATGGGCGTCAACTCCGGTCGGCCGCGCACCGATGCACGTGGCGACGCGAGGATGTGGGTGACGATGACGGCTCCGATCCCTCGATAGTAGAGGTGAATTCGCTGTATTGTCAACGTGTTGCGGTCGCCGGGATTTGCCTCCGGCGCGTGTCGGGGTAGTGTACCCACGCATGGTTCGCTGGGCATTGATCGGAGCCGCGGCGGTCGTCGTGCTGGCTGCCGTCGAGACCGTCGTCGCGCGCAGGCTGGGTGTGCGGGTCGCGCGCGTGTCGTCGCTCGTCGCCGTGATCGTGCAGTGGCTCGCCGCGTACGTCTTGTGGACGTTTGCCGGTGGGCTCGCCATGCACGCGGGTCTCGTGACGGTCTACCAGCCGGCGCTGTTCCTCGTGCTGGCGCTCGTCGCGGGGGTGTGGCACTACCGGGCTCGCGTGGCGCTGAACCGCGAGCGAGCTCGAGTGATCTTCATCGCCGGCCAGCTGGTGTGGCTCGTGATTCTCCTGGTCCAGAACGGCGCGCTCGGAGACTTTCGTCGGTAGCGCCGGATGGGACCCCTTCGTCCTCTTTGCCGCTCGCAGAGCGGCACGATGAGGGTTCGTGAAAGGTCGCGGTTGATTAATCGAGCAGCACGGAGAGCCGCGTCGGTGTCTCGCCGAGCGATGCCGCGACGGCCGGATGCACGATCTCGCCACGCCACACGTTGACGCCGGCCGCGAGCGCCGGATCGTCGCGAATCGCGTCAATGCCCCGATCGGCGAGTTGCTGCACGTACGGCAACGTCGCGTTGGTGAGCGCGAACGTCGCGGTGCGCGGGACCAGCGCCGGCATGTTCGCGACACCGTAGTGGACGACGCCCGAGACCACGTACGTGGGCGCGAGCAGCGTCGTCGGATGGATCGTCGCGATGCAGCCGCCCTGGTCGACCGCGACGTCGACGACGACCGAGCCTTCTTTCATGCGGGCGACGAGCGTTTCCGGGACGAGCACGGGCGGGCGCGCGCCGGCGATCAGGACGGCGCCGATAAGCAGATCCGCGCGGGGCACGGCCTGCGCGATGTTGT
>QHRT01000115.1:26022-29914 GCA_003220195.1 Candidatus Rokuibacteriota bacterium | reverse complement strand
CGGTCCACGCTCACGTCGAGGATCGACACGTCCGCGCCCTGGGCGACCGCCATCCGCGCGGCGGCCTGGCCGACGACGCCCGCGCCCAGGATGACGACGTTGCCCCGCGGGACGCCGGGCACGCCCGAGAGCAGAATGCCTCGCCCGCCGTGCGCCTTTCCCAGGTAGAACGCGCCTTCCTGCACGGCGAGTCTGCCGGCGATCTCGCTCATCGGCGTCAGGAGCGGCAGGCTTCCATCCGCCCGCTGCACGGTCTCGTAGGCGATCGCGTTGATGCCGCCGGCGCGCAATGCTCGGGTGAGGTCGGGTGCCGGGGCGAGATGCAGGTACGTGAAGAGCGTCTGGCCCTTCCGGAAGCGACCGTACTCCTCGGGGATGGGCTCCTTGACTTTCAGGACCAGGTCGGCGTCGCCCCAGACCTGCTCGGCCGACGCGACGTCCGCACCGACCCTGGCGTACTCGTCGTCGCGGATACTGCTGCCGGCGCCCGCGTCCCGCTCGAGGACGACGCGATGGCCGCGCTCGGTGAGCGCCTGCGCGCCTGCGGGAGTCAATGCGACGCGCTGCTCGCCCGGCTTGATCTCTTTCGGGATGCCGACGACCATGGTGCTTCTATCTGATCGCACCTCTCGTCGTCGCGCAACGTGTGAACGACGTGCGCTCCGCCCCCCATCGAGGGGTGATTCAGATCCTCAATCGGTGGGTTGGCCCTCCGGAATGCGAGGGAGCGCTCCCTGGGTGAGGGTGACGTGCTCGCGGCACTCGATGCAGTAGAAATCGAACTCGATGCCACCTCGCATGCCGACGAAATCGATTCGTCTCGTGCACCGCGTGTGGTGCAGAGCGTCGTTCCGTCGGAACACCGTGGCGACCGGCGGGATCTTCGCGCGCTCGGCGGTCGTGACCAGCGTGTCGCCGTCGCGGAAGACCATTGCGGCTCGCGGAGGCCGGCCCCGTCTGCGCGGGAGGGTGATCGGTCCGGGCTCGATTCGCGTCTCGACTCTCATCCGCTCCTCCAGGTGACTCATCTGCTCGTCAGCGGAGTCGCCGCGGAACGTGAGCAAGAGACGTTCCACACCGCGAAAAATGCGGGATTTTGCGACTCTGTAAGAATGCGTCGTCGCACAGCGGACACATTGGCGAGGCGATCGGGCACGTCAGGGCGAACTGTCCGAGCCGGTCGGTCAGGACGATGTCGAAATCGTCGCGCTCGACACTCGCAACCGGCGATCGCGCGCTGCCGGCCACCGCCGAGAGGAGCGATCGTCGCCGGCCTCTCCTTCCGGGCGGAGATCCAGTCCTGATGAGCGGCGTGGTCATCACCGCCGGCGCTCCGGCGCTCCACGCGCTTCTCGAACGGCTCGCCCGGTCGGCCCGCATGGTGTTTTTCGCCGGGCTTCCAGGCACGGGGAAAAGCTTGATGATCCAGCAACTCGCGCACCTCGCCGCCGGGAATGGACGGCGCGTGTCTGTGCTCCAGTGGGACGTCGCCCGGCCGGTGTTCGAGGCGAGTCCGGCTGGCGGCCGCTATCCGGTCGTCGACGGTGTCACCCACCCATTGGTACGCAAGGCGGTCGGCGCCTGGGCGCGGCGTGCGATCGCGGATTGGGGCGAGCGGCATCGCGACGACACACATCTGCTGATCGGCGAGACCCCTTTGATCGGTGGACGCCTGGTCGAAGTTGCCCGTCATCAGGCTGACGCCGCCGAGACAGTCCTCGACGCCGAATCGACTCGCTTCGTCGTCCCGGTGCCGTCGCGCGAGGTCCGAGCGTTTCTCGAAGCCGAGCGAGAGCGCCGGGCGGCGCGACCGGCTCACGGGCGCGAGCGCGAAGACGCGCCGCCGGCCGTGCTCCGGGCGCTGTGGCGGGAACTCATGGATGCCGCGCGCGACCTCGGCGTCGCGTCTCGGGATGCTCTCGGCGTCGCGTCTCGGGATGCTCGCGCCGGCATCTCCGCTGGAGACGACATCACCGTTGATTCGTGGGCGCAGGACGCCCCGTATGATCCGGAACTCTACGCGCGGGTCTACGAGTCGGTCTTGCATCGCCGGCACGTCGAGCGGCTGCCGCTCGACGTGCGGCTGCCGGTCGAAGGCCGATCGGTGTACGAGTTCTCGATCCCGCTCGAGGAGCTCTCTCCGAGCGCGGACGAGGCCTCGGCCATTCTCAGGGAGACCGAAGCAGTCTGTCGCGACGTGGCGAGGCTCGACGAGGAGATTCGACGGTGGTACGTGACGTGAGGGTTCGTCAACCGTTATCGAGGAGCGCCACGGCTCCGCCGGGGCGCTTCCGAGCGTTGGGGGTATCGGGGGCCATTTCGGGCGCGTCCGCGCGCCCCTCGGGGCCCCTGATGTAATGATTCCTCACCCTCATGCGCGGCTGCCGGGCTTGATCGGCTGGCTCCCGGCCCGGCAGAGCGGGCACGTCTCCGGCGAATAGTTCGTGGCCGCGACGGCGGCGAGGGCGACGTGTGTCACCCCAAACGTCGCCGCGCCGCTGCTGCGATCGATCAGCGATCCGACACCGACGACCACGCCGCGAGCCTCCTCGACGCAGGCGATCACCTCGCGCGTGGATCCTCCGGTGGTGATCACGTCCTCCACGACCAGGCAGCGCTCGCCAGGCGACAGCGTGAAGCCGCGGCGCAGTCTCATGACGCCGTTCTCGCGCTCGGTGAAGAGCGCGCGGACGCCGAGCGCGCGCGCGACCTCGTGGCGCGCTAGAACGCCGGGCGCGCACGCCACCTCGTGGCGCGCCAGAACGCCGGGCGCGCGCTCGACCTCGTGGCGCGCCAGAACGTCGAGCGCGCGCGCCACCTCGTGGGCCACGAGAATGCCGCCGATGGCCGGCGCGAGCACCGTCGCGACGCGGGCATCGCGAAACGACGCGGCGAGCGTGGCGCCGAGCGCCGCCGCGTGCTCGGGATATTGCAGCACCAGGGCCGACTGCAGATAGACGTCCGAGTGCAGGCCCGACGTCAGCCGGAAGTGCCCGCGCAGTAGCGCGCCGGTCTTCTCGTAGAGGGCGAGCGTCTCGCGTTCCGTCATCGCGTCTCGCTCGCGGAGGACGAGTGCTCGGCGTGATACTCCTGCAGCGAGCGAACGCCGAGCTCGCCCTTGAACAAGGCTTCGATGGCGCCGACGGCGGCCTGCGCGCCGTCGATCGTGAGGTAGTACGGGATCCCGTAATTCACCGCGGTGCGCCGGATCGCGTACGAATCCTTGCGCGCTCGCCCGTCCTCCGGCGTGTTCAGCACGAGCTTGATCTCGCCCCGTCGCATCAGGTCGATCACGTTCGGCCGGTAGCCATCGGCCACCTTGTGAATGAGCTCGACCGTCATGCCCTGCCGCTCGAGCACACGCGCGGTGCCCGCGGTGGCCACGAGCGAGAATCCCATCTCGAAGAGTCTCTTCGCGAGCGAAGTCATCGCGCGTTTGTCGCGGTTCTTGACCGAGACGAACACCTTGCCGCCGGTCGGCAGGTACGAGCCCGCCGCGATCTGCGATTTCAGGTACGCCTTGCGAAAGTCGTGGTCGAGGCCCATGACCTCGCCGGTCGACTTCATTTCGGGGCCGAGCACCGCGTCGACGCCGGCGAACTTCACGAACGGGAACACCGCTTCCTTCACCGCGATGTACCCGGGCTCGCGGGTGTCGAGGTGCATCCGGGGCTCGAGCGAGCGGCCGAGCATGACCTCGGTCGCGAGCTTCGCGAGCGGGGCGCCGATCGTCTTCGACACGAACGGCACGGTGCGCGAGGCGCGCGGGTTCACCTCGAGCACGTGGATCGTATCGTGGCGGATCGCGAACTGGACGTTGATCAGGCCGACCACGCCGAGCGCCCGCGCGAGCTTCCGGGTCTGCTCCCTGAGCGCCAGCACCTCCTCCGCG
>QHRT01000115.1:0-26006 GCA_003220195.1 Candidatus Rokuibacteriota bacterium | reverse complement strand
ACCGATCAGCACGCGCTCGCCGTCCGAGATGGCGTCGACGTCGATCTCGATGGAGTCTTCGAGGAACTTGTCGACGAGGACCGGGTGCTCGGGCGCCACACGCACCGCCTCGCCCACGAATTCCGCCAGGTCCTGATCGTCGTACACGATGCGCATCGCGCGGCCGCCCAGGACGTACGAGGGACGCACGAGCACCGGATAGCCGATCGCGCCGGCGATGGCGCGCGCTTCGTCGAGAGACCGCGCGGTGCCGCCGGCGGCCTGGGCGAGCCCGAGGTCCGCGAGCAGCTCGGAGAAGCGCCGGCGATCCTCGGCGCGATCGATCGCGTCGGGTGACGTGCCGAGGATCCGGACGCCGGCCTCTTGCAACGGCACGGCGAGCTTGAGCGGCGTCTGCCCGCCGAACTGCACGATGATGCCGAGCGGGCGTTCCTTCTCGACGACGTTCAGGACGTCTTCCAGGGTGAGCGGCTCGAAGTAGAGACGATCCGACGTGTCGTAATCCGTGGAGACCGTTTCCGGATTGCAGTTGATCATGATCGCTTCCACGCCCGCTTCGCGGAGCGCGAACGCGGCGTGGACGCAGCAGTAGTCGAACTCGATGCCCTGGCCGATCCGGTTCGGGCCGGAGCCGAGGATGACGACCTTGGGCCGTTCGGTGCGCGGCGCCTCGTCCTCTTCCTCGTACGTCGAATAGAGGTAGGGCGTATGGGCGACGAACTCCGCCGCGCACGTGTCGACGGTCTTGAAGGTGACGCGGATACCGGCCGCGAGGCGTCGCTCACGCACCGAGAGCTCCGTCGTGCCCGTGAGCTCCGCGATGCGCCGGTCCGCGAACCCGAGCTGCTTGGCCATGCGGAGCGTCTCGGCGTCGTCGATCCCGTCGCGCGTGAGCGTGCCCTCGAAGTCGACGATCTCCCGGATGTTCTCGAGGAACCACGGGTCGATCCGCGTGAGCGCGGCGATCTCCCGGGTCGCGAGCCCCGATCGATACGCGTCACCGATCGCGAAGAGCCGGTCCGGGGTCGGCACCGCCAGGAGCCGCTCGAGGTCGTCGCGCGAGAGCGCGCGATCGAGCGAGAGCGCCCAGCGATCTTGCTCGAGCGAGCGAATGGCCTTCTGCAGCGCCTCCTTGAACGTCCGGCCGATTGCCATGACCTCGCCCACGGACTTCATCTGCGTGCCGAGCGTTCGATCGGCTTCCGGGAACTTCTCGAACGCCCAGCGCGGAATCTTCACGACGCAGTAGTCCAGGACGGGCTCGAAGCTGGCCGGCGTCTCGCGCGTGATGTCGTTGCGGATCTCGTCGAGCGTGTAGCCGACCGCCAGCTTCGCCGCGATCTTCGCGATGGGGAACCCGGTGGCCTTGGACGCCAGGGCGGACGAGCGCGACACGCGCGGGTTCATCTCGATCACGACCAGGCGGCCGTCGTCCGGGTCGACCGCGAACTGGATGTTCGAGCCGCCGGTCTCCACGCCGATCTCGCGGATGATGGCGATCGCCGCGTCGCGCATCAGCTGGTATTCCTTGTCGGTCAACGTCTGCGCCGGCGCCACGGTGATCGAGTCGCCGGTGTGCACGCCCATCGGGTCCAGGTTCTCGATCGAGCAGATGATGACGACGTTGTCCGCGAGGTCGCGCATGACCTCGAGCTCGAACTCCTTCCATCCGATGACGGATTCCTCGACGAGGACCTGCCCGATCGGCGATTGCTGGAGCCCCCAGCGAATCGCGTCATCCAGCTCGGCCGGCGTCCGCGCGATGGACGCGCCGGTGCCACCGAGCGTGAACGAGGGACGGACGATGGCGGGGAAGCCGATCTCCGCCACGACGGCGCGAGCCTCGTCGAGCGAGCGGGCGAAGCCGGAGCGGGGCAGCGCGAGCCCGAGGCGCTGCATCGCCTGCTTGAAGAGCTCACGGTCCTCGGCTTTCTTGATGGCGGGCAGCTTCGCGCCGATCAGCTCGACGTCGAAGCGATCGAGCGTGCCGTCTTCCGCGAGCGCGACCGCCAGGTTCAGACCGGTCTGGCCACCGAGCGTCGGCAAGAGTGCCTGCGGGCGCTCGCGCTCGATGATGCGCGCGACGAATTCTGGCGTGAGCGGCTCGATGCGACGTCGAAGCCTTCCTCGCGGAGCGCCTTGACCGCTTGCGTGCCCGAGTAGTCGAACTCGCAGGCCTGCCCGATCACGATCGGGCCGGACCCGATGATCAGGATCTTGTCGAGGTCGGCTCGGCGTGGCACTTAGCCGATCACCGTGTCGAAGCCGGCGCGTTCAGCGCGACGACTCTTCCACCAGGCCGTAGACGATCGAGACGTCCGGCGCCGCCTCCTCGCGCTTCCACAAGACGTCGTCGAGGCGGCCGGGGCCAACCCACACGGCCTCGCCGTTGCCCCAGAGCTGCTCGCCGAGAACGCTCATGCGCTTGTCCACGCGCTCCCGGATGGCCTTCGCCTCGAGCGAGGCGTCGCTCGTCGCCGTGAACGAGGTCCACTCGGGCTTCTGCCCGGCCGTCTCGGTCTTGCGATACGAGATCAAATACTTGGGCATGGCTCGATCAGCCTCCCTTCCGATTCGCTCGCATCAGATCGGCGAACCGATGGAAGAGCACATTGGCGTCATGAGGTCCCGGTGACGCCTCCGGGTGATACTGCACGGAGAACACCGGCCACTCGCGGTGGCGGAGCCCTTCGCACGTGCCGTCGTTGAGATTGACGTGCGTCGGCTCCCAGCCTTCGCCGGCAACCGAGTCGGGATCGACCGCGAAGCCGTGGTTCTGTACGTCCGACCGCCCGCGGCGAGGCCGAGGATCTGATGACCGAGGCAGATCCCGAAGATCGGGACGCGGCCGAGCAGCTGCTTCACCGCGTCGACCAGATACGGGACGCCTTCCGGATCGCCCGGTCCGTTCGAGAGGAACACGCCGTCCGGCTTCGCCTCGAGCACGCGCTCCGCGGGCGTCCCCGCGGGCATCACGGTGACGGCGCAGCCGAGCGAAGCGAGCTGGCGCAGGATGTTGAACTTGATCCCGGCGTCGTAGGCGACGACGGTGAAGCGGGGCGATGCCGCAGCGACGTAGCCACGGCCGAGCTGCCAGTCCCCCTGGTGCCACGTGAACGGCGCGTCCGACGTCACTTCGCGAACGAGATCGCGCCCGATCAATCCCGGCAGCCCGCGAGCTCGCGCCCGCAGAGGCTCGACGTCGAGCTCCGTGCTCGAGATGATGCCATCCTGGGCGCCGGCGTCGCGCAGGTGGCGGGTCAGCGCGCGCGTGTCGATGCCCTGGATGCCGACGATCCCGTGCGCCGTCATGTACTCTGCGAGGCTCGTCCGCGCCCGGAAGTTCGAGGCGTACGGTGAGGCCTCTTTCACGCAGAGACCGTTCACCCAGGGGCGGTGCGACTCGACGTCCTCCTCGTTCACGCCGTAATTGCCGATCATCGGATATGTCATGACGACGATCTGTCCGCGGTACGAGGGATCGGTCAGGATCTCCTGATACCCCTGCATCGCGGTGTTGAAGATGACCTCGCCCGACGTCTCCCCTCGGGCACCGAGGCCCCGGCCGCGGAACACACGGCCGTCCCGAAGCACGAGGAGTGCCTGTGTCATTGCGCCTGCCAGACGACGTGCCCGTTGACGATCGTCATCCACGGCCCTCCCGTCACGCTCCAGCCGCCGAAGGGCGTGTTGCGGCTGCGTGAGAGAAACCGCGTGGGGTCGATCGTCAGTTCCCGGTCGACGTCGAGGATGCTGAGGTCGCCCGGCCGCCCGCGCGCCAGGCTCCCGCCGGGAAGGTTCAGGAGGCGAGCGGGGCCGGTCGTGAGCCGGGCGACGAGCGTCGACAGTGAAAGCACTCCGGGACGGACCAGACGGTCCAGGAGCACCGGCACGGCGGTCTCCAGTCCCACGATGCCGAACGCCGCGCGGTCGAACTCGCCTTCCTTGTCGGAGAGGGCGTGCGGCGCGTGGTCGGTGGCGATGCAATCGATCGTCCCGTCGGCGAGCGCCTCGCCGAGCGCGTCCGTGTCGCGCCGGGTGCGAAGAGGGGGGCTCATCTTCACATTCGGATCATACGTGCGAACCTGCTCGTCGGTGAGCACCAGGTGATGCGGCGTGACTTCGCAGGTGACGTGGACGCCGCGCGCCCTGGCCTCGCGGACGAGACGGATCGCGCCGGCCGTCGAGATGTGCGCGATGTGAAGGTGCGCCCCCGTGAGCTCGGCGAGCAGGATGTCGCGCGCGACCATCACGTCCTCGGCCGCGGCGGACGCGGCCGGGAGCCCGAGCTCCGTCGACACCACGCCTTCGTTCATCGCGCCGCCTTCCGCGAGATGGAGGTCTTCGGCGTGGCTCACGACCGGCGCGCCGAACGGAAGCGTGTACTCCATCGCGCGACGGTAGAGGGCGGCGTTCATCACCGGCTTGCCGTCGTCGGAGAACGCGACGCATCCCGCCTCGGCGAGCTCCGCCAGCTCCGCGAGCGCCTTGCCCTCGAGGCCGCGGGTCACCGCGCCGATCGGATAGACGCGCACCGCGCCTTCTGTCCGCGCCTTCGCCAGGATGTAGTCGGTGATCGACCGGTTGTCGTTCACCGGAGAGGTGTTCGCCATGCAGCAGACCGCGGTGAAGCCGCCTGCCGCGGCCGCGCGCGTGCCGGTGGCGACCGTCTCCTTGTACTCGAGGCCCGGCTCGCGCAGGTGCACGTGCATGTCGATGAAGCCGGGGCACACGACCTTGCCGGTGGCGTCGATGACGCTGGCTCCGTCGGGCGCGGGAAGCGCGGGGCCGAGTTCGCGGATCGCGCCGTCGACGATGAGCACGTCCTGGGTCGCGTCGAGCGCGGTCGACGGATCGAGCACCCGGCCGCCGCGGATCACGATCGTGCCGCCGGCCCGCGCGAAGACTGCGGAGGTCGTCATCGTCATGCTGGCGACCCTCCGCGGCTGCCCGCGAGCAGGAACAGGACCCCCATGCGCACCGCGACGCCCTTCGTCACCTGGTCGAGAATCACCGAGTACGGACCGTCCGCGACCTCCGGCGACAGCTCGACTCCGCGATTCACGGGGCCGGGATGCATGATGAGCACGTCCGGTCTCGCCTGCGCCGAGAGCTTGTCGAGCGTGAGGCCCCAGTAGCGCGAGTACTCCCGGAGCGAGGGAATCAAGCCGCCTGCCATCCTTTCATGTTGAAGGCGCAGCATCATGATGACGTCCACGTCGCGGATCGCATCGTCCAGGCGATAGCTGACCTTGACGCCCAGCTCCTGCACGTTGGGCGGGATGAGCGTCGGCGGCCCGGCGACCGTGACGGTCATGCCGAGCTTCTTCATCGCGTGGATGTTGGAGCGCGCGACGCGGCTGTGCGCGACGTCGCCGACGATCGCGACGCTGAGACCGTCGAAGTGCCCCTTCTTCTCGCGGATCGTGAGCAGATCGAGCAACGCCTGCGTCGGATGCTCGTGTGCGCCGTCGCCGGCGTTCACGATCGAGCACGTGAGCTCGCGCGCGAGCAGCGCCGCGGCGCCCGCCGAAGAGTGACGGACGACCACGACGTCCGGGCTCATGGCGCCGATGGTCTTCGCGGTGTCGAGGAAGCTCTCGCCCTTGCCGGCGCTCGAGCCGGACGCCGAGAAGTTGATGACGTCCGCCGAGAGCCACTTGCCGGCGATCTCGAACGAGGTCCGCGTCCGCGTCGACGCCTCGTAGAACAGGTTCACGACGGTCTTGCCGCGCAGCGCGGGCACTTTCTTGATGTCTCGCGTGGCGATCTCCTCGAGCGACGCCGCGGTCTCCACGAGCAGCTGGATCTCGCCGGGGTCGAGCTCCCTCATCGTGAGCAGGTCCTTGCGCGTCCAGGCCATGTCAGACGTCCTCCGGTTCTTCGATCACCACGCGATCCTCGCCGTCGTGCTCGCGCAGACGCACGGCGACGCTCTCGCGGCGCGAGGTCGGCAGGTTCTTGCCCACGTAATCGGGCCGGATCGGGAGCTCGCGGTGTCCGCGGTCGATGAAGCTGGCGAGCTGGATCATCTTCGGCCGGCCGAGATCGATGAGCGCGTCGAGCGCGGCGCGGATGGTGCGGCCCGTGAACAGCACGTCGTCGACCAGCACGACGGTCTTGTCCTTGATCGAGAACGGGATGTCGGTGCCGCGGACGACCGGCGCGCCACGCATGTCGAGGTCGTCTCGATAGAGCGTGATGTCGAGGGCGCCGACCGGCAGGGTCGTGCCGTCGATCGCAGCGATCTTCGCGGTCAGGCGCTGGGCGATCGTGACGCCGCGCGTCCGGATGCCGACGAAGGCGAGGTCCGACGCGCCGGCATTCCGTTCGAGGATCTCGTGAGCGATCCGGGTGAGCGCGCGATCGAGAGCGGCCTCGTCGAGGACCTGAGCCTTTTCGCGGAAGTGCTGCGCCGGGCGGTTCATCCTCTCTCCTTGCGGGCCTCTCCGGGCTCGCTTAAAGGAAAGCGCAACGACAATCACACTCTACATGCAGGGTCTGATTTCTGTCAAGGGCCTACGGATTGTGGTAACCCGCTCGGCTAGCTCCCGGCAAGCAGCTCCAGCAACTGATCCAGATTGATCGGCTTCGTGAGGTGCGCCTCGAATCCCGCGTCGAGCGCGTGCTGCACGTCTTCCGGTTGGCCATACCCGGTGAGCGCGATCAACCGTGATCCGTCGAGCGCGGCCACGCGACGGATGCGGCGCGCGACCTCGAGACCGTCGACGTCGGGGAGGCCGATGTCACAGAGGATGACGCTCGGGCGGGACGCACGAGCGAGCCGGATGCCCTCTTGCCCGCTGTCGGCGGTCTCGACGTGCGCGCCCTCGGCCTCGAGCATGAACTTCAACACTTCACGCGTGTCCGGGTTGTCTTCGATGACCAGGATCTCGCGGCGGAGCAGCCGACGCGCGACCGGCACCGCGGCGCTCGGCGGCGTCGTCCGGCCGAAGCGCAACGGCAGCCGCACGCTGAAGCGCGCGCCGTACCCGTGGCCCTCCGAGACGGCCTCCACGGCGCCGCCGTGGAGCTCGGTCAAGCGTTTCACGAGATCGAGACCGATGCCGAGACCGCCGCGCCGTCGTGACGCGCCGCCTTGACGGAACGGCTCGAAGATCACCGCCAGCTCTTCCGGCGCGATGCCTTCGCCGCTGTCTTCGACCTCGATCAGCGCCTGCGTGTCGCCCGCCACGAGCTGGGCCGCGATCTGGCCGCCGGCCGGCGTGAACTTCACCGCGTTCGAGATCAGGTTCGTCACGATCTGCTGGATGCGGGCGCCGTCGCCCCACATCATGACCGGCTCCGGCGGCAAGGTGAGGGTCAAGCGGACGCGTCTGAGCGCCGCCGCCTCCTCGAACGGCTCGACCGCCGCGCGCACCTGCTCGCGCAGGTCGAAGCTCTCGAAGCGCAGCGCGAGCTTGCCGTGGACGATGCGCGAGAGATCGAGGAGATCGTCGACGAGCCGCACTTGCTGCCGGATGTTCCGGCGGATCGCCTCCAGCGCCTGGGTCGTGATCGCATCGAGGCTGCCGTGGCGGCGCAGCACCTCCGTCCAGCCCAGGATCGGCTGGAGCGGAGTTCTGAGCTCGTGGGACAGCGCCGCGATGAATTGATCTTTCAGATGATTCGCCTCCTCGGCGTTCTCTCGGGCCGCTTCGAGCTCCTCCCGCGCGCGGACCTCGTCGGTGGTGTCCTTCATGGTGACGACCGCGGCGTAGATCTCGCCGTCGCTGCGACGGAGCGGATGGGCACCGGTGACGACGTGCCGGGTCTCGCCGGCCGGGTCCGTGATGAGCAGCGGGACGCCGGCCATCGTTTCGCCGGCGAGCGCGCGCATCGACGGGAAGTCCTCCGGTCCCACCATGCCTCCGTCCGCGTCACGCACTTGAAGTCGCCGCGCACGCTCGTCGAGGGTCACGTTCTGCGGCAGGCCGAGCAGGCGAGCGCCGACGGCGTTGTGGTAGAGGAGCCGGCCGTCGCGATCGACGACGAAGACCGCGTCGGATACGAGATTCACGATCGCTTCGAGGCGCGCGGCGCGGTCCGACAGATCGGAGTCGCTCGCCACCGCCGCGACCGTCGCCGCCACCGACGCGGGCGGATGGAGCACCGACATCGTGCCGATCAAGCGACCGTCGGACTCGAGCGGCACGGTGGTCATGCGGAAGCGCGTCGGAAACGCGGCAGGCGGCGCGACGATCACCGTGCGGGTGACGGGCTGGCGCGTCGCCAGCGCCAGCGCCACGGGATGCTCGGACCATCCGAGACGCGTTCCCTGCTCGGAGAGCACCTCGCCGCGGCTCGCCTGCTCGGCAAGCGCGACGCCGACGTACTTGCCGGCGCCCAGGCGATCGATGGCCGCGGCGTTCGCGCCGGTCACCACGCCGTCGGCATCGGTCATCAGCACCGGGTCGACCAGCGCATCGAGGACCGTATCCAGAAACGTCTGGGACGACGAGGAACTCATCGAGGTGCTGGTCAGCGTACCATGCCAACTCGCGCTCGGCGCCAGGCCGGCGCGCTATTCGTGAGGTTCCGGGTGGAAGACTTCGTCCGTCGAGTGCTCGACGGTGGTCGGGTCGCCTCCGTCGGCGGTGACGCGCAGGATGACGATGCGCCCGGTCGAGCTTCGTCGCACGATCTTGTCGCCTTTGCGCAGCACGACGCGCACGCCGAACTCGGGCAGGATGGGAGCGAGAGTCGTCGAACGGCCCCGTCGCCAAGCGAAGATCCGGAACGGAATCTTCATCGGACGTCTCACCGGTGTGTCGACGGTACCGGTCTCCCGTTCCGGAGTCAAGGCCGCCGTCGACGACAAGGGGCCCCGACAGCGCGACAATGACGGCCGCCAGGTGCCTTGGCCGGACGTCGTCGACATGGCATCGTATCGTCCTGGCGTCACGCGCTCGCACGGCCGAAACCTCGAGCATCCGGCAGGAGAGATTTCCATGACGATACCGTGGGAAAGTAACGTCAAGGCGACGGGGACGCTGACCGTGTACGACGGCCTGAAGTCCGGACGCTGGGTGCATCTCTTCAAGAGCGCGTTGCAGTTGTTCAACGGGCTTCGGCTTCCGGTGAAGATGACGGCGGCGACGGACGGACAGAGCGCCAACGTCAGCATGCGGGTCTCGGTCGGGACGGCGTCGTACGATTACGGCGGCACCACCTATTCGTCCTCGTTCGACCCCAAGCGCCTTCATGGCTACACCATGCTGTTGCATGTCGAGGGCCGGCCTCTCGAGAAGGCCAATCTGGACATGATGAAGGTGATCGCCGTTCACGAATTGATTCACGCCTGCGGGCTCGAAAACAGCGACCACGCGGACGACGGAGTGTTCGCGAAGAACATCACGCCGCAAGGCGCTAAAGTCGTCGCGTGGGGGCAGACCACACCCATGCCACCCCTCTTCCTGGCTCCCGGCACGACGACCAAAATCGCGAATCTCTGGTGAGGAGGCTCTCCGGGCGGCGCTTCAGAACCTTGCCAAACACGTCCGGCTTCGATAGAGATTGACGCGATGGCGCGGGGCCACGCGCTCACGTTCGACCGCGGCTCGCTCAAGCTCGAGGCGCCGCCGACCGCCCGGGTGCCTCCGTATCTGATGTGGGACTCGCGGGTCGGCGCCTGGCGGACCGCGGCGATCCATCACGCCCGCCTCCGCGAAGACGCCGCGGCGTATCACCTGCGCATCGCCGATCGCGCGGAGCGCTTCTTCCCGACCCCGGCCATCAAGACGAATCTGCCGCCGCTCCGGAGCGACCAGGAGGCGGCGATCACGGCGTGGGAACGTGCCGGCGGACGCGGGGTGATCGTCAAGCCGACCGGCACGGGCAAGACGGAAATCGCGCTGTCGATCATCGCGCGCCACGCGGCGCCTGCGCTCGTCGTCGCTCCGCTGCGCGACCTCATGTACCAGTGGCAGCGCCGGATCCAGCGCGGGCTCGGCGTCGAGGCCGGCGTGCTCGGCGACGGTCGTCACGAGATCTGGCCGATCACCGTCACGACCTACGACAGCGCGTGGATCCACATGAAGGACATCGGGAATCGCTACCGCCTGATCGTCTACGACGAGGCCCACCATCTGCCCGGCCCGGCGCAGCACGAGAGCGCGCTCGATTGCCTGGCGCCGATGCGGCTCGGTCTCACCGCGACGCCGTTCCGCGCGGACGGTCGCGACCGCATGCTCCTCGAGCTGATCGGCCCGGTCGTGTTCGAGGAAGACCTCGCCGCCGCGCGCGGCCGGACGGTCGCCGACTACACGATCGTGCGGGTGCCGATCCACCTGAACGAGGAGGAGCAGGCGGAATTCGACGAGCTGTCGCGCTCGATCCGACGGTACGTCGCCGAGCGGCACCGCGAGGAGAAAGGCTTCGAGTGGAGCGACCTCGCGCGCCGCTCACGCACCGACCCCGACGCGCGCGAGATCATGCGACGCTGGCGGCGCAAGCTCGCCATCGTGAATCGCTCGGCCGAGAAGCTGCGCGTGCTGGAGGACATCTTCCGTCTCCATCCCGACGAGCCGGTGATCGTCTTCACCGCGTCGAACCGGATGGCGCTCGACGTGTCCGCGCGCTTTCTCATTCCCGCCATCACCGCGCACTCCGGCAAGCACGAGCGCAACCGGGTGCTCGACCTGTTCGCGGCGGGCCGCGTCCGCGCGATCGCCGCGTGCGAGGTGCTCAACGAAGGGTGGGACGCGCCGGCCGTGAAAGCCGGCGTCGTACTCGGAGGCGAGAAGGGCGTTCGCGAAGCCGTGCAGCGGCTCGGCCGGCTCCTCCGGAAGTCGGGCGACCGCGCGGCGCGGCTCTACGAGGTGGTCGTCCAGGAAACGGCCGACGTCACGCGCGCGCGACGTCGAGCGAGGACCGATGCTTACCGCCGCGCTCCGCGTCTATCACTGGGACAGGCCAACCAGCTCGATCTCTTCTGATCGGCTCGAGGACGAGGCGCTGCCCTTCCTCGACGCCGCGCTCGGGGTCTATCGTCGCCACGTCGGCGATCGTCGCGGCCACGTGCGGAACGCCGCGCGCCGTGCGCTCGAAGGGCTGCGGCCGGATCGTGTGGAGCCGGTCGTGAAGCTGCTCGACGACGTCGGCATCTACGAGTGGCCGGCCGCCGCCCGATGCGCCGACCGTCGCGTGACCGTCTTCGAAGCGGCAGCCCGCCGGCATCCGCTCGCCAACGCCGCCGACGCGTGCGGCGTCCTGACGTCGGTGCTCGACGAGCAACCGGCTGGACACGACGAGACCGTAGCGCTGCTCTACGCCGACTATCCCGAGTTCCACCGGTTGACCGGGTTCCCGGCCGACTACGGAGCTCACGATCTGCGCGCCGATTACGATCTCGGACAGGCGCAAGCCCTGCTCTACTCCGCGACGCGTGTCGTGATCGAGGCGCGCCGGGACTTCAAGCACGTCCTCCGGTACGCGCGGCTCGCCCGGCTCCTGCACCGGATCGAGCGCACTGCTGAGGGGTATCGCTTCGTCTTCGACGGGCCAAACTCCGTGCTGCGCAAGACGCGCGCGTACGGCGTCGACTTCGCGCGCTTCCTCGCGGCGCTCGTCCGGCTCGCCGACTGGACGCTGTCGGCCGAGATCACGCTCCGCCGTGGCTGGCGGCCGTTCACGTTCACCCTCTCGGCGGAGGATGGGCTGGGCGAGCACCGCGCGGCGCCCCCCGAGTTCGATTCCGCGCTCGAGGAGGCGATGGCGCGGAAGTTCGGCCGCGTGCGCGAGGGCTGGCAGCTCTTGCGCGAGGCGGTCGTGCTGGAATCCTCGGCCGGAGTGCTCGTGCCCGACTTCGTCTTTCGCCACGCGGACGGCACCGAGGTCGTCCTCGAGATCGCCGGCTACTGGACGCCCGAATACGTCGAGGACAAGCTCTCCCGGCTCGCTGGCGTGCGGAAGGTGAACCTGATCGTCGCGGTGCCGAAGGCGCTCGCGTTGCGCGCCGGGACGTTGCCCGCGGAGGTGTTGCCGTTCGGACGCCGCGTGCTCCTGCGCGACCTGCTGCCGCGGCTCGAGAAGTTCCGCGGGCGCTGACCGCGATGGCCGACCCGTTCACGACGCGCATCAAAGTGCGACATTACGAGGTCGACGGGTACGGCCACGTCAACCACGCGAACTACGTGCACTACTTCGAGGCCGGCCGCGTGGAAGCGCTGGAAAAGATCGGGCTTGGCCTTCCCGAGATGCAGCGGCAGGGCTATCACATCGTCGCCGTCGAGATCGCGGTCAAGTTCCTGGCGCCGGCGCATCCCGGCGAGTCGCTCGACATCGTCACCCGCGTGCGCGAAGTTCGGGCCGCCCGCTCGTTCTGGACGCAGGAGATTCGCGAGGTGGCGAGCGGACGTCTCGTCGCGACGGCGGAGGTGGTCGGCGCGTTCACCAACGCCGAGGGTCGCCCGCTCCGCATCCCGGCCGCGTTCCGCGACAGGCTCGCGGCCCTCGCTCCAATTGACGGTCCATGCCCGTGAGCACGCTGCGTCCCGTCTCCTCGGAAGAGATCGAAGCGCTCGCGATCGGCGCCTGGATCCTCGGCACCGGCGGTGGCGGAAGCCCGTACTACGCGCTGCTCAACATGCGCACGCTCTACCGTGATGGCACGGTCGTGTCGCTGATGGATGCGAGGGATCTCGACGACGACGACCTGGTCGCGGTGGTTTCGAACATGGGCGCGCCGCTCGTCGGGCAAGAGCGGCTCACCGATCCGGCGACGATCGCCCGCGCCGTGCGCATGATGGAAGAGCACCTGGGACGGGAGTTCCGGGCCATCATGTCGGTCGAGATCGGCGGCGGCAACGCGATCCAGCCGTTCATGGCCGCCGCGCTGCTCGGAAAACCGGTCGTGGACGCCGATGCGATGGGCCGCGCGTTTCCCGAGGCGCAGATGACGAGCTTCGCGATCCACGATCTGCCGATGTTCCCTCTGACGCTCGCCGACGTCCGGGACAACGAGGTGATCGTCACGCGCGCGGCGAGCTGGAAATGGATGGAGCGTCTCTCGCGCAAGGTGTGCGTGGAAGTGGGCTCGATCGCCGCGACGTGCAAGGCGCCGAGGACGGGACGCGAGGTGAAAGAATGCGGGATCCTCGGGACCACCACGAAGGCGATCCGCCTCGGCCAGGCCGTGCAGGAGGCGCGCCGACAGCACCGGGATCCCGTCGCGGCGGTGCTTCAGACGGAAGGCGGCCGGCTGCTGTTCAGCGGCAAGGTCCAGGACGTCGAGCGCCGGACGACTGAAGGGTTCCTCCGCGGTATCGCGCGCCTCGACGGCCTCGACCAGGACCGGGGACGTCGGTTCACGCTCGCGTTCCAGAACGAGTTCGCGGTCGGATGGCTCGACGGCGAGCCTTGCGTGATGACGCCGGATCTCATCTGCGTCCTGGACAGCATCTCCGGCGAGGCGATCGGGACGGAGACGCTGCGCTACGGCCAGCGCGTGCGGGTGGTGGCGTTGCCGGCGCCGCCGATCCTGACCACGCCCAAAGGCCTGACGCACGTCGGGCCGCGGGCGTTCGGTTACGACCTCGATTTCGTGTCGGTCTTTTCCTGATGCGGATCGGCATCGACGTCGGCGGCACCAATACCGACGCGGTCGTCCTGGACGGCGCGACGGTCGTGCACGCGGTGAAAACTCCGACGACGGCTGACGTCATGGGCGGCATCATGCGCGCCCTCCGTGACGTGCTCGACACGTCAGGCGTCGCGACCGGAGCCATCGACGCCGTGATGATCGGCACGACGCATTTCACGAACGCGGTCATCCAGCGCCGCGACCTCACGCCGGTCGCGGCGATACGCATCGGCCTTCCAGCCAGCGCGTCGCTCCGGCCGTTCGTCGACTGGCCCGACGATCTCGCGGCGATCGTGCGCGGGGCGATCTTCATGGTGGAGGGAGGACACGAGTACGACGGCCGCCCGATCGTGCCGCTCGACGTCGCGGCCGTGAGGCGCGCCGCCCGGCAGATTCGCGAGTCCGGAATCCGCTCCGTGGCGATCGCGTCGGTGTTCTCGCCGCTCAATGCCGCGTGCGAGATCGCCGCCGCAGAGGTCGTGCGCGACGAATGTCCCGACGTCGCGATCACGCTGTCGCACGAGCTCGGCCGGATCGGGCTGCTCGAGCGGGAGAACGTCGCGCTGCTCAACGCCGCCCTGCTCGATCTGGCTCGACGGACCACCCGCGCGTTCACCGACGCGCTCCGGGGAAGCGGGATCCCGGCGCCCCTCTACCTGACCCAGAACGACGGGACCGTGACGATCGCGTCGGTCGCGGAGACGTTCCCGGTGTTCGCGTTCGCGTCCGGCCCCACGAACAGCATGCGCGGCGCCGCCTTTCTCTCGAAGCTCGCGGACGCGCTCGTGATCGACGTGGGCGGCACGACGACCGACGTCGGCTGCCTCCGGCACGGCTTTCCGCGCGAGGCGAACAACGTCGTCCACGTCGGCGGCGTCCGGACGCTGTTCCGGATGCCGGATCTGCTGTCGCTCGGTCTCGGCGGAGGCTCGCTCGTCACGGAGGAGCCGCTCTCGGTTGGCCCGGTGAGCGTCGGGTACGGGCTCACCGAGCGCGCGCTCGTCTTCGGCGGCGGCGAGCTGACGGCCACCGACGTTGCGGTCGCGGCCGGGCTCGTCGACCTCGGAGACCGGAGAAGAGTCGCCTCGCTGCCGGCCGGGCTCGTGAAGAAGGCGCTGGCGCGGATACGCGCGATGATCGACGAGAGCGTCGACCGCATGAAGCCGGATGCGAGCGAGATGCCGCTCGTGGCGGTGGGCGGGGGATCGTTCCTCGTTCCGCCGGCGCTCGACGGCATTTCCGACGTCGTGCTGGTTCCACACCACGCGGTCGCGAACGCGGTCGGCGCCGCGATCGCCCAGGTGAGCGGCGAGGTCGATCAGATCTTCCAGGATCTGACGAGGGACGAGGCGATCGCCGAGGCGCGCCGGCTCGCGGAGGACAGAGCCGTGCGTGCCGGCGCTGATCCCGCCACGCTGAACGTCGTGGAGGTCGAGGACCTGCCGATCTCTTACTTGCCGGGGAACTCGCTCCGCACGCGCGTGCGCGTCGTCGGGGACGTCACGTCCCACCGTTCACGATGACACGCAGCATCTGGTACACGTTCTGAAGATCTTCGAGGCGAACGAGGGTCGCGATCAGCGCGAGGATCTTGTCGGCTTCTTCGGTGGCCGGCCAGTCGCGGGCGTCGGTCAGGTACGCGAGCGGGGTGCCGAGCGCCGCGGCCACGCGATACAGGCTGTCGACCGAGATCGACTTCCGGCCTCGCTCGACTTCTCCGATGAACCTGCCGGAGAGGCCGGCGCGCTGTCCCAGAATCTCCTGGCTGAACCCGCGCTGCTCTCGAATCGCACGGAGCCGCTGACCGAGCCGCGCGCGCAGGGGCAGTACGGCCCGCCGTGACTGCCTCGTCTGCGCGATATCGCCGTTCATCCCCACGTGAACGAAATGCCACCGTCCGCCGTACGTTGTCAAGGGCGCGCGTCCTGACATGACAATGCGTTACGATTTCTGAAGATGCCGGACGAGGCGACGGCGCCGCCCGGTGTCGCGACGGCAGGAACGATTCACGCGAAGGAGCTCCGACGATGAAGACCAGGCTCGGGATCGTCACGATCGGACAGGCGCCGCGCATCGACGTGGTCCCGGAGATGGCGGACGTGCTCGGCCCGTCCGTCGAGATCGTCGAGCGCGGGGCGCTCGATGGGCTTCCGGCAGCTGACATCGCCGCGCTGGCGCCGACGGAAGGGGACGAGGTTCTCGTGACACGTCTCGCGGACGGCAGCTCGGTGTTCGTCGGAAAGCGCGCGGTCACGCCGCGCGTGCAACACAAGATCGACGAGCTGGAGCGGGCGGGCGTCGCGATGACGCTCGTCCTGTGCACCGGAACGTTCCGTGGCCTCACGGCGAGTCGGCCGCTGGTCGAGCCGGACAAGGTGCTCGCCGGAGTGCTGCGCGGCGTTCGCGTCACCGGCCGGCTCGGCGTCGTCGCGCCGTCCCCGCGCCACGTCTCCCAGACGGCGGCACGATGGACAAGCTACGGCTTCGATCCCGTCGTCGTCGCCGTGTCGCCGTACCGTGAATCGGAATCGCTCGCGTCCGCCGCGAACGTCCTGCGTCCGGCCGGCGTGGGGCTGGTGCTGCTCGATTGCATGGGCTTCCGGCGCGAGGCGCGCGCGGAGCTGCGGCAGGCGCTCGGCGGCGTGCCCGTGATCGTGGCGAACTTGCTGGTGGCGCGGGTGGCGGTCGAACTCGTCGGCGACTGAACTGATCTTACCGGGGGCCCCGATGGCCCCCGGACCCCCAACGCTCGGACACGCCCCGGCACAGCCGTGGCGCGCCTCGGGCACGGTGTGAGATCGCAGGCGTCGCGCGGACGCGGTACGCTCTTATCGAGGACGCGCGATGGAGCCTCCGTTCCCGCCCGCCGCCGACGCCTCGTCCGCCGTCGAGGCCCGAACGCGGGAGATTGGCCGCGAGCTGTTCGATCGCGTGACGGCCGACCGCGAGGCGTTCTTCACGGCCGATCGCTGGACTGCGCTGCTCTTCACCTGGGCCCTCGGCATGGACGAGGCCCGTCTTCAGCTGTTTCGATTCGTCGACGCGCTGCCCGCCCTCCGTGACGACGCCGAGGTCGCGCGGCACTTCCGCGAATACTTCGCCGGACGGACCGTGCCGTTCGCGCAACTGCTCAGACTCGGCCTCGGTCTCACGCGCTCCGGCTGGCTCGGCGAGAAAGTCGTCGCCGCCGTGCTTCGCCGTACGGTGCGTCACCTCGCGCGCCGGTTCATCGCGGGCAACACGCCGGATGACGCCGTGCGGGCGGCGCGAGCGGCCCGCGACGCGGAGCAGACGTTCACGATCGACGTCCTCGGCGAAGCGTGTCTCAGCGACGAGGAAGCGTTCGCGTATCAGCGCCGCTATCTCACGCTGATCGAGCAACTCGGCAGGGAGCGCCCGCGCTGGGCGGAGCCGCCGCGCGCGGTGATCGACGCGGCGCCGTGGGGCCCGCTGCCGCGCATCAACATTTCCGTCAAGCTCTCGGCGCTTCACCCGTACCTCGATCCGATCGATCCCGGCCGCTCCTCGGCGATCGCGCGCGAGCGCCTCCGGCCGATTCTCCGGGCGGCCGCCGTCCTGGGCGCGCACATCCAAGTCGACATGGAGGAGCGTCGCCTGAAAGACGTGGCGCTCGCCATCTTTACCGAGCTCGCCGACGAACCCGAGTTTCGTGCGAGCCGCCATCTCGGCATCGTGCTGCAGGCGTATCTCCGCGACACCGAGGCTGACGCACGGCGCCTGATCGAGTGGGCGCGGCGGCGCGGGACGCCGGTGACCGTTCGACTCGTGAAGGGCGCGTACTGGGACTACGAGACCGCTCGCGCGCGGCTCGAGCCCTGGCCGGTGCCGGTGTACGAGACGAAGGCGGAAACGGACGCCGCGTTCGAACGGCTCACGCGGCTCCTCATGGAGTCGGCGGACGCGATCGACGTCGCGGTCGGCAGCCACAACATTCGCTCGATCGCTCACGCGCTCGCCGTGCGCGACGCGCTCGGTCTGCCCCGCGGTCAGGTCGAGTTCCAGGCGCTCTACGGAATGGCGCAGCCGCTCGTCAAGGCCCTCACCGCCCGCGGCGAGCGGGTGCGCATCTACATGCCGTTCGGCGAGCTCATTCCCGGGATGGGCTACCTGGTGCGGCGCCTGCTGGAGAACACGTCGAACGAGTCGTTCCTTCGTCGCGGGTTCGCCGAGCACGAGCCGCCCGAGACGTTGCTGGCGAACCCGGCTCTCGCCGGAAAGGCCCCTGATCGCGCGGCGCACGCGGCGATCCGCTCCGGGCGTTCCACGAGCGAGCGCGGGAGAGCGTCATCGTTGCCACCGTTCGCGGACGAGCCTCACACCGACTTCGCGCTGGCTCCCGAGCGCGAGCGATTTCGTGAGGGGCTCGAGACGGTCCGGCGACAGCTCGGGCAAGGGTACCCGCTGGTCGTCGGTGGCGAGCGCATCGAGACCGCCCGGCAGCTCGTGTCGGTGAATCCGTCCAGAGGCGACGAGATCGTCGGGACGACGGCGTCCGCCTCGGCGCAGGACGTCGATCGCGCGGTCGCCGTCGCCGAGCGCGCGTGTCCCGCGTGGAGCGAGCTCGGTGTGGAGGCGCGTGCGGACCTTCTCGGCCGCGTGGCGGATCTCCTGCGACAGCGGCGTGCGGAGCTCGCCGCCTTCGTCGTGTACGAGGCCGGCAAGCCGTGGCGCGAGGCCGACGCCGACGTGAGCGAGGCGATCGATTTCATCGAGTACTACCGTCGCGCGGCGATCACGCTGCTGGCGCGTCGCCGGCTCGGCGATCTGCCGGGCGAGGTCAATCACTATCTGCGCGAGCCTCGCGGGGTGGTCGCGGTCATCGCGCCGTGGAACTTTCCGCTCGCGATCCTGACCGGCATGACGAGCGCGGCGCTCGCGACCGGGAACACGGTGCTCATGAAGCCGGCGGAGCAGACGCCGGTCATCGCCGCCAAGCTGATGGAGGTGTTCGAGGCGGCCGGCGTGCCTCCGGGTGTCGTGAACTACGTTCCGGGAGTCGGCGAGGTGGCGGGCGAGCGTCTCGTCACGCACCCCGCCGTCCGGTTGATCGCGTTCACGGGGTCGCTCGAGGTCGGCACGAAAATTCTCGCGGCCGCGGCACAGCAGGCGAAGGGCGCCCGACACCTGAAGCGCGTGATCGCCGAGCTCGGTGGCAAGAACGCGATCGTCGTGGACGACGACGCGGACCTCGACGAGGCGGTGCAGGGCATCCTCGCGTCGACGTTCGGGTATGCCGGGCAGAAGTGCTCGGCCTGCTCGCGGGTCATCGTCGTCGGCAAGATCTACGAACGCGTGATCGAGCGTGTCGTCGAGGCCGCGCGCACGCTGCCGCTCGGCGCGGCCGACGATCCCGCCACGATCGTCGGACCGGTGATCGATCCCGCAGCCGTCGAGCGGATCACCGGGTACGTCGCGCTCGGCAAACGGATCGCGCGCCCGGCGCTGATCCGCGATCTGCCCGTCGAGCTGGCGGCGTCGCGCGGCTTCTACGTCGCGCCGGCCGTCTTCGCCGACGTTCCGCCGTCCTGCCCGCTCGGCCAGGACGAAATCTTCGGTCCGGTGCTCTCGATGATGCGGGCGGACCGGTTCGACGAGGCCCTCGAGATCGCGACGAACATCGACTACGCGCTCACGGGTGGCGTCTTTTCCCGGAGTCCGGCGCATCTGCGCCAGGCGCGCCGCGTGTTCCGCGTCGGCGATCTCTACATCAACCGGCCGATCACCGGCGCGATCGTGGGCCGTCAGCCGTTCGGGGGTCGCCAGCTCTCGGGCGTCGGGTATCAGGCCGGTGGCCCGGACTACCTGCTCCAGTTCGTCGAAGGCCGCGTCATCACCGAGAACACGCTGCGTCGCGGCTTCGCGTCCGACTCGCTCTGATCCCGGCGACGCTTGCGCGGAACCGTCCCGCGGCGGTCATGCTGTCGCTGCCGCTCCGACAGCCAGCGTCCCGAGCCGGATCAGCCAGCGGCCGACCGGCGCGCGCGCTGACACGTGGTCGCGTCACCCGTTTCGCCAGCGCGGAACGCTGCGCCGCCTCGCGGAGCTCTCGGAGCCGCTCGGAGACCAGGCACTCGAGTCCGAATTCGGTCGTCATGCGGCCCGCTCCTGCGGGGTCAGCACGAGCCGGAGACTCGCGGCGTCGTCCGCTCTGTGCGCGTCCCACATTTCCTGGGTGACCGCAACCACCGCTCTCACCGTCTCGGGATTCTTGAGCGGCACCGCGATGTCGACTTGCCACGGCCCCCACGGACGCTTGCGGACGACGGGCGCGACGACTGCGCCGAGACGCTCGTGGATGGCGTCCGTGAGCGCGACCTGTCGCGCGAGCGCCTCGTCTCGCGAACGCTGCGCGCGCTCCACGAGCTTCAAGCAGAGGATCACCGCACCGAACGGCACGATCGCGACGATCAGTGAGACGAGCAGCTTTCCCGGTGCCGCGGAATCATCGACCCTTGGCGAGCGGCGCTCGCGCGATCTCATCCCGTGTGACACCGGACGAAGAAGAACGTGAAAGACGGAACGACGACGCGGCGGCGGCGCGGGGCCGGCGATCAGACCGCGAGCGGATGCAGATCCGGCCGGCAGGTGGAGCAGGGCGTGAGACCGCTCGCCTCGGCGGTCTCGCGCGTCCCGTAGAGCGTGAGCCTGGCGAGCGATGTCGAGGAGAGCCCCGGGCAGCTCGGGACGCAGTACTCGCGCTCGTCTTCCAGGCGCGCGTACATCGCGTCGCGCGCGATGGCGTAGTCGTGCGCCGTGCGCCGCGTGCGCACGCCCTCGATTGCGAGCAGTCGCTGCTTCAGATCGGTCTTGTCGCCCGCGTACCCGACGAGCGCGCCGGAGCTGCCGACCACGCGGTGGCATGGCACGACCACCGGGATCGGATTCCATCTGAGCGCCTGAGCGACCGCGCGCGACGCGGTCGGCTGACCGATCGCGGACGCGACACGCGCGTACGACGTCACCGCGCCGTACGGGATCGCGGCCGTCGCCTCCAGCACACGTCGGTCGAAGTCGCCGCGCGCCAGCCGGAAGTCGAGCGGCCAGCCGAGCCTCATGCGTCGCCCGGCGAGATAGTCGAGGAGCTCGCGATGGAGCGCGGCGATCTCCGTTCCGTCCGCGGAACGCTCCGCGCCGTCCGCGGAACGCTCCGTTCCGTCCGCGGAACGCTCCGTTCCGTCCGCGGAACGCTCCGCGCCGTGCTCCACCATGTCAACGTCCTGGCGACGTCCGAGCCGCGAGGCCTCGAGTGTCGCGCCGCGTCCCAGGTACTCGACGAGTACGACACCGTGATCGGAGCGGGCGATGAGGATGTTCCCGAGGGGAGAAGGGAAGATCCGGTAAACGAGCACGCGCCGCCGGAGGTCCGCGAGTCGCGACTCGAGCTGCGCGCGAGCCTCCCGGTCGTCGTCGTGAGCCTGCCAGTCGTCGTCGCGAATCTCGCCGACCGCGCGCTCGATCATGCGGTACCGCGCAAAATCCGCGCGGCATGCCGCGCACCGGGCGATGTGCTTGTCGACACGGCGGCTCGCTTCGCGGTCCGCGTCGCCCGTCGCGGCCGCGACGAGCGTGGGTTCGATCGCGCGACAGGTGGCGTGGGCAGAAGTCATGGGACTGTCTCCGTGCGCGGCGTCGCAGTCAGGTCCAGCGTCCGGCGAATCTTGCGCAGCGCCTGGAACACGTGCGCCCGGGCGCTGTCCGCCGAGCAGTGCAGGCTCTGGCCGATCGCGTCGTATTCGAGGTCGTGGATCTTGCGAAGGACGAAGGCCATGCGTTGCTTGACGGGCAGGCCGGCGACCACTCCGTCGATCACGGCCCGCGTTTCCTGGAAGGCGATCTCGTTCTCCGCGCTCTCCCCGTGACGCGCGGGCGCCGCGACGTGGACCACCGCCTGCATGCGTGCCCGGCGGCGCTCGGATCGGAAGTGATTGCGAAAGAGATTGGTCGCGATCGCGAACAGCCAGGCGCGAGTGTTCGCGCCGGAAGGCAGCGACCGGTACGCGCGGTACGCGCGCAGAAACGTCTCCTGCGCGAGATCGTCGGCCTCGCTGGCGCGGGCCGTCAGCCGGAGGAGATACCGCCGGATCTCCGGATGATGCGCGGCCACCAGGGCGTCGAAGGGGTCTTCCATCACACCTCCCCCGTCACCCGTTGAAACACCGGCCGGGGCCTCGTGTGAAACGAGCACGGCTCGCCCTCGGCGTGCCGGTGCGGCGGCTCATCCCGCCTCGGCGACCAGCTGCTCGAGCGCCGCCGTGAAGCACGCGAGTGGAGCCCGGACGACACCGGCCCCGATCTGCCCCGTCCCGGCGATCCGGCCCGCGATGCCGGTGTTGATCAGCGGGGTGATCCCGGTCTCGACGACCCGCCGCACGTCGATGCCGGCCGGCGTGCCGCGCTCGTCCAGCGCGGGTACGCGGAAGTGCGGATGCTCGCCGACCGTGATCTCGCTGATCTCCACGGTCACCCGGCGCGCTTCTTCGACGCCGCCGGCGCCGACGAAGCGGGCCACCGCCGGCGACGCCGCCATCGCGCCCCCGCCGAGTCCGATCGTCTCGACGATTGCGCTGTCGCCCATGTCGGGGTTGGCGTCGTCCGGTCCGAAGCCCGCGAAGTAGAGGCCGACCGGTGTCAGCACCGGCGCCGTGAACCAGCGATCCCCGAGAGCGGCGACACGAATGCCGAAGTCCGTGCCGTTGCGGGCCATCACCGTCACGAGCGTCGAGCCGGGGACGCCGGTCGCCGGATCCGCCAGCGCTTTCCCCGCGGCCATCGCGATGTTCAGGAAGAACTGATCGTTGCCGGCGACGAACGCCGCCAGCCGCGCGTGAGCGGCTCCGTCGCGCGCGACCTCCGCGAGCGGCTTCATCAGCGCGCGCGCCAGCAGCGAGGACGCGGCGACGTTTCGCTGGTGCATCTCGTCGCCCATCCGGACGGCCTGCGCCATGAGCGTGCGAAGGTCGATGCCGCCGGTCTGGCGGAGCGCCGCGCCGAGAAGCGGCCCGGCTTCCGTCGCGAGCCAGCGGAGGCGCGCGACGACGGTGTCGTCCGTCGCGCCGAACCGCAGCACTTTGCCGAGCCCTTCGTTGATCGTCGTGCAGGCTCGGTTGCCGTGGCGTCGGTTCTCGACGACGAAGACGGGCATGGAGCGCGTGACGATTCCGGTCATCGGGCCGACGGCGCCCGCACGATGACACGGCTCCAGCCGGACGTCGCCGCGATCGACCAGGCGAGCGGCCTCCGTATCCTGGGTGGCCCAGCCCTCGTAGCGCACGGCGCACAACACTGCGGCGCGCATCGGCTCGCACGCGCGGTCCCATTCGAGCGGCGGTCCGGCGTGGAGCACGACGCGATCGCCGAGGCCGAGCGCCTCGTGCGCCGGGACGCAATCGACCAGGATCGGCTCGCCGTTGACCAGGCGGTCGAACGCGATGGCGTTGGCGCGATCGATCCGTTCGCGGCAGGCCTCGAGCCGGGCGAGGAGTCTCACGACGCGGAGATCGCCACCGGCGGGCGGCCGCCAGTCGAGATGGGTGACGGGAACGCCGAGCCGATCGAGTGTTTCCGCAAAGAGCGGGAGCCCGACGTTGACCACGCGGACGTCTCCGCCGAGTGGAGACGAGCGCGAACGCCGTTTGGAATTCTCGAAGGTCGGGGGCGTCACCGATGGAGTCGCTCGCTCACATCATCGCCCCGCGCGCCGCTCGCCGATCAGCGCCGCGAGGCGGGCGGCCTGGGCATTCGACGGCATCACGGCGACACCGCTCCGGCGCAGTGCCGCGACCTGCGCTGCGCGTGACTGTGGATCGCGATCGGTCCCGCACACGCTTGCCACGACGGCGAGCGAACGGCCGGTGGCCCGCGCCGAGGAGACCGCGCGCTCGATCGCGGGCACGAGCTCGCCGGCCGGATCGGGATGCGCGCCGTAGCCGAGGACGACGTCCAGCAGGAGCACGGCGGTCTCGGGATCGCGCCCTTCCGTCTCGATCCATTCTCGCCGCAGCGTCCCGTCGATCATGGGATGCGGACGACCGACGGTGAACCGATCGTCGCCGAGATCGACCACGCGATGGCCGGTGCCGCCGCCGGTCGGCTCGGCCGCGACGCCGGCGAGTCGTGCGGAGAGCAACGTGATCGCCTCGTAGGCGAGAGTGCCGCCGGCGTACACGCCGCGGACGAACCGCTGACCGGCGGCCATCGATCTCACCGCATCGTCCACCATGCGAGCTCCAGCGTGGCCGCGGCGTGCTCGAACGCGCCCGAGGCTCGCTCACCGGCGAAGTGGACGACGCAGGGCTTGCCGAGCGCAGCGACGCGCTCCTCGAGCCGCGTCGCGACGCGCGCGCCCGGGGGCTTGCCGATGAGGCAGACGATGGTCGTGTCGCTGTCACGCGCGAGCGCGTCGAGCGCGCGTTCCGCCATCAGACCGCCGACCTGGTCCGTGAGATCGCGCCCACCGAGGCCGATCGCCTGGGACACGCCTTCACCGGCGAGGGCGACGAGCACGCTCACTTCCTGCAGCCCGGTTCCCGACGCGGCGGCGATGCCGATGCGACCTCGCGGCACGGCGTTCGCGAAGCCGAGCGGAACGCCGTCGACGATCGCGGTGCCGCAGTCCGGTCCCATCAGGAAGAGATCGCGCTCGACGGCGAAGCGTTTCAGCTGGATCTCGGTGTCGAGGGGGACGTTGTCGCTGAAGAGCATCACGTGGAGGCCGGCGTCCAGCGCGCGGTGAGCTTCCGCGCCCGCGTACTCGCCCGGCACCGAGATCAGCGCGAGATTCGCGCCGGGCAGCGCCCGAAGCGCACCCTCGAGCGTGCGCGGACGCCAGCCGCTCGTCGAGGCCTCGGTCTCACGTCGCGTGGTGAGCGCCGCCTCCGCCGCGGCCTGCGCGCGCTCGGCGTTCTGACGCTCGTCGGCGATCACCGCAATGATCAAGTCCGTCGCGGCGGCGCGCTCGCCCTCGGCCGTCAGGAGGCCTGCCTCGCGCAGCAGCTCACGATTGTGCGGCGTACCCATCATCGCGGACGCGCGCTCGACGCCGGGCAGCGATTCCAGATCCCGGGTGAGACGCATCAACGTGACGGAATCCTGGTAAAAGCTCTGCCGGAGGAGATTGAAGACGGGCACGATCAGAAGCTTGTCGAAGAAATGCGCCTCAGGCAAGGGGGGCCTCGACCCGCGCGAGGCGCGTATGATTCGTCGTATGTTCATACGACCTTCAGCACGCTCCGCGGCTCGTTCACCGTAACGGATCCATACCATTGCGCGCCCCCACACGACGCACGGCCCGGAGCTCTTGCCACGCACGGGGCCAGCCTGGGCAACCCCTCTCCGGCCTGCTCTTCCGTTCGTGTTGCTCGGCGCCGTCACGCTGGCCGCGTATGGGAATACCTTCGACGCGCCGCTGGTGCAGGACTCCAGGCCCCGGATTCTCCACGATCTGCGGATCAGAGAAGCGACCGCCGCGAACGTCGGCCGCATCCTGACCGAGGACTACTGGGCGCCCATCCTGGACAGCGGGCTGTACCGGCCCGTCACCACGCTGTCCTATCTGTTCAACTACGCCGTTCTCGCCGACGGCGAGCGTCCTCAGGGATATCACGGGATCAATGTCCTCGTGCACTACGTCAACGCGCTCCTCTTCTCCCTGATAGCCCGGAGGTTGTTCGCACGCGCGGCTCCCGCGTTCTTCACGGCGTCCCTGTTTGCCGTTCACCCGATCGGCACCGAAGCCGTCACGAGCGTCGCCGGACGCCCGGACCTGCTCGCCGCCTCCGCTGTCCTGGGAGGATTGCTGATCTACATCAAGGCGGCCCGGAGCACCGGTGCGACCAGGATGCGGCTCGCCGTGGCCCTGGCGNNNNTGCTTCCTGCCGCCATGCTCGTGTTCGATCTCACCCCGGCCCCGCCGCAATCCCCGCGGCTGCGCGGGTCTCGATGGCCGTCTCCCGAGTACGGCCTGCTGGCGGTATCCATTCTCGCGTGGCTCGTCGTGCGGTATCTGGCGCTGGGCACGATCGAGCAGCCCAGGGTTCCCTTCGTCGACAATCCACTGGCGGGCGCCGACTTCTGGACGGCGCGGCTCACGGCCCTCAAGGTGCTCGGCAGATCTCTGCATCGTCTCGCCTGGCCATGGACCCTCTCGTGTGACTACTCCTACGACCAGTTCCCCCTTGGTGTCGTGGCGGCGGTCGCCTCTGGAAGACCTGGAGGTCGTGGTGCCTCTGGCGCTGGTGATCGGCGCCAGCGTGATCGCCGTTCGCCTCCGTCGCCGAAACGCGCCGCTGTTCTTCTTCGTCGCGTTTGCCCTGGTCACCGTGCTGCCGACGTCGAACCTGATCGTTCCCATCGGCAGCATCATGGCCGAGCGTTTCCTCTATCTCCCTGCAGGAGGCTTCGTCGG
>QHRT01000114.1 GCA_003220195.1 Candidatus Rokuibacteriota bacterium | reverse complement strand
TACGGACGATGAGGTGTCCGTGTGCTCGCCGGCGCGGTCGGACCGGTCGGCGTCAGCTCCGCACATGTCGGGACACCGAGATCTTGAGTGCTGACGCGCTTGTAGTGCCACTCGCAGGTGCCGACGTCGGGTCCCTGGTCGCGGAACTGGAGGAAGATCGACGTGCCTTCGAACTGGCCGTCGCCCTTCGGCTTCGCCTCGAGCTTGTGCGCGCGCAGCGTTTCCTGGTACGAGCTTCCCGGGGCGGTCTCGCACTCGCTGAAGCCGGCCTCGCCCTTGCGATCCCCATCCTTGGAACTATCGATCACCGTGCCCTGATAGAAGAGGCCGCAGGCGAGGCTGTCGTCCACCGGAGTGCAGAGCGCGGCCATGCGCGCGTCGGCGCCGACCTGGGTGATCGCCATGATGTCGTTCTTGAACGGCGTCGAGAATTTCTTGCCGTCGAAGCGATCGCATTGCTGCTCACCGAACCAGACTCCGGTGAGGCCGAGGCCCCAGGCGGGCGCTGCGCCGGACAGCGTCAGGACGTAACCCACGGCGATCGCCAGACGTACAACCACGTGACTTGGGCGCATCGATCGTCCTCCGAGAGAAAAAATCAATCAGCGGGCGGTTAGAGGGTGCCCGGGCCCGGACATACTGCTGGCTGCCGACAGCAATGTCAACCGCGATCACTCGCGCGCGAATGGATTACATTGCGCGTCACTGCGCCAGGAAGCCGCCGTCGATCGCCAGGATGTGGCCCGTGACCAGCGCCGAGGCTCGTGACGCGAGGAAGAGCACGGCGCCGACGATGTCGTCCGGCTCGCCGATGCGGCCCATCGGCGTCATCTGCTCGATGCGCCGGACCAGCTCCGGGCTCTCGGTGATGCCACGAGTGAGCGGCGTGCGGATCCACGTCGGCGCGATCGCGTTGACGCGAATGCCCTGGCGGGCCCATTCGATGGCGAGCGCGCGCGTCATGTTGACGACGGCGCCCTTCGTGGCCTGGTAGGAGATGTTCGGGTAGAGCCCTCCACCCGAGAAGCCCATGATCGACGCGGTGTTCACGATGCGGCCGCCGCGGCCGGACGCCAGCATGTGTCGCGCGGCTTCGCGCGCGCAGAGGAAGACTCCGGTCATGTTGACGGCGACGACCGTGTTCCACTCCGCGAGGGAAAGCTCCGCCGTCGGCTTGCGGATCGCGATCCCGGCATTGTTGAAGAGCACGTCCACCCGTCCGTGCCGCGCCATCACCTTCTCGAACGCGGCCTTGACCCCGGCTTCGTCGGCGACGTCCACCGCGTACGCGTCGTCGCCGGACGCGGCAAGATCGAAGTTCACGACGCGCGCGCCGACCGCGGCGAACGCGTCGGCCACGACCCGGCCGAGACCGCTCGCGCCGCCCGTGACGACGGCCACCTCGCCGTCGAGTCGAAATCCGGACAGGGGATCCGTCAAGGTTCAGTCCTCCGGGCCTGGATTATTCGCGAAGCGTCGAGGAAACGCCACCGGCAGCCGTCCCCGGATGCTATGAAGGACGAGATGGCGACGACAGACGTGTGCGTCGTGGGCGCAGGCGCGGCCGGTCTCGCCGCGGCCCGTGAGCTGATCCGCGCCGGTCGCACGGTGCGCGTGCTGGAAGCGCGAGGGCGAGTCGGCGGACGCGCGTGGACCGACGTCGAGACGTTCGGCGTGCCGATCGATCGGGGATGCGCGTGGCTTCACTGCGCCGACCGCAATCCCTGGACCGGGTATGCGCAGGAGCACGGGTTCACGGTCGTCGAGCGCTCGCCCGACTGGCAGCGGTACATCGGACGCGAGCCGCTCACGCCGGAACGGCGCGACCGCTGGGACGCCGACTGGGATCGCGCGGTGCAGGCCATCGAGACGGCCGGGCGCGCCGGGATCGACGTGCCGGCCTCGAAGGTGTTGCCGGCGGATCTGGAATTCCGCACGCTCTTCGACGCCATCATGAGCTGGGCAATGGGCGTGGACACCGGCGAGCTGTCGACGGTCGACTTCGCGACGTACGACGACACGGAGATCAACTGGGCCGTGCCGGCCGGTCTCGGCGCCGTGGTCGCGACCGTCGCGCGCGGCCTCGACGTTGTGCTCGACTGTCCCGTGCTCACGATCGACTGGAGCGGTCCCGAGGTGAGAGTCTCCACGCGAGAGGGCGCGCTCGAATGCGGCGCAGTCGTGGTGACGGTTCCGACGACGCTGCTCGCCCGGGGCCAGCCGCGGTTCGTGCCGGTATTGCCGCCCCAGTACGAGGAAGCGGTCAACGGATTGACGCTCGGTGTGGCGAACAAAGTGTTCGTCGAGCTCGAGGCTGGCGCGCTGCCGTTCGACGAAACCGTCCACATGGTCGCCAGTGACACGACGACGCGGACGGCGAGCGTCACCGTCCGTCCGGCCGGTCATCCGCTGGTGCTGTGCTTTTTCGGCGGCGCGTACGCGCGCGAGCTGGAGAGGGCCGGGGCGCTGGAGGCGGCCGCTCGCGACGAGCTGGTGGGGATCTTCGGCGGCGATCTCGCGCGGAAGATCCGACGCACGTCGGCGACGGCGTGGGTCTCCGATCCGTGGGCGCGCGGGTCATACTCGGCCGCGCGCCCGGGATTCGCGCGCTGTCGCACGATGCTGGCAACGCCCGTCGCGGACCGCGTCTTCTTCGCCGGAGAAGCGTGTCCGCCGACGGCGTACGGCGCGATCCACGGCGCATGGCTGTCGGGCGTCGACGCCGCGCACCGGATCCTGGCGACACGCCGCGCGTCGTAGCAACTGACTCTGGGGGGAGACGATGGCGAACGAGTCACGCGGTGTCTTCGACACGATCCGGACGCTCCTGGCGGTGCGGAGCTATCGCGACACGCCGGTGCCGGACGATCTCGCCCGGCGCATCGTCGAGGCGGGACGGCTGACCGGCAGCGCGATGAACGGGCAGCCCTGGCACTTCGTCGTGGTGCGCGATGGAGAAACCCTGCGCAAGCTCGGCGCGCTCGCGTCGAGCGGGCCGTACGTCGCCCAAGCGCCGCTCGCGATCGTCGTCGCCATCGAGAAGACTCGCTTCGCCGTGTCCGACGCGAGCCGCGCCATCCAGTCGATGATGCTGACCGCGTGGGCCGAGGGCGTCGGCTCCAACTGGGTCGGTTTCGGCGGGATCGACCGGGCGAAGTCCTTGCTCGGGATCCCGGCCGAGCTCGACGTCCTCGCGATCCTGTCGTTCGGTTATCCGACTCGCGCCGTGGGGCGAGGAAAAAAGAATCGCAAGCCGTTCCGGCAGATCGCGCATCTCGAACGGTACGGGCGTTCGCTCGAGTAGAAGGCGTCAGCGCAAGAGCGACTCGGCCGCCTCCATCCAGGTTTCCGAGAGCGTCGGATGGGTGTGGATCGTTAGCGCGAGATCCTCGGCCGTCATCGCGCTCTCGATCGCGAGCGCCGCTTCGGCGATGAGCTCGCCGGCGCCGGCGCCGACGATGCCGGCTCCGAGCACGCGACCGGAATCGGGATCGAGGATCAGCTTCGTGAGACCGTCCGTGCGCCCGAGCGTCGCCGCGCGGCCCGACGCTGCCCACTGGAACTTCGCCACCTTCACCGGACGTTTCTCCCGCGCGGCCTCTGACTCGCTGAGCCCGCACCACGCGATCTCGGGATCGGTGAAGACGACGGCCGGCACCGCGGCGTTGTCGAACGCCGACGGACGCCCGGCGATGACCTCGGCCGCGACTTTCCCCTGGCGCATCGCCCGATGGGCGAGCATCGGCTCGCCGGTCGCGTCGCCGACCGCATAGACGCGCGGGTCCGCGGTGCGGCAGCGATCGTCGATGGCGACGAAGCCGCGCGCGTCACGCGCGGCCTTCGTACGGTCGAGCCCGATCGCGTCCGTCTGCGCGCGCCGACCGACGGCGACGAGCACGCGATCGAATCGCGCGCGACCGTGATCGCCGAGCGTCGCCTCGATGGCGTCGCCGGCTTCGCGAACGTCGGTGACTTTCGTGCGAAGGTGGATCGCCGCGAAGAGCTTCTCGCAGCGGCGCGCGAGCGGCTGGACGAGCTCGCGGTCGACGCCGGGCAGGAGCCCGTCCGTCATCTCGACCAGGGTCACGCGACTCCCGAGCGCCGCGTACACCTGGCCCAGCTCCAATCCGATGTAGCCTCCGCCGATCACGAGCAGCTCTGCGGGGATGTCCGGAAGGTCGAGCGCCGCGGTGGAGTCCATGACCCGCTCGCTCGCGACGTCGAGGCCCGGCAACGGCGCCGGCGCAGAACCGGTGGCGACGATCGCGTGCTTGAACACGATCTTCTGCGGCTCGTCGCCCTCGACGCGGAGCGCGCGCGAATCCTCGAACACGCCACGGCCGCCGACGACCTCGACGCCCTTGGCCTTCGCGACCGACGCGAGCCCCCGCGCGAGACGGCCGACCACGCGCTCCGTCTTCCACTTGCGCAGCGGATCCAGATCGACGCGAGGCGCGCCGAAGTCCACGCCGAACTCGCGCGCGCGCTCGGCTTCCGAGAGCAGGCCCGCGACGTGGAGCAGCGCCTTCGACGGGATACAGCCCTCGAACAGACACGCGCCGCCGAGCTTCTTGTCGGCGTCGACGACGATCGTCTCGAGACCGAGCTCGGCGCAGCGAAACGCCGCGGAGTAGCCGCCGGGCCCGCCGCCGAGCACGACGACGTCGACTTCCTGGACCAGATCCCCCATCACCATGTCGCCGTCGTTCTCCTGGATGTGGGAGTCGTCTTCTTGACATCAGCTCCTGACGAAGACTCGCGCAATATCGGCGGGTGGTACCGAGGCGGGGCCGTGACGGGTGGCGCCGGCATGGCATCGGACGGCGAGCCGGAATGGGACGCCCTCGTCCTCTCTGCCGCTCGAAGAGCGGCAGTTTGAGGGTTCGTGGAAACAATCGAGCGCGAAGCGGTCGATTGTTTCCACGAACCGAGGCGAGTGGGTGATGGAGGCTGGCCGTCCGACGCCATGCCGGCGACACGACCCGTCACGCCCCCGCCCCCGTGCCACCCCGCCGCCTCGCGCGAAGAGTTCATGCGACCTACAGCTCCAGCAGCAGCTGGTCCGGATGCTCGAGGAAGCGGACGATGTCCGACGCGAACCGCGCGCCGTCCGCGCCGTCCGCGATGCGGTGATCGAACGTGAGCGAGAGCGGCAGGAGCCGCCGCGGCACGATCTGGCCGTCGCGCACCACCGGTTCCTGCCGCCCGCGTGCGACGCCGAGAATCGCGACCTCGGGATAGTTGATGATCGGGATCGCGCCGGTCCCGCCGAGCGCGCCGATGTTCGTCACCGTGAACGTGCCGCCGCGGAGGTCGTCGAGCGTGGCCTTGCCCTCGCGGACGCGCGTCGCCAGCGCGGCGAGCTCGCGCGCCAGCTCCATGATCGGCTTCCGATCCACGTCGCGGATCACCGGGACGATGAGCCCGCGGTCGGTGGCGACCGCGACGCCCAGGTGGTAGTAGCGTTTCAGGATCATCTCGCCGGCCGCCGCGTCGAGGCTCGCGTTGAACTCGGGATGAGCGCGGAGCGCGAGCGCCGACGCCTTGAGGATGAAGCTCGTGAGCGTGAGATAGACGCCGCGCTCGCGCGCGCGCGCCTCGTTCGTCCGGACGATCGCCTCGAGCTCGGTGATGTCGGCGCGATCGAAGTGCGTCACGTGCGGAACGAGCATCGCGGAGAGCGCCATGCGCTCGGCGATGGTGCGACGCAGATGAGAGAGCGGCTGGCGCTCGATCGGTCCCCACTGCTCGAACTTCGGGAGCGCCGGTGGCTCGACGCCGACAGGCGCGAGCGGTTTCGCGGCGCGCTCCTCGCGTGAGCGCTCGTCCACGCGAGCCCCAGTCAAAGGCGCGCGAGCTGGCGTCGACGGCGTGACCGGCTCGGTACGCGCCGCGGCCGATCGCGCCGTCGCCGCCGTTCCGGCAGCGGCCGCTTTCACGTCCTCGTCGGTGACGCGACCGCCGCGACCCGTTCCGCGCACGAGCCGGAGATCGACCCCGAGTTCGCGCGCGAGCCGTCGTGTCGAGGGAGTCGCCGGGACCGGTCCGGAAGACGATCGGCCCGCGGGCGCCGTGACGCCGGACGTGTCGCTCGGCGCGGCAGCGCGACCGATCACCCCGACATCACCCGGCTCGGCCACCCGGGCACCGCGCGCCGCGCTGGTCGCCGCCGGCGCATGTGCGGCTGCGCCGTCCTGTCCGGCGTCGCCGAAGGTCACCAGCACGTCGCCGACCTTCACGGTCTGCCCCGGCTCGACGTGAACCTTCTCGACGCGGCCGCTCATCGGCGACGGGATCTCGACCTGCGCCTTGTCGGTCTCGACCTCCAGGAGCGGCGCGTCTTCCTCGACGACCTGGCCTTCGCTGACGAGAACCCTGGTGATCTCGGCTTCGCTCAGACCCTCGCCGAGATCGGGGAGGACGAACGGACGCGGCATCTCAATAGGCCAGCGTCGCGCGCGCGGCGGCGATGACCCGCCCGACGTCCGGCACGTGCGCCCGCTCGCGCGCGAACCCGACGAACGGCACGTCGTAGCCGGTGACGCGCGCGATCGGCGCTTCGAGCGACAGGAACGCGCGCTCCATGATCGACGCGGCGATCTCCGCCCCCGGGCCGAAGCTCCGCGCCGCCTCGTGCACGATCACGGCGCGGCCGGTCCGTTCCACCGACTTCGCGAGGGTCTCGCGATCGAGCGGCGAGACCGTGAGCAGATCGACGATCTCGGCCTCGACGCCGTCCTCGGCGGACAGCGTCTCCGCCGCTTCCTTCGCGACCCGAACCATCGCGCCGTACGCCACGATCGTCAGGTCGCGTCCGTCGCGCGCGATCTGTGCCTGCCCGATCGGCATCGCTTCGATCTCGTCCGGCACGTCTTCCTTCGCCGCGTGGTAGAGCGCTTTCGATTCGAAGAACACGACGGGATCGGGGTCGCGGATGGCGGACACGAGCAGCGCGCGCCCGTTGCGCGGCCCCGACGGAATGACCATCTTGAGCCCCGGGATCGCGGCGTAGAACTGCTCTTCGGACTCGGTGTGGTGCTCCAGCGCGCGCACGCCGCCGCCGTACGGCATGCGGATCACCATCGGCACGTGGAAGCGGCCCTGCGAGCGCAGACGATACCGCGCGGCGTGGTTCTCGATCTGGTGGAAGCACTGGAACGCGAAGCCGGAGAACTGGATCTCGCAGATCGGCTTCAAGCCGTAGAGCGCCATGCCGACCGACGTGCCGATGATCGCCGCCTCGGCGAGCGGGCTATCGATCACGCGCTTGCCGCCGAACTTCCGATGGAGATCGTCGGTGACGCGGAAGACGCCGCCGTCGACGCCGACGTCCTCGCCGATGATGACGACGTCCTCGTCGCGCTCCATTTCCTGCAGCAGCGCGAGGTTGAGCGCCTTGACCAGGTTCAGCTTTGCCATCGCTCGCTCCGCTGGCCGCGCATGGGCGGCGACGTCGGCCGCTCCTCCAGGGTCGAGGCGCCGCCGCGGTTCTCGAGACGGCGCGCCAGCTCCTCACGCTGCTCGGCGAGGCCTGCGGAGCGCTCCGCGTACACGTGCTCGAACATCCGCAGCGGGTCGGGCGGCGGCATCGCTTCGAAGCGGCGGATCGCCGCGGCGATCTCCTCGTCGACCTCCCGCTCGAGTCCTTCGACGAGGATGTTCTTCTGCTTGAGATATGCGCCGAAGCGCGTCATGGGATCCTTGCGCTCCCACTCGCGCACTTCTTCCTCGGAGCGGTACTTCGTCGGGTCATCGGCGGTCGTGTGCATCGCGAGCCGGTACGTCACGCACTCGAGCAGCGTCGGTCCGTCGCCGGCGCGCGCGCGGTCGACCGCCTCGCGTGTCGCCGCGTAGACCGCCAGCACGTCGTTGCCGTCGACCTGGATACCCGGGAAGCCGTACGCGAGCGCCTTCTGCGCGATCGTGCGCGAGTGCGTCTGCTTCTTCAGCGGGACCGAGATCGCCCACTGGTTGTTCTGGCAGAGAAAGACGACCGGGACGTGCCAGACGCCGGCGAAGTTGAGCGCCTCGTGAAAATCGCCCTCGGACGTCGCGCCGTCGCCGAAGTAGCCGAGGACCACGACGTCGTCGTCGCGATACTGTGCGGCGTACGCGAGGCCGACCGCGTGCGGCAACTGGGTCGCGACCGGGATGGTGATGGGGAGATCGTGCTGGTCCGGCCCGGGTTGTCCGCCCTCGAGATAGCCCGCGAAGAACGAGAGCAAGCTCTCGATGGGCCAGCCGCGCCACAGCATGGCCGCCGTCTCCCGGAACGACGGCACCATCCAGTCGTTCTTCGTGAGCGTGACGACGCTGCCGATCTGCGACGCTTCCTGGCCCTTGATCGGCGCGAACGTCCCGATGCGGCCTTGTCGCTGGAGGCGCNNNAGGCGCCGGCCGAGCAGCATGCCGCGATACATGCGCCTCAGGTCGTCGGGCGGAATGTCGGGCTCGAGGCTCTCGTCGAGATTCCCGTCGGCGTCGAGGATGGAGAGGTAATCGACCTGGAACCGCGGCTCGAGCGGCGTTCTGGGCATGGTCGCACCTCGATCCTCCTCATTGTATCAACGACGAGGCTCGGTCTAGCTTTCCCGGCCTTCGAACGGGCGGCCCAGCCGCGCCAGCGCGAGCGCGCCGAGCGCGAGCCCGAAGTCACGCAGCGCGATGTCGTAGTGCCCCGGGATCAAGAGGTGGTTCGCGATGATCCCGGTCGACCAGGAAGTGTTGGGCGCGATCGTGAACCCGAACAGCAGCACCTGATACGCCTGGTACGCCGGTCCTTCACGGCGCTCGATGCGCGCGACCTCTCGTCGTTCCTCACGTTCGGTACGGCGTGGTTGTGGTACGGCCATACTGCTCGCCTCCCTTCCGAGCACCAGGGTGTGCAAGCGAGGTGCCGCGCAGGCTCGCGACAGCCGCTTCCGTGGCCGGGCCAGCCGTATGCTAGCCAGCGATGAGGCTGCCGCGTCCGCTCCGCGCGCTGCGGCATCGCGATTTCCGGCTCTTCTGGTGCGGCCAGCTCGTCTCGCTCTCCGGGACGTGGATGCAATCGCTCGGGCAGTCCTGGCTGGTGCTCGAGCTGACCAACTCCCCGTTCCGGCTCGGGCTCCTGACCGCCCTTCAGTTCGGTCCGTTCCTGGTGCTGTCGTTCTTCACGGGCGTCCTGGCCGATCGGCTTCCGAAGCGACGGCTCCTGACCTGTACGCAAGCCACGCTGTTGCTCCAGGCGGCGACGCTGTCGATCCTCGTGTCGAGCGGCCACGTGCGCTACTGGCACGTCGCGGTGCTCGCGGCCTGCGCGGGCATCGTGAACACGCTCGACATGCCGGCGCGCCAGTCGTTCATCGTCGAGATGGTCGGCAAGGAGGATCTGCTGAACGCGATCGCGTTGAACTCCGCCGCCTTCAACGCGGCGCGCGTGGTGGGGCCGGCGGCGGCGGGATTCCTGATCGGGCGCTACGGCGTCGCGACGGCGTTCGCGCTCAATGCGGGGAGCTTCGTGGCCGTGATCGCCGCGCTCTGGTGGATTCGCTCGGAGGGGTTGTCGCAGGGCCCGGTACGGGCGTCACTGCTCGACCAGGTCGCGGAAGGACTCCGCTACGCCGTGCAGACGCCGCGCATCGTGATGGTGCTCGCGCTGCTCTTCACGACGAGCCTCTGCATCTTCAACTACAACGTCGTGGTGCCGTTGCTGGCGAAGGACGTGCTGCACCAGGATGCGCACGGGTTCGGCGTGCTCATGGCGATGCTCGGCACCGGCGCCCTCGTCGGCGCGGTGGCGCTCACGGTCCTCGCGACGTCGCGTCCCCCGTTCACGTTCATCCTGGCGGCCGCGACGGTCGTCTCCGTCGCCACGCTCGGGCTCGGCCTCGCGCGTCAGTTCTGGATGGCCGGCACGCTCCTGTTCGTGATGGGGTTGTCGGGCATCGTCTTCATGACCAGCTGCAACACGACGCTCCAGCTCGGTGTGCCCGACCGGCTGCGCGGGCGGATGATGAGCCTCTACACGCTGGTCTTCGTCGGCACCACGCCGATCGGCTCGTTCCTGATCGGATCGATTGCGGGGGGCGCCGGCCCGAAGGGGGCGTTCATCGCGGGCGGCGGACTGAGCCTCGCGTTCGTGGTCGTCATCGCGCTGTGGCGGCGCGCGCGCCGTCGGCGAATCGCCGTGGAGCCGCCGCCCACGCCCGCGGCGTGAACCGCCGCCGTCAGCGCAGCGGCCGGAAGAACGCTCTGATGTCCTCCGCCAGCTTCTCCGGCTCCTCCAGCGCCGCGAAGTGCCCGCCGGCCGGCATCTCGGTCCAGCGGTGGATCGCGTAGGTCGTTTCGGCGATCGAGCGCGGCGGGCGGACGATCTCGCGCGGAAACGCGGCGTAGGCGGTCGGCACTTCGATGCGCGCGCCGGTGGGAATCGGCCACGGATTGTGGAGCCGGGCGTAGTACGGCCAGAAGGACGAGCCGATCGCGCCGGTGATCCAGTAGATCATGACGTTCGTCAGGAGCTCGTCCTTCGAGAAGCGTGTTTCGACGTCGCCGTCGCAGTCGCTCCACATGCGGAACTTCTCGACGATCCACG
>QHRT01000544.1 GCA_003220195.1 Candidatus Rokuibacteriota bacterium | reverse complement strand
GATGCGGGTCGAGATCGGGCGCTTCCCGATCGGCGAGGCGAATGACGCCGCCACGCTTCGGCGGCTGCGCGAAGACACCGGACGTGGACAGCACGACGAGCAGGGCGCCCAGAACGAGGACGACGGAAGCGCGTCGGGTCATGAGGACTCCCTCCTCCGTGTTCGGTTCATCAGCATTCACTCGCCGCGCAGGCGGGGATCCAGGAGGTCGCGGAGCGCGTCGCCGACCAGGTTGAAGGCGAGCACGGCCAGCATGATCGCGAGGCCGGAGAACGTCGTGATCCACGGGCAGCACTTGATGTACTGGCGGCCCTCGCTCAGGATGTTGCCCCACGTCGGCGTCGGTGGCGGTACGCCGAGTCCCAGGAACGCCAGGCCGGCCTCGGTCCGGATCGCCGTCGCGATGTAGAGCGTCGCGACGACGATCAGCGCATAGAGCGCGTTCGGAAACACGTGTCGGACCATGACGCGGAGTTGCCCGCTGCCGAGCGCGCGCGCCGCCAGGATGTAGTCCTGCTCGCGGATCGTCAGCGCCAGGCCGCGCGCCAACCGCACGAAGTTGGGTGTCAGCGCCACGCCGATCGCGAGGATCTCGTTCGTGAGCGAGCCGCCGAGCGCGGCCACGATGATGAGCGCCAGCAGCAAGGTCGGGAACGCCATCAGCATGTCCGAGCAGCGCATGATGACGGTTTCCGTCCCTCCGGCCTGCACACCGGCGAGAATGCCGAGCGGCACCCCGATGCCAAAGCCGAACACGACCGCGGCGAGACCGACCTCGAGCGACACGCGGGCGCCCCAGATGATGCGACTCAGCACGTCGCGCCCGAACTCGTCTGTGCCGAGGCGATGCCGCTCGACGGCGCCCGGGCCCTTCAGCACGGCGTCGCTGAACTGCGCCGAGGGACTGAGCGGCGCGATGAGCGGCGCCGCCGCGGCGAGGACGGTCATCGCGACGATCATGACGGCGCCGATCGTGATCGGTCCGTACCGTCGCAGCCAGCGCCCCCTCGACGGCGGGCGGGTCTCGGCGCGCACATCGATCGCGGGGAGGTCGGCCGCGGTGACGTCGCGCATGATCGCCATGGCAGGCGGGCTACCGGTAGCTGATGCGCGGATCGACCACGGCGTAGAGCAGGTCGACGACGAGATTGACCGCGATGATGATCATGGTGAAGACGGTGATCGCCCCCTGCGCGAGCGGATAGTCGCGCGCGCTGATCGCAGGTGCCGGTCAGCGCGATCGCGACGAAGAGGCCGATGATCGTGAGCAGGGGGACCATCATGTTGCGGAGCGCGTGCTTGTACACGACAGCGCGCTCGCTCTGCCCCTTGGCGCGGGCGGTCCGGATGAAGTCCTGGCTGATGACCTCGAGCATGGCCGAGCGTGAGAGCCGGCTCACCGTGGCCGCCAGCGTGAAGCCGAGCGCGATCGCCGGCAGCGTCAGGTGGTGCAATACGTCCAGGATCCCCGCCACGAAGTCCTTCGGCTGGGTCAGGAACTCGCCGGACCGGATCATCGAGAGCACGCCGTCCAGGTCGCCGCCGCCGATCAGCGGGAAGAGGTTCAGATGGAGCGAGAAAGCGATGAGCAGCAGGATGCCGAGCCAGAACACCGGCATCGAGAGTCCCAGCAGGGCGAGGATGCGCAGCGGATAGTCGACGAGCGGGTTGCGGCGCTTGAGCGCCGAGACGATCCCGGTGGGGATCCCGACCAGCGCCGCTACGACCGCGCTCGCCAGCACCAGCACGAGCGTGTGAGGGAACATGCGCCCGATGTACTCGCTGACCGGATAGCCCTGGCGAAACGACTTGCCGAAGTCGAACTGCGCCGACCGCCAGACGTAGTCCAGGTACTGCACGGCGATCGGGCGCTGGAGGCCGAGGTTCCGCGTGCAGTCCGCGAGCGCCGACGTCGTGGCCTGGTCGCCCATCATCGCGACACACGGGTCACCGGGCAGGATCCGCATCGCGAAGAAGACGATGCTCATCGCCCCGAGCAGCATCGGGACCGCGGCGAGGAGCCGGCGCAGCGCGTACTGGATCATGCTTCTAATTCAGGATCTTTAGCATCTCCGGATAGTTGTAGCTGTAGTGGAGCGAGAACTCGCCGTACTCGGGATCGAACGGCGTGCTCACCCGCTTCGGGTTGCGCGCCCACTGCCCCGGCACGTCGCTGATCGGCAGACACACGAGGTCCCGCTCCAGGCGCTTCTGCGCCTCGGCGTAGATGCCCGCACGCTTCTTGACGTCGCGCTCGACCCGGCCCGCCGCGAGCAGGTCGTCCATCCCCTTGTAATGCGCGAAGTTCGTGCCCTTGTTACCCGTGGCCGGGTCGGGGATTTCCTTGCCGTCGAAGAAGAGCGAAAACCACGGGTCGGCGTCGGTGATCCGGGTGCCGCCATAGAGCACGAACGGGTTGAGGTTCTTCCGGATGTTCTCGTGATAGGTCGCGTGCTCCACGACTTGAAGCTCCACGTTGATGCCGACCTTCTTGAGCTGCTCCTGGGCGAGCGTGAGCACCTTGGGATAGAAGAACGACTTGCTGATGAAGTAGTTCTTGATCGTGAACCCGTTCGGGTGGCCGGCCTCGGCGAGGAGCTTCCTCGCTTTCTCCGGATCGTACTCGGGGAACGTCATCGGGATGTGGCCGAAGTAGCCGGGCGGCAAGCAGCTGGTCGCCAGTCGCGCGAGGCCGCCCGGATACATCGTCTCCTTGATGGCCTTGCGGTCGATCGCGTGCATGAACGCGCGGCGCACGCGGATGTCGTCGAATGGCTTGTGGGTCATGTCGACGTAGAAGCGCTCCTGGCCGCCCGGGCCACGGCGGTCGATGACGGCGCCCATCTTCTGGACCTGGCCGGCGAAGTCCGCGGTGACGGCCTCGGGGTACAGCAGGTCGAACGTGCCCTTCTCGAGACCGATCAGCTTGGTGGCGTCCTCGGGCACGTCGAACCAGTGCACCTCGTCGACCTGCGGGCGGCCGCCGTGGTACTTGTCGAACGCCTTCAGGACGATTTTTTCCCGCGGCGAGTTCCGCTCGAAGTAGAAGGGGCCGGTGCCGACGGGATTCCACTTGAACTGGTCGCCGAGCTTCTCGACGGCCTTCTTCGAGACGATGTAGCCGTTCTGGTAGCCGACCACGCGCAACAGGAAGATCGGATCGAAGGACTTGAGCGCGATCTGCACCGTGTGCGGGTCGACGACCTCGATCGACTTGATGATCTCGAGGTTCACGCCGAAGAGCATGCCGGGTTCCCGCTTGATCTGCCGCTCGAAGCTGAACTTGACGTCCTCGGCCGTCAACTCGCCGAACCCCTTGTGGAACTGCACGCCCTTCCGGAGCTTGAAGGTCCAGATGGTGCCCTCGGGCGAGAGCTTCCAGCTCTCCGCGAGATCGGGGTCGACCTCGGCGGTCGTCACCTTGCCGTCGCGGATGGCGAACCGCGTGAGGCCGCGGTACATGAAGCGGCTGATCGCCTGGGACTGCCCGAGAATGCTCTTGTGAGGGTCGAGCGTGTCGGGTTCCTTCGCGGCGACGTTCAGGATCTTCTTCTGCGCGTGCGCCGGCGCCGGCCCGACCAGCGCGATTCCGGTCGACACCATCAGCGTCACGACCAGCATCCGCGCGGCGAGCGCGGCCCATGACCGGAAACGTCTCGACATCGAGTCCCTCCTTCTGGTGGCGCTGTTGGCGCGAACGAGCGTGGTCCCGAAGCGTAAAG
>QHRT01000113.1 GCA_003220195.1 Candidatus Rokuibacteriota bacterium | reverse complement strand
TCCCCGGCGAGTCGGCGCGCGCGCACCGTCACACGCCGACCGCGATCCGCTTCATCATGGAGGGCGAGGGCGCGTACACCGCCGTCGACGGCGAGCGGGTCTACATGCGGCCGGGCGATCTCATCCTGACGCCGAGCTGGGCGTGGCACGACCACGGCAACGAGACCGACAAGCCCGTCGTGTGGATGGACGGTCTCGACGTCCCGCTCGTCCAGTTCATGAACGCGATGTTCTTCCAGTTGTACGACGACCGGCTCTATCCGCTCACGAAGCCGAACAACGCGTCGGTCCAGCTGCATGGCCACGTGAGCCTTCAGCCCACCTGGGTGAAGGAGCGCGCGCCCGCCTCCCCGCTCCTGCTCTACTCGTGGGACGCGACGTGGCGATCGCTCCGCGCGCTGTGGGACGCGACGGGCGACGAGCACGACGGGATCGCGCTCGAGTACACGCATCCCCAGACGGGCCGCTCGGTCCTGCCGACGATGGCGTGCTGGATCCAGATGCTGCGTCCGGGAGAGCGGACGATGGCGCATCGCCATACGGGCAGCGCCGTGTACTACGTGGCGCAGGGAACGGGCGAGAGCATCATCGACGGCTGCCGGTTCCCGTGGAGCAAGGGGGATATCATCACGCTACCGTCGTGGGCTCTGCACGAGCACGCGAACGGCTCGACGAAGGACGCGGCGGTGCTCTTCTCGATCCAGGACCGGCCGGTGCTCGACGCACTCGGGCTCTACCGGGAGGAAGCGTTCACGGAGAACGGCGGAAACCAGGCCGTGAGGTCGACGTTCGCGGCGTCATAGCGCTCGCGTTCGCTCTCCGTGATCGCTCGTCGTAGCGAGCCTGCACGTCGCGGAGAAATGCGCGTCGTTTGACGGCGGTCGCCGGCCGCGGAAGGTCGAGGCTCATCCAGCCCTCCCGCCCTTTGACGTCGGCCCGACGCCGTCCGCCGTCCACGAGGTGGAAGTGCAGGAACGGCTCGCGGCGCAGGTAGAACACGCCGGGCTTCTTCTCGATCACCCCGGCCCACGTGCGAACGCGGGCCAGCGCGTCGGCAAGATCATCGAGGAGCTCGGGCGGGCAATGCGGCATCAGCGGCGAGGACGCTCGTGCGCGAGCAGATCGACGTAGGCGCCGTCGAGGAGCTGCTCTTTCTCGATGCCCACCGGCCTCCTGTGGCTCACCGTCCGAGAGCACCACCTCCAGTTCGAGAAACTCGGCGAGATCCTCGACGCGATCGAGATGGATGCGCGTTCTCCCGACGAGGTACAGAATTCGCTCCTTGCGCACGCGCCCGGCCTGGCCATACGCGAGCGACAGAGCCTCGCGCAGTGAATCCGGCGACGACGTCGGCGCGATGATGAAGAACGACTCCTTCGGCCCGGCCTGATCTGCGCGGCGATAGAAGATCAGCTGGCCTTCTGTCGCCGAGAACGCGCGGAGTTTCAACCGGCCCCGCTCGCACACGAAGAAGGTGTCGTCCTGGACGATCTTGATCGGGCCCTGATCCGCAATGGCTGCCACCTTGCCAGTCATTCCGTCGATGCTTTCGATGCGCGCCTTGATTTCGACATTCCGTGGCATCGATCAGCTCCGCTCAGGCGTGCGCTCGTCGTTCGCGGCGCGGCGGGCGTCCGGCGTATTTTCGTTCTTGCTACCATGGCGGGCCGACGACCGAGCGTGACCGGGCGCGATCCGGTCACCGCCAGCGCGCGAACGCCCAGCCGCCCCCCGTCGCCGCCGGTGTGCGATACACCGGCACGTAATCGAGACGCTCCATCTTCAAATTCGTCCGGTTCATCGCTCCACCGAGCGCCACCCAGTTCAGCGTTTCCGAGCCGGCCGAGTAGAGACGGTGGCGCGGGATCGACTGGAGCGCCGCCGAATCTTTTCGCTCCAGCGCATCCAGCGTCCCGCGATCGAGCTCCTCGTCGACCACGAAGTGGCTGAGACCGCCCGACGCGATGATCGCCACGGACGCGTCCTCTTTCCACTCCCCCACCGCCGCCGCGATCTTCTCGCCGACGGCGAAGCACCGGCGTGGCGTCGGCTGGTTCGGCGGGTAGCACGTGTTCTGGAACACCGGCAGGATCCGGCCGGGCGCGTTGTCGAAGAGCCGTTTGACGATGAACGAGAACGCGTGCGGCAGCCCCTGCTCGTGCGGCGGCGTCTCGCGGACGTAATCGAGCTCGCCGTTCCGCGTGGGATAGCGTCGCGCCACGCGCCCGCCGTACGGCTGCTTGACCTCCCGCATGTGGGCCACGTCGACGTCGTGCTCCATCAGATATTCGATGAGGAACCGGCCGAAGCGGCTCGCCACCGGGACGTCGAGCGGGACGTCGCCGTATCCACGCCGGATCGCGTCCACCACCGCCGCATCCCGTGTTCCCGCCGGCGGCGCCCAGCGCGGGATCAGCGGAGCGGTGTCGCCCCAGTACACCGAGAAGGCCGGCATGTTGTCCTCGTAGAACCACTCGTCCTGGTCGTCGCCGATGATGATGGTGATGTCCGGATTCACGCTGCGGAGCGTCGCCGACAGCTCGTCGAGCGCGCGCTGGCAGGCCTGGGCCTGCGCGGCGAACGGCTCGGTGCCGCGGTAGCGGGCGCGAACGTCCTCCGGAACGGCCTTCAACGCGTCGTCGTACGACATCACGACGCCGTGCGGCGGGAAGGCGAGCTCCGGATTACCGGCGTCACGCGTCGCGTACGACGACCACATCTCCGCCGGCAGCGTGAGCATCGGCGTGTGCGAAGTCCCGATGCCAAGCACGATCTCCGCCATGGCGCGTCACCTCGTCTCCGGCCGAACGCCGGCTAGATGTTCTCGATCGAAACCCATCGCTCTTTTGTACGCCAGCCGGATCTCCTCCGGCTGGCCGATCAGGAATGGAAAGTCCTGCCGCAGCACGAGTCCCGGCGTGCGCTGAAGATCGCCGGTGACCGCGTCACGCGCGAACCCGTCGACGAAGTACTTGCGGCCGATGATCGGAAGCGCCACGCACACGTTCTCGTCCGGGTCACGAATCAGCCCCTTCGGCTCACCCCCACGGGCCACCGCGTCGGCGTCCTCCAGGATTCTCTTGCGCATCGTGATGACGCCGCGGTCGCTCTCGCCGAGATGCTCCTTGGTCCGATCGGCGATGGTCCCCTGTCCCACCCACGCGACGAAGTCCTGGTTCATGATGTGCGAGGTGATCCATCGCCCGGTCTTCGGATCCTTGATCGGGCTCGCCCAGTACGGGATGCGATCCTGCGTGAACGGCTCCATGTCGTTCGGCACTCGATCGAAGAACCAGCCGACCGAGAGCGTGGTCTCGTCGTCGATCGGGACGCGCCACTCGAAGTGCCCGCCGGTGAAGAGACCGTTCGGCCAGAGACACGTGCGCCCGACCGTCCACAGCTCGTCCTGGTCCGACCCGCCCTCCAGCACGCGACGATAGGTGAAGCCGTACTCGAACTCGTCGAACCCGACGCGCAGATGCGTCGGCGGCTTCGGCGAGTCGGCGCGGTTCAGCACGCGCGACCAGTTGGAGTGGAGCCACTCGAAGTGCACGGGATCGATCGAGTTCTCCTGGCACTGGACCCAGTTGCACGGAATCTCCGAGAACACGATCTGGACGAACCCGTTCTTCCACGTGAACGGCTCCCATGTCGGCAGGAGCGGCGCCGGGTCAGGACCGAGGTACGCCCACACGAGCCCGGCTTTCGCCTCGGCCTGGTAGGCCTTGATCCGGACACGGTCCTTGAACCGCGCGTCGGGATGTGCGACCTCCTCGAACGGCTGGCCGAGACATCTCCCGCTCGGGTCCCACTGCCAGCCGTGATAGTTGCAGCGGAGCCCGCACCCGTCGACCCAGCCGTAGGAGAGATCCGCACGGCGATGCGCGCAGTGTCGATCGATCAGGCCGTAGTCGCCCCTCTCGTTCTTGAAGAGGACGAGATCCTCGCCCATCAGCCGCACCGGCTTGATCGGCTTATCGTCCAGCTCGGCGACGGCGGCGATCGGCATCCAGTAGCGCCGCAGCAGCTCGCCCATCGGGGTGCCGGCGCCGGTTTGGGTGAGTCGCCTGTTCTGTTCTTCAGTCAGCACGATGTCCGCTCCTTGAAGCGGTCTCTACCACCGGCCGCGCGTGGGGGCAAGCGCTGCGCTCGGCATCGATGAACCTCTTGATTTTGAGCCGTACCCGTCCGATCCCATGCGCCTCGTACCAGTGAATCTCGGCGCGTCGCAGCTCGCCGTTCTCGACGCGGCGTCACGGCCTCATCACGTCACAGGAGTCTCGAAGGCTCACGTGCACTTGCGACTGGACAAGCGACCGCACAGGGGCGTCATCAGGGCTTCGCCATCTCGCCGTGTAACCACCTCATGCAGTTGTTCCACGTGATGTCGGCGTGGACGGTCTCCGGCAAGCCCAGCGTCCGCAGCGTGCGATCCGCCGGCTCCTCCGGCGGCATGTACGGATAGTCCGTCCCGACCATGATCTGCGAGGCGCCGATCAGGTCGATCAGGTAGCGGAGCGCGCGCCGGTCGAACAGCAGCGTGTCGTAGTAGAAGCGTCGCGCGTACTCGGCGGGTGAGCGTGGGAGCGCGCCCGCGGCAGCGGCGCCGCGTCCGGGCAAGGGCGAGTCCTCGTTCCACGTTCCACTCCACTGGTGGTTGTAGCGCGGCAGCAGGAATGGGAACGTCCCGCCGCCGTGGCTGAACGCGATACGGAGGTTCGGACACGTTTCGGCGGTACCGCCCGCGATCATCGACGCGATGGTGAGGCACGTGTCGGTCGGGTAACCCACGGGATTGAACAGCGACTCGGTCGGGAACCGGTCCATCATCGTCGGCCGGAGCGCGTGGACGAAGATCGGGACCGAGAGCCGTTCCGCTTCCTGGAAGAACGCCTGGAACTCGGGCATGCCAAGCGATTTGCCGTTCACGTTCGAGCCGAGCTCGATCCCGGTGAGCCCCAGCGCCGTGACGCTGGCCAGTTCCTTCGCCGCGAGAGCGGGATCTTGCAGCGGCACGATCCCGAGGCCGAAGAAGCGGCCCGGCGCCGCCTCGCACATGCGGACCACGGCCTCGTTCGTGTACCGGCAGAAGTCGAGCGCTTCCTCCGGTGTGAACCAGTAGGCGCAGAGCTCGGGCATCGGCGAGATCACCTCGGCGTCGACGCCGTGACGCTCCATGTCGCGCAGGCGCCGCTCGACGTTCCAGTTGCCCTCGTGGACGGTGCGGTAGTTCTTGCCCTCGATCATCACGCGCGCGCGGCCCGGTTCGAAGTGATCCATCGACGGCCACGTCCAGGCGCTGGGGCGCGTGCCGGCCGGCGGGAAGTGCTGCGGAATGATGTGGGCGTGCATGTCGATCATCATCGAGCGACTCGCAGCCCGCCCTCTACGGGCGTTCGACGTCTCGGAAGAGCGAGCGTAGCACGCGGACTCCGGACGGGCTGCCGGCGAAGCGCGACGGCGACGGTTCGTTGCACAGCCGCTTCCGCGTGCAGTACAGTCCGAACACGATCGAGCGCCGCCGCCGGAGGACGACGACATGATCAGTCGTGAAGAGAACGAGCTCCTGACCAGGATCGGCCCCGGGGCCGTCATGGGCGATCTCATGCGGCAGTACTGGATCCCGGTCGTGCTGTCGTCGGAGCTCGACGCGGGCGGCCGCGTCAAGCGCGTGAAGCTGCTCGGCGAGGAGCTCGTGGCGTTTCGCAGTCCCGCCGGCGCCGTCGGACTCGTGGGCGAGTTCTGCTCTCATCGCAGCGCCTCGCTCTACTTCGGTCGCAACGAGGCGCGCGGGCTGCGCTGCGTCTATCACGGCTGGCAGTTCGCGCTCGACGGCCGGTGCGTCGACATGCCGAACGAGCCGCCGGAGAGCAACTTCCAGGAGAAGGTGCGGCATCCCGCGTATCCCTGCGCCGAGCGCGGTGGGGTGGTGTGGACGTACATGGGTACCGGCGCTCCGCCGGCGCTGCCGGATCTCGAGTGGGCGCTGGTGCCGGAGGAGCACCGCTTCGTCTCGAAGTTCTACCAGGAGTGCAACTATCTTCAAGGCTTGGAGGGAGGGATCGATCCCGCGCACATCTCGTTCCTTCACGGCGTGGTCGACGCAGACGACGAGCAGCTGCGCCGAGATCTCGATCGCGCGGCGGCCGGGTTCGCGCTGGCGGCGCAGCTCGAGCGGGCGCCGCACATCGAGGTCGTCGACACGGACTACGGCGCGCTGATCGCCGCGCGGCGTGATGCGGGCGCCGGCAAGTACTACTGGCGCATCACGCAGTTCCACATGCCGTTCCACACGCTGCCGCCGACCGATCCGACGCCGGACCCGATCATGCACACGCACGTCTGGGTCCCGGTCGACGACGAGAACCTGGTCAACTGGTGCATCTCGTGGCATCCGACGCGCGCGCTGACGGCGAGCGAGCGCGACGCGATGCGGGCCGGCGCGAGCATTCACGTCATGGAGTACGACGAGGCGACCAGCGAGGCGTACGGCGACATCCGTCCGCGCGCGAACCGGCGAAACGAATACCTGATCGACTGGGACGCGCACCAGCGCAGCAAGTTCTTCGGCGTCCCCGGCGTGGGCGCGCAGGACAAGGCCATCACGGAGAGTCAGCGACCGATCTTCGATCGCACGCGCGAGCGCCTGGGCAAGGCCGACAGCGGCATCATCCGCATCCGCAAGCTCTTGAAAGATTCCGCAACGGCTTTTCGCCAGCACGGAACGCCACCGCCGGGTGTGGAGCCGGCCTCGTTCGCGATTCGTCCGGCATCCGTCCTGCTGCCGAAGGACGTGCCGTGGGCGGAGGGCGCCCGAGACCACCTGATCGCGCGCCGCTGAACGCTTCTCCGCTCATCCCGCGGTTCCGGCCGCTCATCGCCGATTGGCGACCGTTCGTCCGATTGTCGCGACATCCGAGCGCGCTCTGGAGATCCTTGGCCAGACCGGGCCGACTACCGGCCGAGCCCGCGGATCGACTATCGTGGTGACCGGAACGGTGTCCTCCGCGACGACAGGGAGATGTTGATGGCAGGCGACCCCGAGAACTCGAGCAGCGTCCCGGGTGTCCCGGGACGCCTGCGAACGTCGGGGGGCATGGGGCGCCCGTCGCGGCCCCCCATCCCATCAGTGGTCGAAATGATCGCGGCGCGCAAACGTTTCGGCGACGTCGAGGCGCTGAAGGGCGTCGATCTGACGATCCGCGCCGGTGAGGTCGTCGCGATGCTCGGCCCGAACGGCGCCGGCAAGACCACGTCGATCAGCCTGATGCTCGGCGTGCGGAAGCCGACGTCGGGCGAGGTGCGGCTCTTCGGGCTCGATCCGAACGACCGGCGCGCGCGCAGCCGCTGCGGCGTCATGCTGCAGGAAGCCGGCGTGCCGAGCGTCCTGACCGTGCGGGAGCTCGTCGATTTGTTCCGCGCGTACTACCCGGCGCCGATCCCGGCCCGGGACGCGATCGCCATCGCCGGACTCGAAGAGAAAGCGAACAGCACCGCCGGAACCCTGTCGGGCGGCGAGCGCAAGCGTCTCTACTTCGCGCTGGCGATCTGCGGCGATCCGGAGGCTCTGTTCCTCGACGAGCCGAGCGTCGGCCTGGACGTCGAAGCGCGCCGGGCGATGCTGGCGACCGTCCGAGCGCTGGCCGCGCGCGGGAAGACGATTCTCCTGACCACGCATTACCTGGAGGAAGCCGACCAGCTGGCCGAGCGCATCGTGGTGATCGATCGCGGCGTCGTCATCGCCGACACGACGCCGAGGGACATCAAGGCCAGTGTGCCGAGCAAGCGCATCAGCTTCACCGCGGAGCCCCCGCTCGCCGAAGCGATTTTCAAGGATCTTCCGGTCACGATCCTGGAGCTCTCGAGCCGGCGCGTCCGCCTGCTCAGCAACGAGCCGGAGCGCGTGCTCCAGACGCTGTTCGAACGCGGCCTGACCATGCGCGACCTCGAAGTGTCGGGCGCCGATCTCGAAGAGGCGTTCGTCAGCCTCACGAGCGGCCGGGAGCCCCGCCGATGACCCCCGCGGCGGTCGCGCCGCTCGGACGCATGCTTCTGGCGCAAACGATGGCCCACCTCCGCATCCGCTGGCGCATCCCGGCCTTCAGCGTCACGATCACCGCGCTGCCGATCCTCTTCTTCTCCTTCTTCGGGCTCCCGTTCGCGAGCTACACGTTCCCGGACGGGCGCAGCGTGGGCGCGCATCTGATCGCCTCGTTCGGGGCGTACGGCGTCGGCAGCGTGATGGTGTACGCCTTCGGCATCGGCGTCGCCAACGAGCGCGCGACGAAGATGGACCTCCAGATGCGGGTCACGCCCCTGCCGCCGCTCGTCGACCTTTTCGCGAAGATGCTGACCGCGCTTGTGTTCGGCCTCGCGTCGCTGCTGGCGTTGATCGCCTTCGGCGTCACCGTCGGCGGGGTCCACCAGCCCGTCAGCGTGTGGGCCACGATCGTGCTCCGGCTCCTCGCCGGTTCGGTCCCGTTCATCGGTCTTGGCTTCACGATCGGCTACGTGTTCGGGCCCAACACGGCGCCCGCGATGGCCAACCTGGTCTATCTCCCGCTGTCGTTCGCGTCGGGCCTGTTCATGCCCGTCGACGACCTTCCGCGCTTCGTGCGCCTGCTGTCGCCGTACCTGCCGAACTATCACTACGCGCAGCTCGCGTGGAGCGCGGTCGGCGCGAGAACCGAATCGGTCGGCGTGAGCCTCCTGTGGCTGGCCGCGTACACGGCGCTCTTCCTGACGCTCGCGCTCATCGCGTATCGCCGTGAAGAGCGCCGGAACTTCGAATGACGCCGTGATCACGATGCGCAAGCTCAGCCCGGCGTACTGGGTGCGCACCGCCGTCGTGAGCCTCGCCGCGGCGCTCATCGTGGCGTCGGTCTTCGTCGCCATCGCCCCGGTGCCGTTCCTCGGTGTCCTCGGCCGCGCGTTCGTCCACTCCTTCGTCCTGGGGACGCTCGCCGCGGTGACGTTGCCGCAGATCGGGCGCCGTCTCCGTGGCCGCGGCGTCGCGGCATGGTGGGCGCTGCTGATCGTGGTCCTGCTGGCGCTCGCCGGCATCGGCACCGGGATCGCGTCCACGATCATCGTGGTGCTCGGCCTCGATCCCGGGCGCTCGCTGTGGACGTCCGTCGCGTCCGGCTTCCGCGTCAACGCCATCCTGGTCGGCACGATCGGCATCGGCATGATGCTCTACGAGATGCAGCGCTCGAAGCTCGCGGCCGTCACGCTCGAGCTGCGCACGAACGAGCTCGAGCGCGAGCGCGCGATGTCGATGGCGCTCGAAGCGCGCCTGGCCTCGCTCGAGTCTCGCCTGCATCCGCACTTCCTCTTCAACACGCTGAACGCGATCTCGGCGCTGATCCACGACGACCCGGACCTGGCCGAGCGCACGGTCGAGCGGCTGGCGGCGCTGCTGCGCTTCTCGCTCGACGCGACGAAACGGGGCGCGGTGCCGCTCGCCGAGGAGCTCCGGATCGTGCGCGACTACCTCGAGATCGAGAAGGCGCGACTCGGGGATCGACTGTCGTACCGGATCGACGTCGGCCCCGACGTCACCGCCTGCGACGTGCCGCCGCTCGCGCTGCAGACCCTCGTGGAGAACAGCGTGAAGCACGCGATCGCGCCCCGACCGGCGGGCGGCCAAATCCGCATCGAGGCGGCGGCGCACGACGACCGCATCGTGGTCGACGTCTGGGACGACGGTCCCGGCTTCAGCGCGACCGCCATGGTTCCTGGCCACGGACTGGAGAATCTGCAGTCTCGTCTGCTCGGCCGGTTCGGTGACGCGGCGAAGCTCGGCGTCGGCCGTCGCGACGGTGGATCGGTCGTGACGCTCTCGCTGCCCCGCACGTCGAGCGCGCGACCGGTGAGCGTGTGACGGATCCGATCCGCGCGTTCCTGATCGACGACGAGCCGCTCGGGATCAAGCGGCTCGCGCGCCTGCTGACCGCCACGGGGCGCGTCGAAATCGTCGGCCAGGCGACGGATCCGGAGAAGGCGCTCCGGGAGCTCGCGGCGCACCCGGTCGACGTGCTCTTCCTCGACATTCACATGCCCGGGCTGAACGGGTTCGAGGTCGTGGAGCGGCTTCCCCCGGGCCCCATGGTCGTGTTCACCACCGCGTACGATCAGCACGCGGTGCAGGCCTTCGAGGTGAACGCGATCGACTATCTCTTGAAGCCGATCGAGCGCGGCCGACTCGACAGGGCGCTCGACCGGGTCGCCGCGCGTCGGGACAGCCAGGGCCAGCACGACATTCCGGGAACACTGGAGCGCCTGGTGAGGCATCTCCGGGAGAGGCGATTCCTCGATCACCTGGCGTCGCGCGTTGGCGATCGCGTGCGCCTGATTCCGATCGACCAGGTCACGCACGTCGTCGCGCGCGACCGGGCCACGTACGCCGTCGCAGAAGCGACCGATCACATGCTCGACACGACGATCGTGGAGCTCGAGCGGAAGCTCGATCCGGGGCGGTTCCTTCGCATCCATCGCGCGACGCTCGTGAACGTGGCCTGGGTGTCCGAGCTCGGCGCCGACCTGGGCGGCCGGCTGGTCGTCCGGCTGCGCGACGACCGGCGAACGGAGCTTTCCGTGTCGCGCGATCGGGTCCGCGCGCTGAAGGACAGGCTCGGGCTCGTGTGACGCGCGCTCAGCGCTTCGTCGGATACACCACGATGAAGTTGTCGCGGTTCGGCATCTTGACCTTCGGCAGCGTCCGGGCGTCCATCACGTCGTTCTCGCCGATGATCCCGTTCAGCTGCAACAGGTACGCGGTGACGGCGTAGACGTCGTCGTTCTCGAGCGACTGCGGCTCGGCGTAGGGCATCGAGCGACGAACGTAGTCGAACACCGTCGTCGCGTGGGGCCAGAAGCTGCCGATCGTTTTGACGGGCGTGTTGCTTGCGAGCGTGCCCTGGCCGCCGACCAGGCGATCGTTCGGCTGGCCGGCGCCTTTCGCTCCGTGACAGGACTGGCACTTCTGCTCGTAGACGGCGGCGCCGCGCGACGGCGTCCCGCTCCCGGGCGGAAGCCCGGTGCCGTCGGGGGCAATGCTGATGTCCCAGCCCGCGACCTCGGCCGGCGTCGCGGCGCGCCCGAGATTCGGGCCCTCGCGCACCGGCTTCGTCCCGGCGCAGCCCACACAAGCGAGCAATACGGCCAGCGCGACGATCGGCGCGGATCGACCCGTCGCCCGGTCACGCGTAGACATTCTTGACCTCCCCGTTCGCCTCGACGCGCCACGCCTGGATCGCGGTGTAGTGGAAGATGACGTTCGTGCCGTGCTCGCGCACGAGCTGCTCCCGCGTCGGCTGGACCTGGCGTACGTCGTCCGTCGCGCGGCTCATGATCGTGGTCACGGCGCCGTTCCATCGCCATGCCTGACGGAATCGAGTGATCGCCCGCGGCAGCACCGGCGGGACGAGTTCGGCGGCGGTCCACTCGCGGCCGCCGTCGGTCGAGACATCGACGCGCGTGATCGTGCCGTTGCCGGACCACGCGATCCCGGAGATCTCGTAGAGTCCCGCGCCCTTCAGCCCGACGCCGGGCGACGGCCGCGTGATGACGGATTTGACGTCCATCGGATACGTGAACATCAGCGCCTTGCCGTCGGCCTGAAGATCCGAGTACTTCGACGTCTCGTCCTTCGTCATGGTCGCCGTCGGCGTGACCTTGATCCGCCTGAGCCACTTGACGCTCATGTTGCCTTCGTACCCGGGAAGAAAGAGCCGCACGGGATAGCCGTTCTCGGGTCTGAGCCGCTCGCCGTTCTGGTAGAGGGCGAGCATCGCGTCGTCCATCGCCTTCGCCATCGGGACGCTCCGACTCATCGCCGCGGCGTCCGCGCCCTCGGCGAGGATCCACCCGGCCTTCGGATCGACGCCGGCTTCCTGCAGCAAGATCCGCAGCGGCACGCCCGTCCACTCGCTGCACGAGACGAGCCCATGGACCTGGCCACAGGTCAGCGCGGGCGGTGTCGCGCCATACATCGGCGCGCTGTTGCCCGCGCACTCGAGGAAGTGGATGCGCGACACCATCGGATAGCGCATCAGCGCGTCGACGGTGAAGACGAGCGGACGCTCGACCATGCCGTGAATCAGCACACGGTGCTTGTCGGGATCGATGTCCGGGATCCCGCTGTGATGGCGCTCGAAGTGAAGGCCGCTCGGCGTGATCATGCCCTCGAGCGATTCGAGCGGCGTGCGCGACGCCCCGGTGCCGGTCGTCCCCGGCTGCGACCGGATCAGCGTGCGGGTCACTTTCGCCTCGTATTTCGCCGGCTGCCCGTAGGGGCCGAGCGGCGCGCCCGGCGCCTTCATCCACGGCGGCGTCTCGGGTGGATCGTTGGCGGTCGCGGGCGACGGCGCCGCTGCACCGAGCACGCCGGCGCCGGCAACCGCGATGCTCTTCGTGAGAAAGGCTCGTCGATCGAGAGTCTCATCGCTGCTGCGGGGCTCGCTCATGGGCTCACCTCCAGTCTCCGCTGGTGAACGGTCGATTGGGCGTTCGCGCGATTCTGGTTCGCGGCCTTCGAGCGTGTCAAGTATCACGGGCTCGCCGAACGCCGGTCGTGCGCGACATGCCGGCGGCGTCTCTGGTAGCATCGGCACACTCGCGCGCTCTGGAGGTTCGCCATGGCATCGGCTGATCGCATCGCCTACTTCAACGGTCGCTTCGTTCCCGAGCGTGAGGTCCTGGTGCCGTTCCGGGACCGCGGCTTCAAGTACGGCGACGCCGTGTTCGACACGACGCGCACGTTCGGACACCGGATCTTCAAGCTCGCCGAGCACGTCGACCGGCTCTACCGGTCGCTCCGCTACCTGCGCATCGATCCGGACATGGCGCCGGCCCGGATGATGGAGATCACCGAGGAAGTGCTGCGGCGGAACCTGCCGCTCCTGGAGCCGGACGACGACTACTGGGTGACGCAACGCGTGTCCCGCGGACTCGACGACGCCCACAAGGACACGTGGAATCAGCATGGCCCGACCGTGATCGTCGAATGCGTCCCGCTGCCGCTGGCGGAGCGCGCGTCACTCTATCGCGACGGGATCCGGGTCATCACGCCGTCGGTGCGGCGGACGCCGCCGCAGTCACTGTCGCCGCGCGTGAAGACGCACAACTACCTGAACATGGTCGCCGCGAATCTCGAGGTGCGATCGCAGGATCCGGACGCGTGGGCGATCCTGCTCGACACCGCAGGGAATCTCGCAGAAGGCCTCGGGAGCAACGTCTTCCTCGTCTCCGGCGGGGTCTTGCTCACGCCGCGCGAACAGACCGTGCTCTCGGGCATCAGCCGCGAGACCGTGATCGACCTCGCGCGAGAGGCCGGCATCACCGTCGTCGAACAGGATCTCGATCTCTACGACGCGTACAACGCCGACGAAGCCTTCCTGACGTCGACGAGCCTCTGCATCTGTCCGATTGCGACGGTGAATGGCGCACGGATCGGGACCGCGGTGCCCGGTCCGTTGACGCGGCAGCTCAGCGAGGCGTACTGCCGGTTCGTGGACTTCGACTTCGTGGGGCAGTACCTGAAACGCCTGGGCTGACGGCGCTTCGGCGCGCGCGTCACTCCCGGGGGAAATTCGCCTTGAGGATCTCGAACGTCTTCTTGCCGCCCGGGAGCTGGGCGGTCACCGTATCGCCGACGCTCTTGCCGATGAGCGTGCGCGCGAGCGGCGCCAGCACGGAGATCAAGCCCTTCGTCGCATCGTTCTCGTCCGAGCCGACGATCTGGTAGCGGTATTCCTTGCCGGCATCGTCGGCGAGCAGCACGGTGGAGCCGAACGTGACGCGATCGCCGCCGGTCGGCGGCTCGATGACCTCGGCGCCGCCCACCTTCGCTTCGAGATCGCCGATGCGGCCCTCGATGAAGCTCTGCTTCTCGCGCGCCGCGTGGTACTCCGCGTTCTCCGAGAGATCGCCGTGGGCGCGCGCCTCGGCGATGGCCTTCGTGATCGAAGGCCGCTCGACGCGCTTCAATCGTTCGAGCTCGTCGCGCAGCCTTTCGTAACCCTGGCGTGTCATCGGCGTTCGGGGCACCGCCATGGGCCTAACCTTAACACGGGCCGCCGGGGGGGATTGCCGGGCGCGAGCGTGCGAGACGGCGCCGCCCGCGAATCGGGGGGAGCGCCGATCGCTCCCCCCAACTGACTCGGGACGATCAACAGGGCGTCGAGCGAAGCTTCGCTTCGAGCTGGTCGCCGACCTTCAAGTCCTTCACCGTCTCGGCGTTCGCCCGGAACTGGTGGGGCTGACCGTCGGTGCCCTGGATGGTGACCATCCCGGTCGCCTGGTCGATCGCGGTCACCTGTCCGCTGATCTGTGGAGGAGTCTGTGCGGCGCTGGCGCCGCCCACCGACGCCGCGGGTTGCGTCTGATCACAGGGTGCCGCTGACTTCTTCGCGCCCTTGTCTCTCGCGATGGCCGCCCCGCTCCACGCGAGCAAGGCGATCGTGGTAACTGCGGTCGCGCGTACCCATGTCTTCATTCGGTACCTCCGTTACCGCTTTTTGACGATGTCGTAGATCGCGCCGGCCGCGGCGCCGACGCCCGCTCCGACCAACGCGCCCTTGCCAGCGTCGTGGCCGGTACCGGCGGCGACGGCCGCGCCACTGCCGGCGCCCACCGCCGCGCCGCCCAGCGTTCCGCATCCTGCGGCGGCGAAGAGGCAGAGCGACAGAGCGACTGCTCGAGTCGTCATCGTGTGACTCATGTGCTAGACCTCCTGATGCGTTACCTGTCGGGAGCGGTGTGCAACGGAAAACTCGCGAGCGATCATTCACGTTCAAGAGGCGTTTCAAGAGGCTGGCCATCGTATGCGACTCGGCGTGGCGTTCAGTGGAGGCCTGACTCCCCCGGAAGTCGTTCAGTGCGTCGAGGCGGCCGAGCGACTCGGGTACGAATCGGCGTGGATGACCGAGGGGCACGGTGGAGACCAGTTCGCGATCCTGGCGGCCTGCGCGATGCGCACCGAGCGCATCCTCCTCGGCACGGCGATCTCGAGCGTCTTCGTCCGGAGCGCGCCGACGATCGCCATGGCGGCGGCGACCGTCGATCACCTCTCGTCGGGCCGCTTCATCCTGGGTCTCGGCTCGAGTCACAAAGTGCAGGTGGAGCCGGAGCACGGGCTCGTCTTCGCGCAGCCGGTGCAGCGACTCCGCGAGTCGATCGACGTCGTCCGTGCGCTGCTGCGTGACGGCGCGGTGTCCTACCGGGGACAGGCGATCTCGATCGAGCTTTTCGATTTCTGGTTCGCGCCACGGCGCACGGCGATTCCGATCTACGTCGCCGGCGTGTTCCCACGGATGCTCGAGATCTGTGGCGAGATCGCCGACGGCGCGCTGCTGACCTGGTGCACGCTCGATCACGCGCGCGAGGCCGCGCATCACGTCCTGGAAGGCGCGCGGCGCGCGGGCCGCCGCGACGCCGTGGACGTCGCCACGCTGCTCTCGTGCAGCGTGGCGGCGGATCCGCGGGTCGCGCGCGATCGCATGCGCGCGCCGATCGCGACCTACGCCTTCCGGTTTCCGCGCTACCGCAAGCTGATGGCCGCGAGCGGGTTCGCCGATGAGGTCGAGCAGGTGCGGGCGACGTGGGCCGGAGGCGACCCCGAGCGTGCGATGCGGCTCGTCCCCGACGCGCTGATCGATCGGATCACGGTCGCCGGAACCGCCAACGAGTGTCGCGCGCGGATCGAAGCGTACCGGCAGGCGGGCATCACATTGCCGATCGTGATGCCGAGAGTGACGGGCGCCGACGCGGTGAGTCAGGCGCTGGAAGTGCTCGAAGCCTGCTCGCCGCCAGGCGGCCGATAGAGGGTCATCTGCTTCGCTGGCGCCCGCATCTGACCCTCTCTCGGCTGGACTTTCCCGTTCTGCAGGCGCTGCCGCGGTCAGCGGAGTTCTCTGCGCATCCCGTGACCACCGGGATCGGCGTGGCGGCCCTCGTCGTCACGGTCGCGTCGTTCGCAGGTCTCGATATCTCGGGCCTGGACTTCGATATCCGATTTGTCAGGCAACCGTGGCGGCTGGTGGGCTCGGCGCTCCCGCACGTCAACGTTCTTCACCTCGGGTTCAATCTCTACTGGTTCTGGCGGCTCGGCACGGTGATCGAGGAGATGCTCGGATGGTGGCGTTATCTGGTCCTGATCGTCGTCGCCGGGTATCTGTGGGTCAATCAGAAGGCCAGCGAGAAGACGCTCGCGCTCATGAGTCGGTCGACGATCGGCCTGTTCGTGGGCTGGTTCTTCGCGTGCATCGCGCTCACCGCCACGGGAATCCTGGCCGTCGGCAATGTCGCGCACGCCGTCGGCGCGATACTCGGGTTCTTCATCGGCGCGAGGCAAGGAGCCCCTCGCTGGCGGCGCCACGCAGTGCTGGCAGCCACGATCGCCGTCGTGATCGTCTCGCTGCTCGCGGCGATTGTCCGCCCGGCGATGAATTTTTCGCCGGCTCAGGCCGCAGCCGTTGACGGCTATCGCGGCTACACGGCGCTGTTGAAGAACCGGAATCTGGACGCGGCGCTGTTGCTGAGCCAGGCCGTGCAGCTCGACGAGTCGGTCAAGACCAACTGGATGAACCTGGCGATTGCGTCCCGCCGCTTGAACCGTACCGATCTTGCTCTCGACGCCTGGGAGCACGCGCTCGCCCTGGACCCGGGAAACCTGGACGATCGACGGTTTGTCGCCGGGCTCTATCGCTCGCTCGGAGGCGCCGCTCAGACGAGTGGCCAGCACAAGAAGGCCGTCGACCTGCTCCGTCGAGCCGTGCGGCTCCAGAACGATGACGCGGCCGCGTGGCCGGCCCTCGCGGTGAGCCTGGAACAGATCGGCGCACGAGACGAAGCTTCAGCCGCCGTCCGGCGCGCGGAGCGACCAGCGCCGTAGGGAAGCTCTGTCCGGGCGTCAGCCTCGCGCGCTGTCCGCAATGTGCCTTGCTCGCTTCGGGCCGCCTCGGCTATGTTCGACCGGGCGAACGAGAAAACATGAACGTGAGGACCGCATGAAGAACCCGATCCTGAGCCTGGCAATCTCCCTCGTCTCCATTCTCGGCGCCGTCAGCGCCGCGCTCGGCGCCGACGAGCCACCGCCGGCCTGGGCGTATCCGGTCAATCCGCCGGACTTCAAGCCTCGCGTCGACGACGGCGTTCCACGGCACGTGCCAGGCAGCAGCGCCACGTACACCGTGACTCAATTGCGTGATTTCTTCATCGCGCCCGACTGGCACCCCGGCGATCATCCGCCCCTGCCCCCCATCGTCGCTCAGGGCCGGAAGCCCACCGTGTTCGCCTGTGGCTTCTGTCATCGCGCCGACGGACCCGGCGGACCGGAAAACGCCAGCATGGCTGGTCTGCCCGCGGGGTACATCGTCCAGCAGATGGCCGATTACAAGAGCGGCGCCAGGAAGACGGCGGTGCCGAAGAGAAACGTCGACTTCATGATCTCGCTCTCGAAGGACATCACGGACGACGAGGTGCAGGCCGCCGCCGCGTACTTCTCCGCGCTCAAGCCGCGCGCGAACATCAAGGTCGTCGAAACCGATACCGTGCCCAAGACCTTTGTCGCCGGATGGTTCCTGGCGGCCTCGCCGAACGGCGAGAAGGAACCGATCGGTCAGCGCATCATCGAGGTTCCGGCGAATCTCGAACAATTCGAAGACCGGGACCCGCGAGTACAGTTCATCGCGTACGCGCCCCCGGGCAGCATCGCAAAAGGCCAGGCACTGGTGAACACGGGCGGGGCCGGCAAGACGTTCCAGTGCGCGATGTGCCACGGCCCGGATCTGAAGCATACGGGCGGCGTCCCGTCGATCGTCGGCCGTTCGCCGAGCTATATCGTGCGCCAGCTCTACGACATCAAGACCGGCGCGCGCGCCGGCGCGGGCGCGCAACTCATGAAAGCGGCGGTGGCCAACCTGACGGTCGACGACATGATCGCGATCGCGTCGTACCTGGCGTCGCGAGCTCCGTGACCCGCTGAGCCGGATTCCTCGCGGCGGGCTGCGCGGTGCTTGTGCTACGCCCGCCGCGCGTGCTTCGCGCGCCGGGCCTCGCGGGCGGCCTGCTCGCGCAGGATCTCTTCCGCCGGGATCTCGACGATCTTGCCGTCGCGTTCGATGACGATCGGCGCGCCGTCACGCGCGTGCTCGGCGATCGCGTCGCGGACCGCGGCGCGCACGGCCTCGTCGATCGCCGTACCGTCCAGCATGATCTGACCGATCCGGCTCAAGTCCTCACGCTTCCTCGGCGCCTCGCGCCACCTCGGCGCACCCGGCGCGTCCTCGATCTGGCTCCAGCGAATGCGATCGATCACGATCGCGACGGACTCTCGCTCGCCCTCCGCCACGACAGCCGGGGCATCGCCGGAGTTGTCGTACACGCGCCAGGTCGTCGCGAGCGGTCGATATAGGTCGAAAAAGTTCCGCCACCCACTCCTGTAACGGCGCCGCACGACGTCGTCCGGGACGTGGTGACCGCCTCGGCTGACCCGGTCGGCGATTCTCTGGATGCAGAGGTCGGCGGCGGTCACCCACACGGAGACGCAATGGAACTCGTAGCCGCCCGCGGTGAGCTCGCGAAGCCAGGGCGCGAACGAGCGGCTCGCCAGGGTGGTCTCGAATGCGAAGCGGGCGCGCTGCGCCGCCAGCTCGCGAAGCCGTTCGAGCATCACCCGTCCGGCTCGGACGGCGACGCCTTCGGGATTGAACGCCGACAGCCCGCGCGCGATCACGTCGGCGTTGACGAACTCCTCGACCTGCAGCACGTCCCGAAGCGGGCGCGGCGCGATCGTGGACTTGCCGGCGCCGTTCGGCCCGCCGATGATCACGACGCTCGGCCGATCGGCCGGCGTCATACGACCGGCCTCGATGACCGGCGCGCTCGAAGCCTCAGACCGGCAGCGGCTCCATGCTCGCGTCCGGCGTGATCTCGAACGCGTTCAGGGTGCACGCGATCATGCTCACGTTCCCTTCTTGGGATAGCCGAGCCCGCGCAGCGACTCGCCGATCTCGTCGAGGATCACAGGATCGTCGATGGTCGCTGGCGTGGTATACGGCGTGCCCTCGGCGATGCGTTTCATGGTGCCGCGCAGGATCTTGCCGGAGCGCGTTTTCGGCAGGCGCTTGACGACCGTCGCCGCCTTGAAGGCCGCGACCGGGCCGATCTGCTCGCGCACGCGCTCGACGAGCTCACGCACGATCTCGGCTTCGCTGCGGGTCACGCCGGCCTTGGTGACGACGAACCCGACCGGAATCTCGCCCTTGATCTCGTCGGCCACGCCGACCACCGCGCACTCGGCGACGTCCGGATGGGCCGACAGCACTTCTTCCATCGCGCCGGTCGAGAGCCGATGCCCGGCGACGTTGATGATGTCGTCGATGCGGCTCATGATGAAGAGGTACCCGTCCTCGTCCTTGTAGCCGGCGTCCGCCGTCAGGTAGTAGCCCGGATACCGCGCGAGATAGGACTTCTCGTACCCCTCGTCGTTGTTCCAGAGCGTCGGCAGACAGCCCGGCGGCATCGGCAGCTTCACCACGATCGCGCCGATCTCGCCGGCCGGCATCTGGCGGCCGTCCTCGCCGAGCACCTGCACGTCGTAGCCCGGCACGGCTTTCGTCGGCGATCCCGGCTTGACCGGCAGCATGCCGAGCCCGACGCAATTGGCGCCGATCGCCCAGCCCGTCTCGGTCTGCCACCAGTGATCGATGACCGGCACGCCCAGTCGCTCGCGCGCCCAGACGAGCGTGTCGGGATCGCAGCGCTCACCCGCGAGGAAGAGCGTACGGAAGCGGGAGAGGTCGTACGTCTTCATGAACGAACCCTGCGGATCCTCCTTCTTGATCGCGCGGAAGGCGGTCGGCGCCGTGAAGAGCGCGTTCACCCCGTGTTGCGAGCAGACGCGCCAGAACGCGCCGGGATCCGGCGTGCCGACCGGCTTGCCCTCGTAGAGGATCGTCGTGCAGCCCTTCAGCAGTGGCGCGTACACGATGTACGAGTGCCCGACCACCCAGCCGATGTCGGATGCGGCCCAGTAGACTTCGCCGGAGCCCATCCCGTACACGTTCTGCATGCTCCACTTGAGCGCGACCGCGTGTCCGCCGTTGTCGCGGACGACGCCTTTCGGGATGCCGGTCGTGCCCGACGTATAGAGGATGTAGAGCGCATCGGTCGCGGCGCCGGAGACGCAGTCGACCGGCGCCGCGCCCGCCACGGTCTCCTGCCAGTCGAGGTCGCGGCCTTTCACCATCGTGGCTCGCTCTTGAGGACGCTGGAGCACCAGGCACCGTTCGACCGTGTGACGCGCCAGCTCGATCGCCTGGTCGAGCAACGGCTTGTACGGGATCACGCGGTTCACCTCGATCCCGCACGAGGCGCAGAGGATCAGCTTCGGCTTCGCATCGTCGATGCGGGTCGCCAGCTCTTTCGGCGCGAAGCCGCCGAACACCACGGAGTGGATCGCGCCGATCCGCGCGCAGCCGAGCATCGCGATGACGGCCTCCGGCACCATCGGCATGTAGAGGATCACGCGATCGCCCTTGCCGATGCCGAGTCGAGTGAGTGCGCCGGCAAAGCGCGCGACCTCGTCGCGAAGCTCGGCGTACGAGTACGTCTTCACGGTCTTCGTGACGGGGCTGTCGTACACGAGCGCCGTCTGCCGGCCGCGCCCGCGGTCGACGTGGACGTCGACCGCGTTGTAGCAGGTGTTCAGCATACCGCCGACGAACCACCGGTAGAAGGGCGGCCGCGCATCGTCGAGCACACGGTCCCATCGCCGATCCCACACGATGTCCTCGGCGGCCGCCGCCCAGAACTCCTCCGGAGCCTGGAACGAGCGCCGGTACGTCTCGTCGTAGATGCTGCGGCCTGTCATTCGAACGCCTCCGGTCAAGATCGGTACGCCGGCGGAGCGACGAAGCCCCCGAGCTCGCGCGCCACCAGTCCCGCGAACCGGATCGGCGTCCGGTCCTCCAGGTAGGGACCGATCGCCTGGAGTCCGATCGGCAGGCCGCCGCGCGTCGCGCCATACGGGAACGCCGTCGCGGGTTGCCCGGGCAGTGTCGCCACCGACGGATAGAACAGGCCGAGCTCCGCGAGCACCGGGGCGCCGTTCACGTCGAGGGTCTTTCGGATGGACTCCGGCGTCGGCGGCGTCGGCTTGTCCCAGTGCCGGTAGGGCGGAGCAAAGAACGTCGGCGCGAGCAGGACGTCCCACTCGCGGAAGAAGGCGCGCCAGCCCGCCCGGTACCGTTCGCGCTGCGCGACCCAGCCGAGATAGTCGGGCGCGCCACTCTCGACGCCACGCTGCGTGGCGCGACTCCATTCGTCATCGCGCGTACGCAGCACCTCGACCCGAGGCGGACGCTCGGCGGCCGGCACGCGAGCAAACGTCATCGCGGAAAGCAGCGTCAGGTAGAGCAGGTAGTGCTCACGCTGGTCACCCAGCTCGGCCGGCTGGGCGACCTTCACCTGGCAGCCGAGGCGGCCGAGCTGCGACGCGAGATCGTCGAGCGCCGCGGCGATCTCCCGATCGACCGGCATCCAGTCGACCGACGGCAGGACGGCAACGCGGAACTCACGAAGACTCTCGCGCCGCGCGGGCGGAATCGCGAGCCGCCACGCGACGTCCTCGCCGGTTTCCGGGCCCGCCGCGACGTCGAGCGCGAGCTCGAGATCTTCGGCCGAGCGGGCCAGCGGTCCCTGCACGCCCATCACACCCGCGGCATTCGGCATCGGCGGGAACGGGAACTGGCCGCTGCGCGGCATCGCGGTCTCGCTCGGCCGGTGGCCGTAGACGCCGCAGAACGCGGCGGGCACGCGGATGGAGCCGCCGATGTCGCTGCCGAACTCGAGCGGCGTCAGTCCCGCCGCGAGCGCGGCGGAGCCGCCGCCCGTCGACCCGCCCGGCGTGCGCGAGAGATCCCACGGGTTGTTCGTCCGGCCGTAGACGGGGTTCGCGGATTGCCAGTCGGCCAGCATCTGGGGAACGTTGGTCTTCGCCATCACCATCGCGCCCGCCGCCTTCACGCGGATCGTCACCGGCGCCTTCAACGTCATCGGCAGCCCGAGCAGCGGGGCGTCGTCGCCGCGGGTCCGTCGCTGATCGGCGCTCTCGGCATCACGACGCGCGCGATCGAAGTCCGGTTCCACGACCGCGTTGAGCGTGGGATTGTGCTTCTCGATGCGCGCGCGATGGAGCTCCAGCAGCTCGACGGCGGACACCTGGCGCGCGCGCAAGGCCGCGAGCATCTCGGTCGCGGTGCTGAACGCGTCGATCATGGCCCTATCCCCGGCGCGCCGGCATGAGCCGCGGCGAGACGTCGATCTTGGCGGTGCCGCGCGCGCTCGCAATCCAGCTCTCCCACAGCTGCCCCTGCTTCTGCGTGGTGAGCTCGCGGGTGATCTTGTCACGCTCCTTGTCGAGGTCGGCGGTGTCCGCGGGAATCCGCTCGAGCACCTTGAGGACGTAGAAGCCTTGCGGCGTCTTCACCGGGTCCGTCACGCCGCCGGTCACCGTCTGCAACGCGGCGTGCATCGCGTCGCCCGGGATGCGCTCCGCCGGCTTCACGCGGGAAAACGCCGCGGTCTCGCCGGTGACCGCGCCGGCTTTCTTGCCGGCCGCGCCGACGTCTCCGGACTTGGCCTCGGCGGCGATCTGCTTGGCGCGCTCGAGCGCGCCGGCTTCCGCCTTCTGCCTTTTCAGCGCCGTCGCGACCTGCTCGCGGATCTCGGCGAGCGGCGGCACCGCCGCCGGCATCCGCTCGAACGCCTTCATGATGACGTAGCCGGCCGGCGTCTTGGCCGGCGCACCGACACCGCCCGGCGAGAGGTTGAACGCCATCTCCTCCATCGAATTCGGCCGCGCCTCTCCCGTCGGGGTCTCGGTCCGGGATATGCGAGTGTCGATCGGCGTGAGACCGAGCTTCTTCGCCTCGGCCATGAAGTCTTGCGCCGCCTGGAGACCCGGACGGATCTCGTCGGCACGGGCCTTCGCGGCGCGTTCCGCGTTGTCCGCGGACAGCCGCTCGCGGATCTGCGGGGCGGCCTCCGCGAACGACTTCTTCCCACCTGCCTTGACCTCGCTGACCTGGATCGCGTGATAGCCGAACTGCGTCCGGACGGGCTCCGGCGAAATCTCGCCCGGCTTCAACGAAAAGGCGACCTTCTCGAATTCCGGCACGAGCTCGCCCGCGGACACGAGGCCGAGATCGCCGCCGTTCGCCGCGGAGCCCGGATCCTCGGAGATCTCCTTGGCCAGCTTCGCGAACGGCTCTCCGGCGCGCGCGCGCCGGATCACGTCGGCCACCTTCGCCTTCGCCTTGTCCTCCGCCCCGCTGCCGCCGGTTTGAGGCACGCGCACGAGCACGTGCGCCGCTTTCACCTGCTTGGGCGACTCGAATTCCTTCGCGTGCTCCTCGTAGTACTTCTGGACGTCCGCATCCGGCGGCGGCCGGACGAAGTCGCGGGCGTTGACGATGGCGTACTGGACGTGGCGGCGCTCGGGCTGACGGAACTCGAGCGAGTGCTGCTGGAGATAGGTCTGGACTTCCTCGTCCGTCGCGGCCGCGACGGCGACGAGCGGCGCCAGCTCGACCAGCGCCCAGGCGGCGCGCACCGACTCGCGCTGCTGCGCGAACGCGCGTTCCACTTCGGCGTCGGACACCTTGACGCCGCTGCGCACCAGCGACTCGACTTTCATCCGCGTCAGCTCGCGTCGCACGTCGGACTCGAAGGTGCTCGCGGGCATCCCGCGACCTCTCAAGTATTCCTGGTACCGGCGCATCGAGAACCGGCCGCCCTCCTGGAACGTCGGCACCGCCTGGATCTGCGCGTTGAGCTCCTCGTCCGTGACCTCGAGGCCTTCGGCGCGCGCCCGCTGGAAGACCAGCGCCTCCTGCACCAGGTCGTTGACGACCTGCTGCGGCAGCCCCATGCGCTCGGCCAGCTCCGGCGTGAACTTGTCCTTGTAGATCTGCGCGTAGGTGTCCATGTACGACTGATACCGGCGCTTGTACCGCTCCACCGGAATCGTCTCGCCGTTGACCGTCGCGATGGCGTCGCGCTCGGAGCCGTCACCGACGCCGCGCGTGCCGACGTAGAAGAGCGACACCATGAACGCCGCGGCAACGATCAAGAGGCCGACGCGCAGGCCCTTCCGGTAGCGGCGCATGAGCGTGAACATGCAACACTCCTTACGTGATGGGTTGGCGGGAAGTCCCCGCGAGACCGGGCGGCGCCGTCGGACCCTCCTCGGGCACGACCCGACGCGCGACGGTGATGAACCCGGTGTGCGCGATCATGCGATGGAACGGCCGCACCGAGAGGCCGTCGATGTTCCACGGACGGATCAACGTCTCGAACGTTTCGACCAATCCCCAGCGGCGCTCGCGCGCGAGGGCCTCCGAGCACTGCTGCGCCTGGATGATGGTCGGCACGTACGAGAGAAAGATGCCGCCGGGGCGCAGCACGCGGGCCAGCGCATCGGTGAGGGTCCATGGCTCGGGAAGATCGAGCACGACGCGATCGACGGGCGCTTCCTCGGCGAGCCCGTCCTCCACCGGCCGGAGCCGCACGGTGAGGTTCGACACCTCGCCGAGTCGGGTGTGGATGTTCGCGATCGCCCGCCGCGCGAACTCGTCGCGCTGCTCGTAGGTGATCACGCGGCCCTCGGGACCCACGACGCGCAGGAGCGCCAGCGTGAGCGCGCCGGATCCCATGCCCGCTTCGAGCACGCGCGCGCCGGGATAGATGTCCGCCCAGAACAGGATGATGGCCAGGTCCTTGGGATAGATCACCTGCGCGCCGCGCGGCATGTCGACGACGTATTCGGCGAGCGTCGGCCGGACGGCCAGGAAGCGCTGGCCCATCGAGGTGCGGACCCAGCTGCCGTCCGGCTGCCCGATGATCGCGTCGTGCATCAGCCAGCCGCGCTCGGAGTGGAACGTCTCCGACTTGCGCAGGAAGATCAGGTGGCGCCGGCCGCGCGTGTCGACGAGCAGCACCTGCTCGCCGTCCTGAAACGGCGTGACGTCGATCACGCGTTCGCGCGGGACGGCGGCAGGAACCAGGCCACCGCGAAGCCTGCCAGCGGCATCAGCGCGCTGATCCAGAGCGCGGTCAGGGGGCCGTGACGATCGGCGAGCCAACCGAGCAACGTGACGCCGAGGCCGGCGGTGCCGCTGGCGAAGCCGACGATGAGCCCGGTCGCCATGCGCGAGCACGACGGACGCCGTGAACGTCGACACCATCACGGCGCCCATCAGACCAAGGGCGAGGAACGCCAGCGCGCCTCGCGCGTGCAGGAACGCGAGCGCGAGCGGCGTGACGCCGAGGAACATCCACACCATGAACGGTCGTGGCCCCCAGCGGTCCGCGAGAGGCCCGGCAACGATCGTGCCCAGCGCGCCACCGCCGAGGAACACGAACAGCAGCTGGCCGACGACCTGAGGGTCCGCCTTCAGCGTGTCGAGATAGTAGAACGGGACGAACGTCGTGAACCCGAGCTGGGTCCACGAGCGGAGCATCACCACCAGGACCAGGAGCGCCATCGCGCGCGGCATGTTGCGGCCGCGCGACGCACGCGCCGCGGCCGCCGCTCTGCCGGCCCCCGTGTCGCCGAGTCGCGGGAGCCCCGCGAACAGCAAGGCCGCAACGACGAAGCTCGGAACCAGCATGCCGAGACTTCCGCCGAGGCCGAACATCGTGACGAGGGCGGTGATCGTCAGGGGACCGAGCGCGATGCCCACGTTGCCGCCGAGCGAGAACCACGACACCGCCGTGGCCTTCCGCGCTCCGCCGACGCCGCTGACCGTCTTGTAGCCTTCGGGGTGATAGGCGGCCGCGCCGACGCCCATCGCCAGCACGGCCGCGACCACCGCAACGTAACTCGGCGCGACGCCCGTGAGCGCGAGGCCCAGCCCCGAGAGCGCGACCGCGACCGGCAGGATCCACCGTCGCGCGGCTTGATCCGCGAGATAGCCGAAGAGCGGCTGGATGATCGACGACGTCACGTTGCCGCCGAGCACGATCGTGCCCACCGCGGCGTACGAGAGCTGGTGCGCGCTCTTGATGAACGGAAGGATCGCGGGCAGCGCGCCCTGGTTCATGTCGACCATCAGGTGACCGAGCGAGAGAAACGCGATCAGCCGCGCATCGGGTCGTACGCGCTCGGAGATCGAGGGGACGACGAGAGCGGCGTCGCTGTACGTCGCCGGCTTGGAATCAGCCATGACAGACAATGGTACACGATCTCCCGGGGCTCGCTCGCCGTCCGCCGGGGCGTGCCCGGCCCCGGAATGTTCGCGCTCGATGTTCCCTTGACCACGATCCCAATTCATTTTGATAACTTTTGAACCGCATGGCCGTCGTCATCACACCCGAGCATCCGGCCAGTCCTGACGCGACAGCGTTGATCGCGGAGCTCGACGCGCATCTGGAACCGCTGTATCCCCGCGAGAGCCAGCACGGGTTCAGCGTCGAGCGATTGATCGCCGACGCCGTCGCGTTCTTCGTCCTCCGCGCCGACGAGGCTGCCGCGGGCTGTGGCGGTATCACGTTGTTCGGCACCGACTACGGAGAGATCAAACGGATGTTCGTGCGGCCACGGTTTCGCGGTCTGGGGTTCGGCAAATTGCTCCTCGATCACCTGGGCGACTACGCGAAGGCCCGTGGCGTGGACATCCTCCGCCTCGAAACCGGGATCCATCAGGACGCGGCGATCCGACTCTACGAAACGTACGGCTTCCAGCGTATTCCGCCGTTTGGACCATACCGGGACGACCCGGTCAGCCGATGCTACGAAAAGAGGATCTGAGCAACGCGCACCCTCGTCATCCGGGCAGGACGACGCGGTCGAAGCCTTCGCCGTAGCTGAAGCCCTGTGTCTTTCCGATCGCGGCCGCGCGCTTCCGGACCCGCGCCTCGAACGCGGCGAAGTCGGCGAGCTGACTCGCGTGACATCGGGCCGCGGCGAACTGCGCGTCGATGGTCTCCGTGATGTCCACGATGAGCTGCGGCGCGTCCCACTGGATCATGTGGACCTCTCTCACTTTGTGCGGCTCGTGATCGGGCAAGAGCTCGGGAAACGCCATGTGGTCCCGAGCCAGCGGGTACACGCAGTCGAGCACGACGCCAGCAATGGTCCGGTGGTCGCGATGCCAGGCGAAGAAGTTGCCGAACGACCGGTTCGGATGCGACGTGATGATGAGATCCGGCCGCCAGCGCCGGATCTCGCGAGTGACGTCGAGCCGGAGCCGGCGACTGTCCTCCAGCTCGCCGTCCTCGTAGCCGAGGAACTGCACGCGCGTGACGCCCAGCGCCCGGGCGGCGTTCCGCTGCTCCTCCTCGCGGACGCGCACCAGGCGGTCGGGCACGGCCGCGCGGTCGCTCGATCCCTTGTTGCCGTTGGTCGCGATCACGTACGCGACGTCGCGGCCTTCCTTGACCAGCTTCGCGATGGTGCCGCCGGCGGCGAACTCGGGATCGTCGGGGTGCGCCGTCACCACCAGGACGCGACCGGTGTTGTTGTCCGTCATGGCTCGTTGCCTCCTGGCCTCACATCGCAGGGTGGTTCCATCCGCTCCCGGGTGTCGCCGGCCGAGATCCCCCGGGCGACCTTTCGAGCATGTCCATGAACGCGCGACCGCTGGCCGTCAGTGTGCGCGCCTCGTTGTGGACGACGTGGAAGTGTCGGAAGAACGGCACACCCTTCACACGGAGTCCACAGAGCCGGCGGGTGGCCAGCTCGCCGCGGACCGCGTACCTCGACACGAGCGCCACGCCCAGGCCGGCCATGACCGCTTGCTTGATCGCTTCGGTGTGGTCGAGCTCCATCGCGGTGGTGAATTTCACGCCGGCCCGACGCAGCGTGCGCTCCGTGACCATGCGGGTCGCCGAACCGTGCTCGCGCAGCAACAGCGGCGCGCTCGCCAGCTCGTGCGGCGCGACCTCACGACGCTTCGCCCAGGCGTGGCGAGGCGGCACGATCAACAGCAACTCGTCCACGAGGCCGGCGGCCACGCATCGCTCGCGGCCCTGAAGCAGGTGCCCGCCGACCACGCCGAGATCGACCTCGTCGGCGCGGATCCGTTCCTCGATCACCTGGGAGTTCGCGATGTGAAGCGACACGTCGATCCCCGGATAGCGCCTTTTGAAGGCCGCCACGATGCTCGGCAGCACGTAGATGCCGGGCGTCGTGCTGGCGCCGATCACGAGCGAGCCACGCTCGAGTCCCTTCAGCCCATCCAGCGTGCGGCGCGCGCTGGCGAGCGTCGCGACCAGGCGCGTGGCGTGCTCCTCGAGCAGGCGTCCGGCCTCGGTGAGCGTCACCGTCCGGCCGAGCCGATCGAAGAGGCGCGCGTCGAGCTCGCGCTCGAGCTCCAGCACGTGCTGGGACAGCGTCGACTGGCTCACGTGCAGGCTCTCGGCCGCCCGCGTGAAGCTCTTCGCGCGCGCCACCGCCAGGACGATCTCGAGCTGGCGGAAGGTCATCGGTTTTTCCTCATCGGAGCCATCTGAAATATGTATTGGATCTTATGGCGACTCCGGCGGTATCCACAAGACCGAGCGATTCTTCAGCCAAGGAGGGCCCTCGGCATGATCTTCCGGCAGATCCTGTCCCCCAAGACCGGCTGCGCGAGCTACGTGTTCGGCTGAGCAGGCGCCGCTGCGTGCGCTGTGGTGGATCCACAGCTGGAAGTCGAGCCGTATCTCGGCGCGGCAGCCGAGAAGTCAATGCGGATCACGCATATCATCGAGACCCACGTTCAGGCCGATCACGCATCGGGCGCCCGCCGGCTCGCCGCGGCGACCGGCGCCCCGATCTTGTTCCACGAGTCCGCGCCCGTCACGTTCCCGCACGTCACCGTCGCCGACCGCGAGGAGCACGAGATGGGCAACGTCCACATGACGTTCCTCCACACGCCCGGGCATACGCCTGACGGCGTGTCGATCGTCGTGACGGACCGGACGCGCGGCCCGGAGCCGTGGTTCGTCCTGACCGGCGACACGCTGTTCGCCGGCGGCGTGGGACGGCCGGACCTCCTCGGGCAGGGCGCGGAGACCGCGCTGGCCGAGCAGCTCTACGACAGCGTCTACGGCACGCTGCTGAAGTTGCCCGATCACCTGGAGATCTATCCCGCGCACTTCGGCGGCGCGGCGTGCGGCAAGGGCTTGAGCGGCAAGCCCGGCTCCACGATCGGCTTCGAGCGGCGCTTCAACCCCGCCCTGCGCTTCACATCGAAGCCGGAGTTCGTCGAGTTCGTGCTGGCCGATCTGCCGCCGGAACCGGAGGTGTTCGCCGAGAACCGGCGACGCAACCTCAGCGGCGAATGAGCACGATGCGGCTCGGACTGCGGGAGAACCTCCCGCAGTTCGCGCTCCTCGTCGTGCTGAACGCGTTCGTCGGCGCGATGGTGGGCCTCGAGCGCACCGTGCTGCCGCTCCTGGGCGAGCAGGAGTTCGGGCTCAGCTCGAAGACCGCCATCACGTCCTTCATCGTGAGCTTCGGGGTGACGAAGGCGGTGATCAACCTCGTCGCCGCGCGCCTGTCCGATCGCATCGGGCGCAAGCCGATCCTCGTCGTCGGCTGGCTTTTCGCCCTCCCGGTGCCGTTCCTCATTATCGCGGCGCCAGCGTGGTGGTGGATCGATCTTGCCAACGTGTTGCTCGGCGCGAATCAAGCGATGGCCTGGTCGATGACCGTCATCATGAAAGTTGACCTCGTCGGGCCGAAGCGCCGCGGCCTCGCCCTCGGGTTGAACGAGTTCGCCGGGTACTTCGCAGTCGGCGTGATGTCGTGGCTCACCGGGTACATTGCCGCGCACAGCGCGCTGCGCCCGCAGCCGTTCTACTTGGGGATCGTGATCGCCGTCGTCGGCTTCATCGTCTCCCTCGTGTTCGTGAGAGAGACGCGGCCGTATGCCCATCTCGAGGCCTCTACGAGTCCGCAAGCGGCAACGGCCGTCCGCCCGTCCCTGGCCACCGTCTTCTACGTCACGACACTCGGCAACGTAAGTCTCTTCGCGACGTGCCAGGCCGGGCTCGTCAACAACCTCAACGACGGCATGTCCTGGGGCCTCTATCCCCTGTTCTTCGCCAGCTATGGGCTCGGCGTCGCGAGCATCGGCGTCATCAAGGCCGTGTACCCCGCGGTGTGGGGCGTCTTGCAGATCGCGACCGGGCCGCTCTCTGACCGGTTCGGTCGCAAAGAGCTCATCGCCGGAGGCATGATCGTCCAGGCCGGCGGCATCTGGCTCACCGTGCTGGTTCCGACGTACGGGGTGTGGCTGCTCGGTGCCGCCCTGCAGGGCCTGGGGACCGCGATGGTCTATCCGACGCTGCTGGCCGCGATCACGGACCATGCGCACCCGACCTGGCGCGCGACGAGCCTCGGCGTGTATCGCTTCTGGCGCGATCTCGGTTACGCGATCGGCGCGCTGCTCTCCGGCGCGGTGGCGGACTTCGTCGGACTCGGCGCGGCGATCCACCTCGTCGCGGCGCTCACGCTGGCCTCCGGTCTCGTCGTCGCCGCGGCCATGAGGACGCCCCGGCCGGTTCCAGTCGCGTCGGTCGCGTGACATGCACCTCCGCTGACGGCGCTATCGCGCCAATCCATCGCCGGGTCGCGCCGCCCTGTCCACGGCCATCGTCTTCAGCGAGTCCTGCTCGAGCGCGAGCACGTGCTTGGCCACGACACGGTAGGTCCACTGTCCCGGCGCGGTCTCCGCGTTGAACTGCTCGTCGGTGAGGCC
>QHRT01000542.1:2896-5227 GCA_003220195.1 Candidatus Rokuibacteriota bacterium | reverse complement strand
CGTTCTCGCCGTAGACCAGTTGCTGGACCGGGTCGTTCAGCGGCGTCCACCACGGCGCCGACAGGTCGTAGAGCGCGAGGTCCGCCCGCATGCCGACCGCGATGGCGCCGACCGCGTCCTCGAGCAGCAGCGCCTGCGCGCCCCCGCGCGTGGCCATGTGGAGGACGTCGAGCGCGCTGACCCACCGTTCCCGCCGGGGCTCCCCCGCGCGGTGGAGCAGCGTGGCGAGATGCATGGCGTTCTGGAGGATCAGGTTGTCGTTGCTGCTGGTCCCGTCAGTCCCCAGGGCCACCCGCACCCCGCGCGCGAGCATCGCGGGGATCGGGGCGATCCCGGTCCCGACCTTCAGGTTGCTCTCGGGGTTGTGGACGACGACCGAGCGCCGATCCGCCATGCGCTCGATGTCGTCCTCGTCGAGCCAGATGCTGTGGGCGCAGGAGAGCCGGCGCGTCAGGACGCCGAGGCGGTCGAGGTGCCGCACCATCGTGCACCCGTAGCGGCGCTGCGCGATCACCGTCTGGACGTGCGTCTCCAGCAGATGCGTGTGGATCCCCACGTCGTAGCGCTCGGCGAGCTCCTGACACGAGACCAGCAACGCGTCGCTGCAGCGCGACGGGTTCGACGGCGCGGGGAAGACCGCAATGCGACCGTCCAGGCCGTTCCACTGGCGGATCGCGTCCTCGCAGAGGCTCCGAAGCTCGGCCGCGGGCCGGGGCTGCAGGGGACTCAGGCGCCGCAGGTCCGCCGACAGATCGTCGGGAACGCTCCCGTCCACCGGGAAGATATCGGAGTATTCCTCGTCGAAAATCCGAAGGGCCACGACGGCGCGCATCCCGGCGTCCCTGTAGGCCTGCACGACCGCCTCGACGTCGGCAAGCCCGAAGACCTGCTCGGGAAAGTTGTCGAGCACCGCGGTGGTGCCCGTGAGCAGCATCTCGACGCACCCCAGCAGCGCGCACACGTAAATCTCTCGTGGCGTGCGATGCGCGGTGTCGGCCTGGTTCAGCCACATCAGGGCCGGATGGCTGAGCCGTTCGATCGTCGCCTTGGTGATGTTCATCGGGGAATGGAGATGCGCGTTCACGAAGCCTGGCACGACGAGGCGGCCGCGGCCGTCGATCACCCGATCGGCACGGCCGGCCTCCGCCTCCGGCACGCTGCCCACGGCCACGATCCGGCCATCCTCGATGAGGATCGAGCCGGCGTCGCGCACCCTGTCGCTGGCGTCGAGCGTCAGGATCATCGCGTCCCGGATCAGGATCCGCTCTCGCGTCGCGAGCATGCCTGTCGGAGATCCTACACGACCGCGAGGCGTCCTTGACAGGGTCTCGAGTTCCGCCTCACAGTACGGTCGCCATGCTCATGAACGTTTCGCGCGCGACGGCGGTGCTCGAACGAGAGCGGCTCAACGGGGTCATCGCGACGACGATCGAGAACGTCGGCTACCTCACCGGGTTCTTCGATCCGAACTTCTGCATGTTCCGGGGCATCCAGGAGTACTGCGTGCTCGAGGCGGGTCAGGCGATGCCCGGGTGGCTCATCCTGCCCCGCTTCGACCTGGATCTCGTCGCTGCGGCGCCGCCGCGCGTGAAGGAAATCGTCTCGTTCGGGACGTTCTTCTACGGAAGTCCGGGCGACACCCCGCTGAACGACTTCGAGCGCCGCCTGGCCGCCCTCGCCGTGGCCGCGTCGCCCGCGTCGCCGCTCGACGCGATCTCGAACGTCATCGCCCAGACGAGGCTGCAGCGCATTGGCGTCGATGAGCGCGGGATGTTCCCCGCCGTCCTCGACGGCCTGCGCGCCCGGTTTCCGGAGCGCGAGCTCGTGCCCGCGTCGCACCTGTTCTCCGAGATTCGAGCGGTCAAGACGTCGGAGGAAATCGCGCGCCTCGAGCGCGCCGTCCAGATCACCGAGGAGGCGATCTACACCTGTCTTCGGGGCGCGCGTCCCGGGATCACTGAGCGCGAGATGACCGAGGAGTTCGAGATCGCGCTTCTCCGGCAGGGCGCCCGGCCGTGGTTCTCGCCGACCCCTTCCATCGTCGGCTTCGGCCGGTGGTCCGTCGGCGTGAATCGTCCGGCGGATGTCCACCCGCTGCTTCCCGGTGACCACATCCGCTTCGACGTCGGATGTCTCTTTCAGGGCTACTACTCCGACATCGCGCGGACGTTCTGCTTCGGCGTGCCCTCGCCGAAGCTGGCCTCGGTGTACCACGCCATCCACGCGGGTCAGGAGGTCGCGCTCCAATCGATCGAGGTCGGCATCAAGGCCAGCGACGTGTTCGAGCGGGCAATGGCGACCGCCCGCGCCGAGGGGTTGCCCGGGTTCTCA
>QHRT01000542.1:0-2678 GCA_003220195.1 Candidatus Rokuibacteriota bacterium | reverse complement strand
GGCAGTCGTGAAGCAACCGGTCGGGCTCGTGATCCGTCGCGCGGCGCCACTGCTCGCCCTGATCGCTCTGGCTGCGCTCGTGCAGAGCGCCGTCGCCGCCGCAGAGCTCGCGATCATCCAGAAGAACAAGCAGTTCTCCGTGCCCCAGGTCACCATCAAGGTGGGGGATCGCCTCCGGTTCGTGAACGAGGACACCGTGAACCACAACGTGTTCTCGAACGGCAAGGGCGCGGAGATCGATATTCTGCAGCGTCCCGGCCGCGCCGATACCGTCACGTTCCGAGAGCCAGGCACCTTCGAGCTCGAATGCGCGATTCATCCCGACATGAAGCTGGAGGTCCGCGTCACCCGGTAGCCACGCCGCGATGATCGTCCTCGACCAGCTCCAGCGGCGTCTGCGTATCAAGGTCACCGCGTTGATCGCCGCGATCGTCATCCTCGGCTTCGGTGTGCTCGTCATCCTCAACATCCGACGCGAAGCCCAGGTCCTCGTCGACGCTCACCAGGAGACCGCGCGGCTCCTGTCCGCGGCCATTCTCGGCAGTATCCAGAGCGGCATGCTGCAAGCGCGGCCGGACGTCATCCGGCGGCTCGTGGGCGACCTGAAGGCGCAGCTCGGCGACGTGGAGCGGCTCGACGTGTATCGGGCGAACGGCGTGGAGGCCTTCTCCGATCTCGAAACGCTGAGAAAGGTCGACCAGCTGGTCGGGCTCGATCCCGACACGGTCCAGCGGATCGCGCGAATGCGCCGTGAACCCGGCGAGCGGATCAGTCATCCGCTCTTCGTCAAGGCGGTCGAGACGGTCATGCCGCAGCAGGTGTACGAGACCGTCGACGGCCGGCGCGTCCTGACGCTCTTCCGACCTCTCGAAAACCGTCCGCGCTGCCAGGCGTGCCACGGTGAAGACCATCGAGTCCGCGGCGTGGTGCGGATCGCGCTCGGGGCCGACCGCCTCGACGCCGAGCTGCGGGCGGCGCGGAATCGACAGATCCTGATCGCGGCACTCACGATCCTCGGTGTCGCGGCCGCCGGCATCGTCTCTCTCGGCCGTGTCGTCGTCGAGCCGATCTCCCGGGTCGTCACCGCCGCCCGGCGAATCGGCGCCGGCGACTTCGAGGCGCGCGTGGCCACCGGCAGCAAGGACGAGATCGGCGAGCTCGGGCGGGTGATCAACGACATGGCGGTCCGCCTGGATGCGGCCCGCGCCGAGCTCCAGGCGCGCAACGCGGAGCTGACGGCGGCGCTGGACAGCCTCAGAGAGTCGCTGGAGAAGGTCGCGCTCCTCGAGCAGATCAAGGGGCAGCTCGCCAAGTTCGTCCCGGAGTCCGTGAAGCGCCTGCTCGAGGAGAACCCGGACGCGCGCGAGCTCGAGAAGCGTGAGGCCGACGTGTCCGTCCTGTTCCTCGACGTGGAAGGCTACACGCGCCTGTCCGAGCAACTGCCGCCCCAGCAGCTCAACCGCATGATCCAGCTCTACTTCTCGAGCTTCCTCGAGATCATTCAAGCGCACCACGGCGACGTCAACGAGACGGCCGGCGACGGGCTGATGGTGATCTTCCAGAGCGACGGCAGCCGCACGCGGCACGCGCAGAACGCGGCCGGCGCCGCCTTCGATCTCCTGCGCAAGGTCTCGGAGCTCAACGAGGAGTTCACCGGCGTCTACCCGCGGGTCGCCATCCACGTCGGCATCAACAGCGGCTCGGCGCTCGTGGGCGCCACCAAGCTGGACGGCTCGGGCGGCGGGCGCTGGACGTTCACGGCGTCCGGTCAGACGACGAACCTGGCCGCTCGCGTCGCGGGGCTCACGACCGGAGGCGAGGTCAAGGTTGGTCCCGAGACGGCGGAGCGGATCAAGAGCCAGTACGTGCTTCAGGACGACGGCGAGCACCAGCTCAAGAACGTCTCGCAGCCGGTGCGCGTCTACCGGCTGGTGCCCGCAGGAGTCTACCGGACGGTCGACCGGTGACCGGGGGCGAGGTCGAACGACCCAAACGGCACGATTTCTACTTCTCACCGAGATACGTTTTGCGCACCAGGTCCGAGCGCAACAGCTCCGAGGCCGCGTCGTGCAGGACGATGCGGCCCGTCTGGATGACGTAGCCCCGATGCGCGACGCGTAACGCCATCCGCGCGTTCTGCTCCACGAGCAGGATCGTCGTTCCCTGCCGGTTGATGTCCTGGATGATGCGGAAGATCGCGTCGACCAGGATCGGCGAGAGGCCCATCGATGGCTCGTCGAGAAGCAAGAGCCCTGTTGCTCGCCGCCGGAGAGCGTGCCGCCTTTCTGGGAGAGGCGCTCGCGCAGGCGCGGGAAGAGCGAGAGTACGCGCTCGAGATCCGGTCCGATGCCGTCGCGGTCACGCCGCGCGAAGGCTCCGAGCTCGAGGTTTTCCAGCACGCTCATGCGCGGGAAGATGTGACGGCCCTCCGGCGCCTGGGCCACCCCGAGACGGACGATGCGGTCCGTCGCCAGCGTGTCGACGCGGGTTCCATTGAAGCTCACCGTGCCGCGCCGCGGCCGCACCATGCCGAGAATCGTGCGCAGCGTTGTCGTCTTGCCGGCGCCGTTGCCGCCGATCAGCGTGACGATCTCCCCGCGCTCGACGGAGAGCGTGAGCCCGCGCAGGGCCCGGACGCTGCCGTAATACGTGTGGACGTCGGCCAGCGCGAGCAACGC
>QHRT01000112.1 GCA_003220195.1 Candidatus Rokuibacteriota bacterium | reverse complement strand
CTCGAGTTCGGCAACGGTCTCGGCGGCTTCACCGCCGGGGGTCGGGAATACGCGGTGATCCTGGGACCGGCACAGAGGACACCCGCGCCGTGGATCAACGTGATCGCGAACCCCGGGTTCGGGTTTCAGGTCTCCGAGTCCGGTGCGGGCTATACGTGGGCCGCCAACAGCCGAGAACACCAGCTCACGGCGTGGTCCAACGACCCGGTGAGTGACCCGCCGGGCGAGGTGCTCTACGTCAGGGACGAAGAGACCGGCGAGGTCTGGGGCCCGACGGCGCTGCCGATTCGCGAGGAGCTCGGGACCTACGTGGCCCGACACGGACAGGGCTACAGCCGGTTCGAGTGCGCGAGCCACGGCGTCGGGCTTTCTCTGCTGCAGTTCGTCCCCCTTGACGACCCGATCAAGATCTCCCGTCTCACCGTGACGAACACGTCCGGTCGGCGGCGGCGTCTGACGGTCACCGCGTATCTCGAGTGGGCGCTCGGCGTGTCGCGGAGCGACGGCGCGCCGTTCGTCGTGACCGAGATCGATGCGGCGACCGGCGCGATGCTCGCGCGCAATCCGTGGAGCGCCGACTTCGGCGCGCGCGTCGCGTTCGCCGACCTCGGTGGGCGGCAGACGGCGTGGACGGGTGACCGCACCGAGTTCCTGGGGCGTCACGACACTCTCGATCATCCCGCGGCGCTGGAACGCGAAGACCGACTCTCCGGGCGACTCGGCGCCGGTCTCGACCCGTGCGGCGCGCTGCAGACACCACTCGAGCTGGCGCCCGGTGAGCGCGCCGACGTCGTGTGGTTCCTGGGCGAGGCGGAGTCGCGGGCGGCCGCGACCGAGTTGATCGTCCGCTACCGAGCCAGCGATCTCGATGCATGCTTGCAGGCCGTCCGCTCGTACTGGGACGACGTCCTGGGCACGGTGCAGGTAAGGACGCCCGACCGGGCCATGGACATCCTGCTCAATCGCTGGCTGCTCTATCAGACCATCGCCTGTCGCCTGTGGGCACGGTGCGCGCTCTATCAGGCCGGTGGCGCCTACGGATTCCGCGATCAGCTCCAGGACGTGATGGCGGTCGCGGTGGCTCGGCCGGAGCTCGCGCGGCAACACGTGATCCGGGCGGCCGCCCGCCAGTTCGCCGAGGGCGACGTCCAGCACTGGTGGCATCCGCCGGCCGGTCGGGGCGTGCGGACCCGGATCTCGGACGATCTGCTGTGGCTGCCGTACGTGGTCGGCCAGTATCTCGAGGTGACCGAGGACCGGGACATTCTGAAGGAGATCGTCCCGTTCCTCGCCGCGCCGCCGCTCTCGGGTGAGCAGTCGGAGTCGTACTTCGAGCCACGCGTGTCCGAGGAGTCCGGCACCGTCTTCGAGCACTGCGCCCGTGCCCTCGACCGGAGCCTCGTGGTCGGCGGCCACGGCCTGCCGCTGATGGGGACCGGCGACTGGAACGACGGGATGAACCGTGTCGGCGCCGGCGGCAAAGGCGAGAGCGTCTGGCTCGGCTGGTTCCTGCACACGGTCCTCACTCGATGGGCCACCCTGGCCGACGGACACGACGTCGAGCGCGCCCGCACCTGGCGACGCCATGCGCGCGCCCTCCAGACCTCCCTCGAGCGCGATGGGTGGGACGGCGAGTGGTATCGCCGCGCGTACTTCGACGACGGTACCCCGCTGGGCTCCGCCCTCAACGACGTCTGCCGCATCGATTCGATCGCGCAATCGTGGAGCGTGCTCTCGGGGGTCGCGGACGCCGACCGCGGACGGCAGGCGATGGCGGCGACCGACCGCCATCTGATTCGTCTCAGTGATCGACTCATGGTGCTCTTCGCCCCGCCGTTCGACGAGACCGGCCTGGATCCCGGCTACATCAAGGGGTATCCAGCCGGCGTCCGGGAAAACGGTGGCCAGTACACCCACGCAGCGCTCTGGTCCGTGATGGCCTTCGCCGCGCTCGGCGACGGAGACAAGGCGGCCGAGGTGTTCGCGATGCTGAATCCGATCAATCACGCGAGCGCCCCGGCGGCGATCGCCCGCTACCGGGTGGAGCCGTACGTCGTCGCGGCGGATGTCTACGCGGAACCCCCGCACGTCGGCCGTGGGGGCTGGACGTGGTACACGGGATCGGCGGCGTGGATGTATCGTGCCGGGCTCGAGTCGATCCTGGGCTTCCGCGTGCGCGGGAGCCGACTCGTGCTCGACCCCTGTATCCCCCGCGCGTGGCCGGGTTTGACAATCGCGTTTCGTCATCAGGCCGCGCAATACACGATCGTCGTCGAGAATCCTCACGGGGTGAGCCGGGGCGTCGCGTCGGTGGAGCTCGACGGCGCCCCGCTCGACGGTGCCCCGCTCGACGGTCCGGCGAGCATCCCGCTCGCCGACGACGCGAAGGTGCACCGGGTCCGCATCGTGCTCGGGCATCAGGCCATGTCGGCGCGAGGCGCAGTATCGCGCCCCGACGCCCACGCCTCGCAGACGAGAGATGGTGACACATGAAGCTGGCGACAGCGCCGCTCGACAAGGGATCGCCTCTCGGTGGTATCCGGGTCCTGGTCGTCGACGATGCACCGTACGTGCTGGAGATGGTGACCGAGATCCTCGAGCATGGAGGCGCCATGGTGACCGCCGTCGACTCCGCTGAAGAGGCGTTGGCCCGGTTGCAAGCCGAGCGCCCGCACGTGCTCCTGAGCGACCTCGCGATGCCGGGGAAGGGCGGGTATTGGCTGATCGGCCAGGTTCGTGCGCTGTCACCCGAACGTGGCGGAAGGACGCCGGCCGCCGCGCTCACCGCCTACGCTGGACCCGAACACCGCGCGAGCGCGTTGCGCGCAGGGTTCCAGGACCACGTGGAAAAGCCTGTGGAGGTGCAGGAACTGGTCGGGATCGTCGCCACTCTCGCGGTGAAGGAGTGAGGGACACATGGTGAAGCTGGTCCAGATCTGCGCTTCCCAAAACGATCTGTTCGGCCTCGGGGATGACGGGGTCGTGTATCAATACAATTTCAAGACGCACCAGTGGTTAGAGCTCGGCCACGCTCCGGACGAGCAGGGAGCGTCACCCGGCGGCGACAAGCCGACGGCAAGCGGGCAGCCACGGTCCCGAAGCGCCGCTCCGCCAGCCAGAGGCGGAGCCGCTCAGCCATGAGGAGACGCGCATGAAGTCACGAGGCACGTTCGACAGGATGTGGTCCAGGCGCCAGCAGGCGGTCGCTCATGCGCTGGCCACGGGAACGCTCACCCTCGCGATTGTGCTCATGCCGGCGCTCCACGGCACATCCGGCATGGTTCACGCGGATGTTCCGACCGCCGGCGACATTGCCGCGTGCAACCAGGAAGCGCGCGAAGGAGTCCGTGACCGCGCAGCGTCCCCCACGTCGAAGGACCAGGCCGGCGCCGACGCCGCCCGCACGGCCGGCGCGCAGACCGCGGAGGGCCGCGGCGCGAAAACGGCCGTGACGCAGTCGTCGGATCCTCAGATTCACGGGATGGACGGCGAAGGCGCAAAGGACGCCGCGTACCGAGCCGCGTATCGCGTCTGCATGCGACAGAAGGGTTTCTAGCCCTCGCGGTGTCGAGCGCCTAGTCCTCCTCGTCTTCTTCTTTCTCGAAGCCGGTGACCGCGAACCAGATCGTCTCGTCGTCACCGGTGATGAACACGATCGGCGCGACGCACGGATTCGGAAGCTCGATCTTGTCGTCGATCTTGGAATTCCCGGACGGGGTTGCAGGAAAGCCGCGCGTGGCCACGTTGATGACCGGCGTGGTGCCGTCGCTTTCCGTGAGGCAGCTCACGACCGCCTTGAACGTGGGCTCGTCGTTCGGATCGCCGTCCTTGAAGATCAGACCTTTCACCTCGACCTCGATCTTGCCCTTCGTGGTGAGGTGACCTTCTACCTTCTTCAGCACCCACGCCTCGGTATCGCCGTTGACCCCGCGAATCGGGTTCGTCGAGCCGAGGAACGGTCCGTCGACTGCGTACATCGTGCCCCACGAGATGATGTTGCGAGCCTCGGCGGAGGCGGGACCCAGGAGAAGCAGGACACACGGTGTGGTCAGGATCGCGATCAATAGCTTGTTCATGGCGGATCTCCCCAGGTGTCGGTCGCAGACCGTGATGGAATGAGCGCGGCGAGCCACGATGGCGCGCCGAAGGATTGTTCAAGATCCGCGCCGACTCTGGGGAGTGGAATCTGCGCGTGTTGCTGGTGCCGACCCCCCGTCGCACGGGAAAACAGCAGGCCAACCTCGGTAAGAGGTTACCCCTCGAAGTGCCGCATCACCTCTCGAGCGAACCGCTCCATCGCGCGGAGCGTCTCCCGGTGGTCGAGCAGGCCGAAGTTGAAGTAGCAGATCACCTCGGAGAGCCCGCCGGCCTCGCACTTCTTCAGCACCTCGATGCAGTGCTCGGCATCGCCGGTGACGATGCTGCGGTCGCCGAGCTGACCCGGCTTCGCCGCGCGCAGCCGCTCCACGATGTCGACGAAGTACGCGATGTGCGGCGGCGTCGTGCTGCGGTCCTGCGGCAGGACCGGGATCACGTTGTGGAGGTAATAGAGCAGACGCTCGCGAGCGCGGTCGGCCTCGGCGTCACTGTGCGCGACCGACACGAAGTAGCTGCACATGACTTTCTGGTCGACGAGGCCGGCGTCGCGCGCCAGCTTTTTCGACTCCTGTGCGGCCGCTTCGACCGAGCCGTACAGCATCGCGGCCGCGAAGGGCGCGAAGATCGTGTTGACGCGCAGGCGCGCCGCCAGCTCGATCGACGGCTTCGAGAAGCACGCGACGTACACATCGGGATGGGGCTTCTGCACCGGGTGCGGCAGCACCGTGAGCGGCTCCGGCGTCGAGTAGTACGTGCCGTGGAACTCGAACGGCGACTTCCGCCAGGCCGCCATCATGTATTCCATCTGCTCGTCGAAGACGTCGCGGCTGTCCTTGAACGACGCGCCGAACGGCCCGTACTCGCCGGCGTCGTAGCCGCGCCCCGCCGAGAAGACGGCGCGCCCGTCGCTCAGGAGGTCGAGCAGGTTGAACTCCTCGACGGTGCGCAGCGGATGATTGAGCGGCAAGACGACCGTGGCGGGCCCGAGCTTGAGTGTCCGCGTCCGGGCCGCGACGTGGGTCAGGAACATGGCGGGCGACGGCAGGATGCCGAAGCGTCCGAAGTGATGCTCCGGCACCCACGCGCTCGCGAAGCCCATCCGTTCCGCCTCCACGCACTCCTCGGCGACTTCGCGCAGGAACTGGTTGGGATCGCGCCGGCGCGCTCCGTACCCCGGCGAGTTATCGGCCAGCGTGAAGTATCCGAATTTCATCCCGCCCTCCCTGAGATACCCCGGATGCTAGCATCCAGCCCGGAGGTGCCACGTGCGGTACTACGACATCTCGCTCAATCTCTCGACCGACACCGTGCGCTGGGTCGTCGCGCCGCCGCTCGAAGTGCACGAGCGCCGGCGCATCAGTCGCGGCGACGACGCGAACGCCACGGCGCTCACGGTCAGCGTGCACGCGGGCACGCACGTCGACGCGCCGTTTCATTTTCTGCCGGACGGCGCCGGCATCGACGCGCTGCCGCTCGACCGGTTCGCCGGTCCCGCGCTGGTGCACGCCGTGGACGCCGACCGGTACATCACCGAGGCCCACGTGAACGCGATTCCGTTCGACGGCGTGAGGCGCGTCCTGTTCAAGACCCGCAACTCCCAGCTGCTGAAGCGGCGTGACTACACGCCCGACTTCGTCGCGTTCTCGGTCGACGCGGCGCGCGCGCTGGTGGCGCGCAAGGTCGAGCTGGTCGGGCTCGACTACCTTTCCGTCGCGCACGCTGACGAGCAGGTGCCGGTGCATCGCGCCTTCCTGGAGCACGGCGTCGTGCTCCTCGAAGGCATCGATTTGTCGGAGATCGTTCCGGGACACTACGAGCTGCTCTGCTTTCCTCTCCGGCTGCGCGGACTCGACGGCGCGCCGTGCCGGGCGGTGCTGCGGGACCTTTCTCTCTGACGAACCGTCCACACTCACCCGCGTCGTGTGCGCTCGTCGTGAGCCGCGAGCGCCACCCACGCGGCGTGCTGCACGGCGCGCCACGGCGTCGGCTCGAACGCGGAGCCTTCCACGACCGAATGCGCGATCCCGATCGGATAGACCGTCGCCCGCCAGCCGTCGGGAAACTCTTTCAGCTCCACGTCGGAGCCCTGCGCGCGCATCCCGACGACGACGGCGCCGAGGCCGGTCCACGAGTCCATCCATCGCGCGAGAAGGCGGATCTCGCCCGGACACGGTCCCGGGGCGACCAGACGCACGAAGCCGAGCGCAGCGGTCATGAGTGTGCGGCGGCCTCCCACGTCCACGGGGGAATCGTGGTGGAGGACGCGAACAAGGTCAACTCGGGCTCACGGCGCTTGACGCGGACTGCGCCCGGGCGCGATCCTGGCTGCTGGCCGAAGGTGGCGACGTTTGCGGCCGCCACCCGATCACGCCAGAGGTGACGATCATGGCGGACTCATGGCGCCTGGAAGGCGAATACCTCGAGAACTGCAACTGTGAGGTTCTGTGTCCCTGTCTGCTCGGGCCTCGCAACGAGCGGGGCGGCGCCATGGCGCGCCCCACGGAAGGGCATTGCGACGTGCCGATGGTCTTCCAGATCGTGCGCGGCAATTACGGCACGGTCGATCTCGCCGGCACGCATGCGGCGCTGGCCATCTACACGCCGGGCAAGATGGGCGAGGGCAACTGGACGATGGGCGTCTACGTGGACGAGAACGCCAGGCCCGAGCAGCGACGAGCCCTCGAAGAGATCTTCTCCGGCGGCGCGGGCGGTCCGCTCGGACGCATCTCCGCGATCGTGACGCGCAGGCTTCCGACCCGGACGGCGGCGATCGAGTTCGGCAAGGACGGCCGCCGACGCTGGGCGAAGATCGGTGGCGGCGTGCTCGACTGCGAGCTCGAGGGCATCGAAGGGCGACAGCCGGGTACCGAGGCCTGGATCGACAACGTGAGGCACCCGGTCTCGACGCGCCTGGCCGCCGCGCGGGCCACCCGCGGAACGTATCGCGACCACGCGTTCACCTGGGACAACACGGGGCGCAACGGCCATTACTCGAGCTTCTCCTGGTCCGGACCCTAGGCTAGTTCGACTGAACTTCGCGCATCCACCTTTCGAGAAAGCGCCGCTCGGCCTCGTTCGTGACCAGCTCGAGTGCTCTCGCGTAGCTCTTCGCCGCCTCGGCCCGGTTGCCGAGGCGCCGCAGCAGGTCGGCGCGCGCGGCGTGGAGCAGGTGATAGCGGTCGAGCGCGCCCGTCGCGGCGAGCGCGTCGACAAGACGGAGCGCCGCTTCGGGGCCCTGGACCATCGCGACCGCCGCGGCGCGGTTCAGCGACACGATCGACGTGGGCTGCACGCGCTCGAGGAGATCGTAGAGTCGGAGGATCTGCGGCCAGTCCGTGTCTTCCGCGCGCGCCGCCTGACAGTGCAGCGCCGCGATCGCGCCCTGCAGCGCGAAGGGACCGGGGCCGCCGCGCAGAGCCTCCTCGACGAACGGCAAGGCTTCGGCGATCTGCGCGTGATTCCACCTGCGACGGTCCTGCTCTTCGAGCACGGCGAGCTGACCGGCGTCGTCGAGTCGCGCATCTCGTCGCGAATCGTGCAGCAGCATCAGTGCGAGGAGTGCCGTCGCCTCCGCGGGCCGCTCGGGCGCCATCAGCTTTCTCACGAGTCGCGCGAGCCGGATCGCCTCGGCGCAGAGATCGGTCCGCACCAGTTGCTCGCCGCGCGTCGCTGCGTAGCCCTCGTTGAAGATCAGGTAGATCACCGTCAGCACCGAGTCGAGCCGGCCCGGCATGTCGCCGGTGTCCGGCACGGTGTAGGGAATGCGCGCGTCGCGGATCTTCGCCTTCGCGCGTACGAGCCGCTGCGCCATCGTGGACGGCGGCACCAGGAACGCGCGCGCGATCTCGTCCGTCTCGAGCCCGCCGAGCGTCCTGAGCGTGAGCGCGACTTGCGCCTCGACCGCCAGCGCCGGGTGGCAGCAGGTGAAGATCAGCCGGAGCCGATCGTCAGGGATCTCGTTCGGATCGAACTCCGGCGCTGGCTCCACGTCGGCGGTCCACGGGGTTCCCGCGAGCTCATCGACCTTCTCGCGGAACCGCACCCGGCGTCGGATCCGATCGATCGCTTTGTGCCTGGCCGTCTGGATGATCCATGCGCGTGGGAACTCGGGGACGCCCGCGACACGCCACTGGTCGACGGCCGACGCAAACGCCTCCTGTGCCGCTTCTTCGGCGACGTCGAAGTCCGCGACCAGGCGGATCAACGTGGCGACGATGCGTCCCCAGTCATCGCGGTACACGGCCTGGACCGCGAGGTCGGCCTCTACGGGTTGAGCCACGAGAGATAATTTACTGTCCATGTCGATCGAGACGCCCGCCGTTCGACTCAGTAATGGAGGCAGCGGTGAAATATTTGCTCATGATCGCGTTCGACGAGACCTGGGACAGGCTGAGCCTGGCCGAGCGTCAGGAGATTTACTGGGGACAGATGGAGGTCGCCAACGAGCTTCGGGCGAAGGGCCAGTACCTCGGCGGTAACCCGCTCCACCCGACGACCACGGCGACCACCGTCCGCGTGCGCGACGGCAAGACGCTCCTCACCGACGGGCCGTTCGCGGAGACTCGCGAGCATCTCGGCGGCTACATGCTGATCGACGTCGACAATCTCGACGACGCGATCGCGATCGCCGCGCGTGGGCCGGTGGCGCGCGTCGGGTCCGTCGAGGTCCGGCCCGTTCGCGATGGGGCGCCGGAGTCATGACGTACGCGCTGTGGGTCATCCAGGGGCTGCTGGCGCTCGTCTTCCTGTTCGCAGGAGGAATGAAGCTGTACCTGCCGCTCGACCAGATGAAGGGGCCGATCGACGTGCCGGGAGGATTGCTCAGGTTCATCGGCGTCGCCGAGGTCCTCGGCGCGATCGGCCTCATCCTGCCGAGTGCCCTGTGCATTCGCCCGGGCCTGACGCCGCTCGCCGCCGCCGGACTCGTCATCATCATGGTCGGCGCCACGACGATCACATTCATCGGCGGCCTGCTGCCGGCCGCGGTGATCTCGATCGTGGTCCTAGTCCTGGCCGCGTTCGTCGCCTACGGCCGCTGGCGCCTGGCGCCGCTCTGTGTGCCGTCGTCGCGGTCGGCGACGCGATAACGTTCTCAGGGGGATGAGGCCGATCGTCGGGCGCCGGCGCCCGGCGCAGGCGCCGACGACAAACAACAAGGAGTGACAGATGAGCCGCGTACGCATGTTGATCGGGACACGCAAGGGCGCGTTCGTCGCGACATCGGATGGGATGCGCAAGAACTGGGACGTCAGTGGCCCCCACTTCGGGGGCTGGGAGATCTACCACCTGAAGGGATCGCCGGCGGACCCGAATCGT
>QHRT01000541.1 GCA_003220195.1 Candidatus Rokuibacteriota bacterium | reverse complement strand
ACGCGAAGACCTTCCACGAGAAGCTCGAGCACATCCAGGTCGTCGACGACCGCACGATCGTCTTCCACTTCAAGGAGCCATTCATCGACTTCTTCGACCTCTACAACGGTGGGGTCAGCGGGATCGGATGGATCGTCCCGAAGCGCTACTACGAGAAGGTCGGCCGTGATGGGTTCAAGGCGAAGCCGATCGGCGCCGGGCCGTACAGGCTCGTGAGCCAGCAGGCGGGCGTGCAGATGACGTTCGAGGCCTTCGACGAGTACTGGCGCCGCACGCCGGCGACGAAGACGATCGTGGTCAAGGGCGTCCGCGATCCCGCGGCGCGGATGGCCGGGCTCCAGACGGGTGAGCTGGACCTCACGTTCGGCATGACGGGCAAGCTGCTCCCGCGGCTGATGGCGGACAAGTCGCTCCGGTGGGATCAGAACTTCACGGGACCGTGGTGGCTCATGTTTCCGGGCGGCAGCGAACCGGGCAGCCCGTTCCGCGACAAGCGCGTGCGTCAGGCGGTCAGCCTCGCGATCAACCGCCAGTTCCTCGTGAAGCAGGAGACACAGGGCATCGGCAAGCCAATGGGCAACTGGATCAGCCCCGAAAATCGCGACGCGCTCCAGGGGCCCGACGCGCCGGTTCCCGAGTACAACCTCGAGAAGGCGAAGCACCTGATGGCGCAGGCCGGCTTCGCCGACGGCGTCGACGTCGACTACACGCCGTTCCCGCCCTACTTCGACATGGCCGAGCGCATCGTCACCGACCTTCGCGCGATCGGCATTCGCGGCAAGCTGCAATCACTCGAGGGTCCGGCCTTCCGCGCGAAGATCGGGCAGGGCCGGAAAGGATTCCCCGGGAATCGCACGATCGTCCAGAACATCGACCCCCGCGCCGGCGGCTCGAAGTCCAACATCGCCGTGTACGCCGTCTGCGACAGCCCCTCGTCGTTCATCTGCGATCCGCAGATCGAGGCCTTGTGGAAGAAGCACCAGGCGAGCCTCGATCTCGTGGAGCGTGAGCGGCTCGTCAAGCAGATCCAGCGCATCATCCTCGACGAGCACTACTTCGTGCCCGTGTACCTGAACCCGTTCGTCCACGCGGTCGGGCCGCGCGTGCTGCCCGAGGGCGATGGGTTCCACCGCTACTGGGACACGATCAACGCGCCGTATCCGTGGCCGTGGGAGATCTGGGAGGTGAAGGCCGACCGGTAGTCCCATGAAGACGTACGTCCTCGTCCGCGCGCTCTACAGCGTCGTGACCCTCTGGCTGCTCGTCACCATCATCTTCGCGCTGGTGCGGCTCACCGGTGATCCGGTCGCGATGAAGGCCGAGGCGGGCGCGGATGCCGCCTACGTGGCGCAGCTGAAGCACGACTGGGGCCTCGATCGGCCGCTCTTCTTGCAATACCTGGGGTTCGTCGGAAACTTGCTCCGCGGTGACTTCGGGCACTCGTTCGAGAAGTCGCTGCCCGTGCGCGACATCTATTTCGAGCGACTGCCGAACTCGCTCAAGCTCGGCTTCGCGGCGTTCGTGATCTCCATCGTCCTCGGTGTCCCGTTCGGGATGCTGTCGGCGTTGAAGATCAATTCCTGGTGGGACAACGCGGGCAAGGCGCTGGCGCTGCTCGGGCTCAGCATGCCGGGCTTCTTCGTCGGGCTGGTGCTCATCATCCTCTTCGGCATCCATCTCGGCTGGCTTCCCGTGCTCGGCAAGGGCCGGAGCGCGTTCGTCGGAAGCGAGCCGTCGACGTGGCTCACGTTCTGGTTCAGGGACTGGGCGCATCTGGCGATGCCGGCCTTCGCCCTCGGCTGGTACTTCTCGGGGGCGATGTTGAGAATCACGCGCTCCGGCATGCTGGACGTCCTCGGCAGCGACTACATCAAGCTCATCCGTCTGAAGGGCGTGCCCGAACGCATGGTGGTCGCGAAGCACGCGCTGAAGAACTCGATGATTCCCGTCCTGACGTTCGCCGGGCTGAATCTCCTGGTCATGGTCAACGTCGCCGTCGTCATCGAGGTCATCTTCAACTGGCCCGGCGTCGGTCAGCTGCTCTACGACGCGCTGAGCAACCGCGACTTTCCGATGGTGCAGGGCGTCGTGCTCATGTCCGGGCTGATGATCGTGCTGCTGAACTTCACGATCGACGTCCTCTACGGATACGTGGACCCGCGCATCCGGGTGTCGCGGCCGTAGACCGAGGAGGTTGAGGTCATGGCGACGATCCCGGTCGGGGCCGACCAGACGCTCGCCGCTCCGCGCGCCGTCCGGCGACGCGCTCGCTTCGTCCGCGACCTCCCCGTCATCCCGCTCCTGATCCTGGGCGGCCTCGCGTTCGTGGCCGTGCTGGCGCCGGCGCTCGCGCCGCACGGCAAGCTCGATCCGGTGAAGCCGACGCGCGATTCGTGCATGGCGAAGTTCGGCACGCCGGACTGCCCGTACATCGACAACGTGCCTCCGTT
>QHRT01000111.1:9533-12801 GCA_003220195.1 Candidatus Rokuibacteriota bacterium | reverse complement strand
GCTCGGCACCGTCCTGGTCGCGGAAGGAATCAACGGGTTCTACGGTCCGAAAGGCTGGCTCACCCAGGCGCTGGTGGCGATGGGCCTCGGCGATCCACCGCGGCTCACGCACAACTACACCGGCGTGATGATCGCGCTCTTCGTGCAGCACTTTCCGTTCTGCTTCCTGATGCTGCTCGGCTACATCTCGGGCATCGACCCGGCGCTCGAGAGCGCGGCTCGCGTGCTCGGCGCACGCCCCTTCCAGGTGTTCCGGCGCGTCATGTGGCCGCTGATCGCTCCGGGCGCCGCGATCGCGTTCGCGCTCGTGTTCGTCATGAACTTCGGCGTCTTTCCGTCGGCGGTGCTGGTCGGCCAGCCGGCGGGCGCGACGCGGACGATCGCCATCGCCGCATACCAGCAGGCGTTCGAGCACTACGACATGTCGATGGCGTCGGCGATCGCGGTCGTGATGGGTCTCTGTCAGCTCATCGGGCTGGCGATCGTTCTCCTGTTGAGGAGCCGTGTCGCCGCGACGGGGATGGCGACGGTCGGCGTGGGCAAACGCTGATGCGCGCGCGGGCCTGGCGGCTGGCGGTGTTCATGTTCGTGCTGCGCTTCACGCTGAACCTCGTCGGCATCGTGAGCCACGTCGCGGTTTCCTCGTTCGCCAGACGCTGGTTCGCGACAGTCTGGCCGCCCGCGTGGACCACGGAGTGGTACGCGTACTCCTGGCGCGAGTTCCAGCTCGCGGACGTGCTGACGGTGACCGCGATCGTGGCGGCCAGCGTCACCGCGCTCGCGCTGGCCCTCGGATTTCCGGCGGCATACGTGCTGGCGCGCCGGGGCTTCGCGGCGAAGAATGCGGTGCTGCTGCTCTACTTCCTCCCGTTGCTCATTCCCCAGATGACGTACGGCATTCCACTCGCGACCTCGCTCTATCGCTACCGGATCGGCGGCACGATGGGCGGGGTGATCCTCGGCAATCTCGTGCCGATGCTGCCGCTCGCGATCTTCGTGCTGCTGCCGTTTCTCGAGCAGATCAGCGAGAGCCTCGAGTGGGCGGCGCGGGTTCACGGCGCCGGCCGCTGGCAGGTCTTCCGGCGTATCGTGCTGCCGCTCGCGGTGCCGGGCCTGCTGACGGCGGGACTCCTGGTGCTGGTGAACACGGTGGCGAACTTCGAGCTGACGTTCCTGCTCTCGGGCGCCGGCTCGCAAACGCTGGTCGTCGCGCTCTACTACGCGGTGTTCGCGGCCGGCATGCGACCGATCTACTCGGTCGACGCGATGGCGGTGATCTACATGGCGGTGGTCCTCGTCATCCTGCTCGTGGCGTTGCGCTTCGTGCGCCCGACCCAGATGGTCTTCCGGATCGGCGGACGGTAGCGACGGTGGAGATCGGGTTCTTCTTCTGGCCGTACGACGTCGCGCTGGTCCGCTCGATGGCGGAGGTCGCCGACCTCTTCGGCTACGACATGGTCGGCATCGCGGACACGCCGGGCAACGCGATGGATCCATGGGTTGCGACGACGCTCCTCGCCTCGGCCACGGCCCGCGCTCGCGTCGCGGTCTGCGTCACCAACCTGGTCACGCGCCACCCCGCGGCGACGGCTGCGGCGATCGCGTCCGTCGATCTGATCGCGCCCGGCCGCACGGTGCTCGGCATCGGCGCCGGCCACAGCGGCACGCGGAATCTTGGTGCGCCGAGCCTGCCGGCGCGCGAGCTGGCGGAGGGCGTGACGTTCATCCGTGATTTGCTTCGCGGTCAGCCTGCGTCGTATCGCGGCGGCTCCGCACATCTCCCGTGGGTGAAGCAGCCGAGTCCGGTGTTCCTCGCGGCCTCGCATCCGCGCTCGCTCCGCGCTGCCGGCGAGACGGCGGATGGCGTGTTCATCAACTACGGTCTCACCCGGGAGAACGTGACGGAGTCAGAGACGACCGTGACACGCGCGGCGATCGCCGCGGGACGAAATCCCGATGACGTCGAGATCTGGCAGATCGCCTGTCTCGATTGCCACGACGACGGCGCCGTGGCGCGACGCAAGATCGGCGCGATCCTCGCCTTCGTCTCGGCGTACATCATCGGCGGCCGCGATCCGGCGCGTCGCGGCGTGCCGCTCGAGCATCGCGAACCCCTGCTCGAGCTCCGTCGGCGCTCCAGCACACGACCCGGCTCTCTTCGACTACCTCGCCGGTCGCCTCGCCGTGTGCGGCACGCCCGACGAGTGCCTCGAGCAAGTCCGTGCGGCGCGCGAGGCGGGCGTGCGCCGGCTGATGTTCAGCGTGAGCCTCGCGGCAGATCCGGTGCGCGCCGTGCGACGCTTCGGCGAGCGCGTGCTGCCGGCGATGCGCGCCCGCAGCTGATCGAGATCTGCAGCGATGCTGATCCTTGATTCGCGATCGACGCGTCTCCGCATTGCGAAGAGGGTTGCGGCATCCGTGAAGTCAGTCGATTGGAACCGCCTCCGAAGAGAGGCGACCGTCGTTTACACGAGGCGATGTCCCGAATCCCCCGGGCATCACCGCCCGGCGCGGCGACTCGTGTGCCGGCGAGAACTGGTCGGGTCAGGAAGATGGCGCGGGACGACCCCGGCCGCTACCCCATGAACCCGACGTCGCCGATCGTGAAGCTGGCGAGCTGCGGAAAGATCGCGCCGAGCTGCGCGTCGGTCGCGCCGACGTCGGCGTAGTCGTCGGCCAGCGCGTTGAAGTTGGCGTAGTCGGTCATGTAGGGGAACTGGCCGTAGAGCCGTCCGCCGGCGACGGCGCCGCCAAGCACCAGGTGATGGTTGCCCCATCCGTGGTCGGAGCCCGTCCCGCTCGGCTGCAGCGTGCGCCCGAAGTCGGACATCGTGAACGTCGTCACCTGCGAGTCGATCCCCCAGAGGCTGAGCGCCGCATAGAAGGCGTCGAGCGCCTTGCTCGTCTGCTGCAGAAGATCCCACTGCTGATAGCCCTGCCCCGAGTGGGTGTCGAAGCCGCCGAGGCTGCAGAAGAAGACCTGACGGCCGACCGTGAACTGCGCATTGAGACTGATGACCCTGGCGATTTCCGCGAGCTGGTTGCCAAGCGTGTTCGAGGGAAAGGCCTTGGGGAAGGTGACGTTCGCCGCCGCTGATCTGAGGATCGGATTCAGCGTCAGCGCACTGGCCATGACCTGGTTCGCCGCGTTGACGATGGCGTTGCCGCTGTCGGTCGTCACGATCTGGCGCTGCGCGGTGGCGCGTGCTTGCGCCGCCGCCGGCGGATAGATGGACATCGCGTTCTGGTCCAGGTCGTTGCCGGGCTG
>QHRT01000111.1:0-9468 GCA_003220195.1 Candidatus Rokuibacteriota bacterium | reverse complement strand
CGCCTGGAGCCCGTCCGGCGTTCGTCCGCCCCACCCCGAGCTGCCTCCCGCGTTGGTGAAGCCCGTCTGCATCATGACGACCTGGTCGGCGTGCGACCTGAGATTCAGCGGCAGCTGGAACGTGGGATCGGAGAGATTCCGGTACGTCGTGGGCCGGGTCAGGACGCCGACGTTGGAAACGACGGCCAGCTTCTTTTGCGTATAGAGCGACTGGAGCTCGGGCAGCGCGTAGTGCAGCCCGAAGGTCCCGAAGGCCGGATCCTGGATGGGAAGGAGTTGCGTCAGCGGCAGCGCCAGCGCGCCGCGCGCCTTCTGGTACGCCGCGTACTGCACGCTGTCGAGCGGCACGATCAGGTTGTGCCCGTCGTTGCCGCCGAACATGAACACGCAGACCAGCGCCCGATAGTCGGACGCCGCGTGCGCGGGCAGGACCCGCGTCAACCCGCTGGCCATTCCGAGGCACGCGGAGAGCTCGAGGAATCGGCGACGAGTCATCATCAGTGCTGCACCAGGTATTCGCCCGACGTGAACGTCAGGTAGAGAGCGTTCAGCACGCGCTGATTCGCGTCGTACATGGTCGGCGTCGACGTCAGGATCGCCGCCCGGGTCTGCGGGAGCATGCGCCCGTAGAGCAGCGTGGTGTCGATGGCGTTGACCAGCGCCGTGGGATCGGCGGCGATGGCGACGAACGGTTGCAGCACCGGGTCGATGGGCCACGGGCTCGCGATCAGGTAGTAGAAGAGGTTGGCGCGGTCGATCGCGTCGCTCACCGCGTAGATCTGGAACTCCGGCCCGAACCAGGGACTCCGCGGAATGTGAAACAGCGGTGAGTAATGGCCGAACACCGACGGCGCGTCGAGCAGGCCCTCGTTCATCCCGTAGAAGAGGTAGGCGAACTGGGAGGCCGGCCCCGGGTCCAGGTTGAGCGCGCGCGCGAGGGCGATCGTGTGCTGCATCGGGGTGCGCAGCCGTCCGAAGGTGCTCGGCGGCGTGTCGTTGCGGGCCTCCGGATCGAGCAGGATGGCCTGCAGCACGTTCTTCATGTCGCCGCGGGCAGTGGTGCCGCCGCCATTGAACGCCTGCGCGACGCGCGTGATGTAGGCGGGGCTCGGATTGCTCGTCACCAGCGCGCGGATCAGACGCGTGGCCACGAACGGACCCACGTTCGGATGGTTGAAGATGGTGTCGATCGTGCTGTCGAGGTCCTGCTGGATCGTCTGGTTGGCGGGAATCACGCGCCCGAGCACCGTCTTCGCGGAGGTCACGTGCTTGCCCGGGACCGGAATCATCGGGCCGGGATAGTAGTTCCAGTTCCCGCCCGATCCCGTCATGCCGGTCGCGCTGTTGAACGTCCAGCCGGTCAGGGCGCGCGCCAGCTGCTGCACGTCCGTCTGCGTGTACGTGGGCACGGGATTGCCCGCGCTGTCGGTCTGCACCGATCCGTCGATGTTGAGCAGCGACACGCCGATGCTGAAGAGCTGCATCACCTCGCGCGGATAGTTCTCGTTGGGCGCGCCTCCGGCGACTCCGCTGTTCGCGAGATCCAGGTACTTGCCCATGCTCGCGTCGAGCGTGATCTCTCTGAGGAGCGTCCGGTAATTCCCGAAGGCGTTGCGACTCAGCAGCGAAAGCCAGGGGACGATCTCGTTGCCGTTCGTGTTCTTGTTCATGGCGACGACGATGATCTCGCTCAGCGCGAAGATGACCCGCTGCCGGAGCTGGTCGGCGCCGCCGAGGGCATTCCCGAAGAAGAGGTCGATGGCGTCGGCCCGGGTCGTCGTACTCGAGTACGGCCAGGCGGACTCGGGGAGCGCGAACTGCTCGGCCAGGAACGCCGCCTTGCCGGCTTGCTGGAGGTGCGCCATCGACGCCGGTGTCGGGCCGAACGTCGTCTGCTCGAGGAAGCGTCCGTTGCTCAGCGCCAGCGGATCCTGGATCGAGACGCTGGCCGAGCCGCGCGTCACGCCATCGGCCGCCGCGACGGCGTACACGGTGACGACCCCGCCCACCGGTGATGAGCCCGGGGCGGTGTAGAGGCCCGTCGCGTCGATGATGCCCGTGGCCGGGCTGCCCACCACGCTCCACGTCACCGCGGTGTTGGTGTTGCCCGAGACCGTGGCTTTGAACTGCAGCGTCGTCCCCGGCGAGAGGCTGACGCTGCTCGGCGTGACGGAGACCGCCACGCCGGAGATGACGCTCAGTGTGCGCACCGCGGACACCGGGCCGGGTCCAGGATTGGCGACGGTGATGTTCACGGTCCCGGGCTGGGCGGCCGTGCCGACGGCCGTCAGCTGCGTCGCCGAGACGACCGTGGTCGAGAGTGGCGCGCCATTCCACTGAACCCGCGCGCCGCTGACGAAGCCGCTTCCGCTCGCGGTGAGCGTGAAGGCGCCGAGTGGCAGAGACGCAGGACTGAGTCCGTTGAGCACAGGCGCGGGATAGACCACCGTGATCGTGTTGCTCGCGCGCGCGGTCGGATCGGCTGCGCTCGTCACCGTGACCGTCACGGCGGCGAAGTTCGGGAGAGGGCTCGCTGGCGCCGTGTACTTTCCCGCGGCGCTGATCCTGCCGATGGCGCCGGCGCTGACGCCGGGCGGCGGTGTCAACGACCACGTGACCGCCGTGTTCGTCGTGCCGCCCACCTTGGCCGAGAACTGTCGGGTCCCGTTCACGGGCACGGTCACGGCGGCGCGCGGATCGATCGCGACCGTGACGGCACTCGCCGCTGTCCGCGGCACCGTCGACAGCGACAGCACGGCCACCAGCACCAGGATCAATCGACGCACGCTGAGGTCCTCCGTTCGGACGTTGCCACGCGCGTGGTGCACCAACCACGCCACCATCCGATCGTGCGAGGTGATCGCTATTGAGCGACGATCCGAACGTGAGCCTGGAGCGCGTCGCATGCCGAAATGACGTGAGATGTCGTTTCGTCGTGCCGGCGACCTGCACCCATGGATACGCGGCCAGCGCCGACGCGCCGATAAAATGGCCTCCCGGCGTCACCGGGGCGAGACCGGCACGCCGCTCGCGACCCGACGCCAACGCTGATACTCTCGGGCTGGCGCGCGAGTCGGCCGGGCGAAGGAGGGGTAGAGATGACGACGGACGTGCACCCGGGCAAGGATCTCGGGACGCTCGAAGTGGCGATCACCGACGAGATGGTCCAGCACTACATGAAGGGCCTTGGCGAGGCGAATCCCTGGTACACGACGACGTCGCCGTTCGGCGGGCCGGTAGCGCCGGTGATCGTCTACCAGGATGCCGACACCCAGTTCAAGGGCTGGTACCTCGAGAACCTCTTCGGGAATCTGTGGCGCCGGCAGGAATGGGAGATCCACGCGCCGACGCGCGCCGGACAGTCGGTGCGCTGCAGCGCGCGGGTGGCCGATCGGTACCGGAGACGCGATCGCGACGTCGTCGCGCTGGAGATGTGGGTGCGAGACGAGGCCGGTCAGCTGATCGCGCGCGGCGTCCATCATCAGAGCTTCCTGGCGGAGCAGACCAGCGGCGAGGTCGCGCTGCGCGACCCGTCGGAGAAGGAAGGCGCGAGAAGAGCGGTCGAGCCCTCCGGCGAGCCGCTATCGCTCGAGCTCCGGAAGACGTTCACCGGAGAGATGTGCAACGAGTTCTTCTACCGCAGCCGGAACTATCACAACGACAAGGGCGCCTCGAAAGAGCTCGGCTTCGGGGACACGGTGATCGGGGGCCGCATGACGCTCTCGTGCGTCACCGAGTTGCTGACCCGGCACTTCGGCCGCGGCTTCTACCTGGGCGGACGCCTGGACGTGAAATTCACCAACGTGCTGTGGCCGAACGAGCCGTTCACGACGCGAGGAATCATCACCGGCCGTCACGCCGAGGGCGGCCGGACGCGCGCCGACGTCACGGTCTATTGCGAGAAGGCCGACGGAACGAAGATCATCGTGGCCAACGCGAGCGCGCCCGAGGATCATTGATGCTGTCCAACCGTTCTCGCTGAGAGGAGAGTCCACACCATGGCACAGAAAACGGCGCTGGAGGACGTGCAGGTCCTCGATCTGACCCAGTTCGAAGCCGGAACCTCGTGCACCGAAGCGCTCGCCTGGCTGGGCGCCAATGTCATCAAGGTCGAGAACCCCAAAGGCGGTGACCAGGGGCGCGGCGCGTCCACCGACACGCCGGGGGTGGACTCGCACTACTTCATGCTGCTCAACGCCAACAAGCGCAGCATCACCCTGAACCTCGGGACCGACCGCGGCCGCCAGATCTTCACCGACTTGCTGAAGAAGGCCGACGTCATGATCGAGAACTTCGCCCCGGGCGCGATCGAGCGTCTGGGCTTCGGCTATGACGTGGTCCAGAAGATCAATCCCCGGATCATCTACGCGCAGGTCAAGGGGTTCGGCGAGGGGCCGTACGAGAACTACGTGAGCTTCGACATGATCGCGCAGTCCGTGGGCGGAGCCCTGAGCCTCACGGGCACCACGGAAACGGAGCCCCTCAAGCCCGGGCCGACCATCGGCGACACGGGCACCGGGCTGCACTGCGCCATCGGCATCCTGGCCGCCCTGCACCAGCGGGAGCGCACCGGCCGGGGCCAGCACATCAAGGTCGCCATGCAGGACGCCGTCATCAACTTCAGCCGCATCGCCTTCGCGCGCCAGGCCGCCAGCGGCAAGGCCGCGGTGCGCTCGGGCAACAGGAGCGCGCTCGGCACGACGGCCCCGAGCGGCCTCTACAAGTGCAAGGGCGGAGGCCTCAACGACTACTGCTTCATCTACACGACCCGCGCCGGCAATCGGCACTGGGACCGGCTGCTGAAGGCGATCGGCCGCGCGGACCTGATCGGCGACGAGCGCTTCAATTCGCCGGAGAAGCGCTGGACCCACCACGACGAGGTGGACCGCATCCTGAGCGAGTTCACCCAGAGCCGGACCAAGGCCGAGGTCATGAAGATGCTCGGCGATGCGGGCGTCCCGGCCGGAGCGGTCTACGACACGATGGAGATCACGCAGGACCCCGCGATCCAGAAGCGCGAGATGATCGTCACCGTCGACCATCCCAAGCGCGGCAAGTTCACGCTGCCCGGGTGGCCGGTGAAGATGTCCGAGTCGCACGTCGCGGTGGATCGCGCGCCGCTGCTCGGCGAGCACAATGCCGCGATCTATGCCGAGTGGCTGGGCTTGACCGCGCGCGACCTGGAGGAGCTCAAGGGCAAGGACGTCATCTGAGCCTGTCCTTCCCCGGCGACGCGGGCGCCTGCGCCTCGCGAAGATTGTTGCGGGCGGCCGCGGAGCCGGGGTCGAGGCGCATCGCCTCGACGACATGCGCGATCGCCTCCTTCATCCGCCTCCATCCACTCGCGGGAGCACCTCGTTCACCAGCCGTTCGTACTGCGCCTCCTGCTGCCAGCCGGTGATCCTGAGCGTGATCGTTCTGGCGCCGTCGCGTTTCAGCGCGCGGAGATGCTCCACGCACTCCGCCGGCGGCCCCGCCGCCGTCCACGACTCGACCATCTGCGGTGTGAAGACCGGTCCGTAGTACGCGTCGAGGAACTTCTTCGACTCCTCGAGGGCGGCCTGCCGGTCGGGATTGACGTTGACGTTGTGGTACGCCATGTTCGGAAAAAGTGCGGGATCCCGGCCTTCGTCACGCAGGTATTCCGTGATCCGGGTCCACGTCGACCGCAGGCTTCCCGGGAAGAGCTGAACGGTCATCCATCCGTCAGCCGTCTGCGCCACGCGCCGGAGCGCGCGCTCGAGCACGGCGGCCGACAGCATCCCGCGCGGGTTCGACGCGATCCAGATCGGACACGGCTGCTGCACCGGTCGAGGCTGCACCGTCACGTCCTCGAAGGCACGGAACCGGCCCTTGAAGCTCACGTGCTCCTCGCTCCAGAGCTTGCGACAGATCTCGATGTTCTCCACCAGCCGCTCGGGACGCTCGCGGTCGACCACGCCCCAGATTGCGCCCTCGCGGGCGCTGGCGCCGCCGGCGACGATCCCGGTGCAGGCGGCCAGCAGCATGCGGCCCCCCGACATCAGATCCAGCGTCGCCCACTGGAAGGCGAAGACGATCGGGTCGCGCACGGGGAAGCTCGCCATGCAGCCGGCGCCGAGCGTCACCCGCCGGGTGATCGTGCTCAACCCGCCGAGCAGCGTCAGCGAGTCGGGCCGCGGCTTGGCGAAGAGGCTGTCGCCGACCCACAGCGAGTCGAACAGGTCGCTCTCGTCGACGCGCGCGGCCAGGGCCAGCATCCTGTCCATCGTTGTCACGCCGAAGAGGACGCCGCGTTGCGGAAGCGTGAATCCGAACTTCATCGGGCTTCGTGGCATGGGGAAGACTCCGGTCCAGAATGACCATATACCACGCCGGTGCGAAGCTGAGCGGCGCTCCACGCGGCAGCGTGACTTTTCGGCCGTTCGACCGTTAATACCATGTGAGAGATGGTGGCGAGCGAGCCGGACGACAAGGAGCTGGTCGAGCGGGCGCGCGAGGATCCGCGTGACTTCGCCGCTCTCTACGCCCGGCACTTTGATCGAGTGTACGCATTCGTCCGGCACCGGGTGCCCCGACGATCCGACGCCGAGGACCTGACCGGCGAGGTCTTCAAGCAGGCGCTGGCCAACCTTCCACGCTTCGAGTGGCGCGGCGTCCCCTTCATCGCCTGGCTCTACCGCATCGCCGGGAACGCGATCGCCGACCACTACACGCGCGTCACTCGCGACCGCGCGGCGTCGTCCGCTGGCGACCCCGGCGCCGAGAGCGCCGCGGCCGAGGCTGCGGAGCGCCGGGCGTTCCTGTACCGCGCGGTCCGCGACCTGCCCGAGGACCAGCGGCGCGTCGTCCATCTGCGCTTCGCCGAGGAGCGGAGTGTGGCGGAGATCGCCCGCGCGCTCGGAAAGAGCGAAGGCGCCGTCAAGCAACTGCAGTTCCGCGCTCTCCAGCACCTCCGGCAGCGACTGGAACGAGACCATGCCTGAGCGGGATCCGGCCGAGCGATTCGACGACCTGGTGGACGCCGTCCTCGGCGGCGCCGACGTTGCCGCGGGCGACGCGGCATCGCTCGACGATCTGCTGCTCGTCGCCAACGATCTCCGGGGATTGCCGAGCGACGCGTTTCGCGAGCGGCTCGGCGCGGAGCTGGCGCGCCTCGCGGAAGGCGCGCCGACAAAAGGAGCGGCCATGGCAAGCACCTCGGTCCGACCGGTTCGCGAAGGCTTCCACACCGTGACGCCGTATCTCCACGTCGAGCGCGTCACCGACCTGCTCGCGTTCCTGACGCAGGCGTTCGGCGCGGTCGAGACGCTGCGCCATCCGGGCTCGGCCGGCGGACTGCACGCCGAGATGAGCATCGGTGACTCGAAGGTGATGATGGGTGGCCATCCGGGAATGGCCGCAAAGCCGGCCGCGCTTCACCTCTACGTCGAGGACGCGGACGCCGTCTACGCGCGCGCGCTTGAGGCCGGCGCCACGACGCTGCATCCGCTGGTGGATCAGCCCTACGGCGACCGGGAGGCCAGCGTGCGCGACCCGTTCGGGAACTTCTGGTACATCGCGACACACGTGGCGACCCCGGCGAGCGGGCATCGGCCTCCGGGCCTGCGCGCGGTGACGCCGTATTTCCATCCTCGCGGGACCGATCGGCTCATCGACTTCCTGCGCGCGGCGTTCGGCGGCGAGGTCACCGAGCGGCACCAGGCTCCGGACGGATCGGTGCAGCACGCGAAGGTTCGCATCGGGGATTCGTTCGTGGAGATGGGCGAGGCGCACGGCCAGTGGCAGCCGATGCCGGCCGCGCTCTACCTGTACGTGGACGACGTCGATACGGTCGCGCGCCATGCGGTGGCGGCCGGCGCCGCCTTGCTGCGTTCGCCGGAGAACCAGCCGTACGGCGAGCGCGTCGCGTACGTGGAGGACCCGGCCGGCAACATCTGGTACGTCGCCACCCCTCTCCCCTGAATGGAGGGCAACGCCGATCTCGCCGAGCGGCTCGTGCGCGAGTACCATAGCCTCACCCGACGCCGCAGCCGCCGCGCGGACTTCCAAGGAGGATCGGTGAGATGCCCTACGACCTGGTGATCAAGAACGGCCTCGTGATCGACGGCTCCGGACTGCCGCGGTATCGCGCGGACGTCGGCGTGCGGCACGGACGCATCGCCGCGATCGGCCGGCTCCGCGGTGAGCGCGCGCGCGAGGTCGTCGACGCCGAAGGCCACGTCGTCACGCCGGGCTTCATCGACGGCCACACGCACATGGACGCGCAGGTCTTCTGGGATCCGCTCGGCACCTCGTCCTGCTACCACGGCATCACCACGGTCGTCATGGGCAATTGTGGGTTCACGCTCGCGCCGTGCGCCGAGGCGAACAAGCAGCTGGTCATCCAGAACTTGCAGCGCGCCGAAGACATCTCTCCCGCGGCGATGGAAGCCGGGATCACGTGGAGCTGGACGACGTACCCGGAGTTTCTCGACACGCTCGACGCGCTGCCGAAGGGCATCAACTATGCCGGCTACGTCGGGCATTCGGCCGTGCGCACGTTCGTCATGGGCGAGCGCGCGTTCGAGCAGCAGGCGAGCGACGACGATCTCCGGGCGATGGAGCGCCAGGTCCGCGACGCGATCCGCGCGGGCGCGGTGGGCTTCACCACGTCACGGTCACCCAGCCACGAGACTCCCGAGGGCCGCCCCGTCGCCAGCCGCGTCGCATCGTGGGATGAGGTGCGGCGACTGGTCGGCGTGATGGGCGATCTGAACGCGGGGCTGCTCGAGATCGCGGGCGAGGGCGTCGATCGCGCCGCCGGCAACCCGGGCGTCCGCGAGTGGCACGTGCGGCTGCGAGATCTCGCCGTCGACACCGGCCGGCCGGTGACGTTCGGCGTGTTCAGCCGGCGCGCCGCTCCGGGGGTCTGGAAGAAGTATCTCGACCTGCTCGACGAGACCGCGGCGGCCGGCGGACGGATGTTCGCGCAAGTGCATACTCGCTGGCTGTCCGCCCTGCTCTCGTTCAAGACCCAGATGCCGTGGGACCGACTGCCGCTCTGGAAAGAACTGCGGGCGCTGCCGCTCGCCGAGCAACGACGAAAGCTGCGCGATCCCGAGCTTCGCAAGAAGCTCATCCAGGCGACGGAAGAGCGCGACCCGAAGAAGGCGCTCGGCGTCGAAGCGCGGCCCGCGGATTACGAGTGGCTCTTCGTGTTCGACACCATCGAGGGACCGCATCGCTCGGTGGCCGAGGTGGCGCGCGAGCGCAAGCAACATCCCGCCGAGACCATGATCGAGCTCGCGCTCGAGAAAGACCTCGACCTCTTCTTCCTGATGCCGGTCGCCAACGAGGACCAGGACATCGCGCTCGAGATCATGCGGCACCCGCGGACGGTGACGACGTTCTCGGACTCCGGCGCCCACGTCTCGCAGCTGATGGACTCGTCGCTCCAGACGCACCTGCTCTACCACTGGGTCCGGGCGAAGCAGGCGTTCACGCTGG
>QHRT01000110.1 GCA_003220195.1 Candidatus Rokuibacteriota bacterium | reverse complement strand
CTACGTCGATCCCGTGTTCGGGCAAACCGTGCGGCGGCTCACGACGGATCACGTCCACGACGACATCTACGCGCGGAACATGTGGTGGAACGCCGACGGAACGCGGTTCCTCCACCGCTCGACGAACGGCACCGCGTTCGCGGATTTCTGGGACGTGATCGACGTGGCGACCGGCACCGTCACGCACAAGGGGCTGCCGAACGGAGGCGCGATCTCCGCGGGGGACGGCGGCTTCGATCCGGTCGACGGCAACGCGCTCTACTACTTCGCGTCGGACGGCATTCACAAGATCACGCTGAACCCCGGCGGCACGTGGTCGGACGCGGTATATTTCACCCCGCCCGGAGGCGCCGGGCTGAAGCCGCTCGGCTCGACGCTGAACTGGTTCGACGCGAGCGGCCGGTACATGCTCGTCCGCTACGGCGAGGAGCCGTCCGTCCATCTCTACGATCGCAACAACATGGGGGCCGGCCCGTACGGCAACCCGATCGACGGGAGCAACTACGTCGGGTCTGGCTCGTACATCGGCATCACGCCGGACGGCAAATATCTCGTCGGCTACGACAGCCGGTCCGGCGTCGGCTTCGGCAAGATGGGCCAGGGTGTGAGCTGGAGCCTCGATCACGGCAACCGCACGATCGCCGGGTCGCCCAACATCTTCTGGTCGGTCTGCGGTGATCATGGCTCGTTCCTGTCGGCGTCCGACGGGCGCAATTACATGATCGTCTACGATTGCTACGGCCAGGCCGGCCTCTGGCGCGTGGACATCACGAACAACGCGAACGGGCTGAACGAGAGCCAGCAGCAGCAGCTGCCGGGAAACCAGCTCCTGATCGGCTTCACCACGTGGAGCGACTTCGGTCACGTCTCGACGATGGCGACCGGCGACTGGGCCTTCGTCGCCACCGAGGACGGTGGCGACACGTTCAACAGCGGGAGCGCCGACGGCTCCGGGAACATCGGCGCGTGGCACGCGTTCCGTCAGGAGATCGTCGCGATCAACGTGGTGAGCGGGCAGATCCAGCGCCTCGCGCACCATCGGTCGCGGAGCATCAACGACGGCACGTACTACAGCCAGCCACGCCTGTCGGCGTCGTGGCGCGGCAACGTGGTCGGGTTCGCATCGAACTTCGGCCAGGCCGGAGGTGGCAGTCCGGTCGTGGACATCTATGCGATTCCCTTCGGCGCGAGCGGCGGTGTGACCGCCCCGCCCGTGTCGACTCCCTCGACCCCGACTCCGGTCACGCAGCAGCCACAGCCGACGGCGCCCCTCAAGGCGCCATCACTCGGCGGAGTCGAAGGCGAGGGCGCCCAGGTCACGGTGCGCTGGCAACGCAACTCGACCAGCGAAAGCGGATTTGCGATCGAGCGGAGCCCGGTCTCTCTCGAGGGGTTTGTTCCGGTCGGCACCACCGGGCCCGGCGCGACGGCGTTCACCGACACCGGGATCGCGGCGGGAACGATTTATTGCTATCGCGCGCGAGCGTTCGACGGCGCCGCGTTCTCGGATTATTCGGGCGTGGCGTGCGGCAGCGCCGAGTCGAGCGTGTCGCTGGCCGTGTCGCTGAGTCGCCACACCGTGAAGCCCGGGGACGCCGGCCAGGTGAGCCTCACCGCGACGAACCCGGGTCCGGCGGTGGACATGGAGCTCTACTTCGCCATCGTCGTCCCGTTCGCGCTCTCCACCACGCTCGGGTGCCCTGCCGGCGACGGCGTCTACTTCCTCGCGGACGACTTTGCGACCGTGCTCACCCCGTGCCTGATCACCGCGCCGGCCAGCAGCTTGAAGCCGCTCTCCCTGCACAAGATGTTCGGCTCCGGCATGTCGCCGACGACCGATCCGGCGTTCTTCAGCTTCACCTGGCCGTCGTGGGCTCCGGACGGGACCTACGTGTTCATCGTCTTCGCGGCGCCGACGGGAACGTATGACGCCGGCTTCGACGTCGGGGCGATCACGGTGCTGGGTTCGGACTGGCTCACGTCGTCACATTGATTGGGTAGAGGCGGGCGCCGGGTTTTCCCGGCGCCCGGCCGAACGCTGGGGGTATCGGGGGTCATACGGGCGCGTCCGCGCGCCCGTCGGGGCCCCTGATGCAATCGGTCATCAATCCCAGAGGCGCGTCGAGAAGTAGCGCTCGCCGAGGTCGTTGAAGAGCGTCACGAAACGGCCTTGCCGTTCGCGGCGCGCGATCTTTTCGACGCCCGCGAGATACGCGCCCGACGACTGCCCGACGAAGAATCCGGACTCCGCCAGGCGGCGGCACATCGTGTACGAGTCGTCCACGCTGACCGGCACGAACTCGTCGATCACGCTCTGGTCCAGGATCGCGGGCACGATGTCTTCCGGGCGGCCGAGCGGCTTGAGCCCCTCGACGCCCGGGAACGCTTCGGGAAGCACCGAGATGATCCGGATGCGCGCGTCGTGTTCCTTCAACCGCCGCCCGAGGCCGGTGATCGTGCCGCCGGTGCCGACGCCGGCGACCACGTGCGTGAGCCGCCCACCGGTTTGCTCGAGGATCTCCTCGGCCGTCGTCTCGTAGTGCGCTCGCCAGTTGTCGTCGTTGCTGTACTGATCGCAGTGGAAATACTTCTCCGGATCGCTCTTCGCACGGCGGCCGACCTCGCGCAGCGCCTCGTCGTAGCCGAGGAGCGCGTCAGTCACGATGAGCCGGGCGCCGTGCGCGCGCATCCGCTTCTTGCGCTCCGCGCTCGCGTTGTCCGGAATCACGATCTCGACGGGCAGGCCGAGGAGCCGGCCGATCATCGCGTACGCGATGCCGGCGTTGCCGGAGGAGCTGTCGAGCACGGTCTGGCCGCGGCGCAGTCGTCCGTCGTCGAGTGCCCCGAGCAGCATGCGAAGCACCGGACGATCTTTGAGCGAGCCGCCGGGATTCAGCGACTCCATCTTCGCGAACACCTCGACCTCGGGAAGCTCGTCGCGGAAGAGCGGGACCGGCACCAGCGGCGTCTGACCGATCGCGCGCAGCGCCGGGTAACGCGTGAGCCACGATTCGAGACGCGGATCCCAGGGCACGGTCAGACCCCGTTCTTGTCCCGGAGTGCGCGCCACACGCGCTCGGGAGTCAGCGGCAGCTCGCGCAATCGGACGCCGGTGAGCCGCGCGAGCGCGTTGCCGACGGCGGGACTCACCGGCACGAGGCTTCCTTCCCCGGCGCCCTTGGCGCCGAACGGGCCGGGACCGTCACCGTTCTCGACGAACCGGCACGCGAGACGCGCCGGGACGTCGCCCGCGCGCGGCACGCGGTAGTCGACGAGCGTGCCGTTCAGGAGTTGCCCCCCGTTGTAGACCATCTCTTCGAGTAGCGTATGCCCGAGTCCCTGCATGACGGCGCCTTCGTCCTGCCCCTCGCACTGGATCGGATTGATGCAGCGTCCGACGTCCGCGACGGAGACATAGTCTTCGACGGTGATCGCGCCGGTCTCGGCGTCGAGACTGATCTCTGCCGCGCCGACTGCCGTTTCCCAGAATGGCGTGCTGCCGCCGAGCGGCGCCGCCGTCGGCCCCGGCGCGACGACACCGCGACCGATGAGCTCGCCGCCCGCCATGCCGAAGTGATCGCGAACGAGCGCGGCGTACTCCAGATCGCACGCCGAGCCGGATCGACGCGATGCGGATCAGCTGCGCGACCACGTCCGCCGCGGCCTCCTGCACGGCGCGTCCCACGAGCGTGGTCGACCGGCTCGAGCTGGTGGTCTGATCGTAGGGCGTCACGCTCGTGTCCGGCGTGAGCACGGTGACGTAGTCGAGCGGGACCGCGAGAACTTCCGCGGCGATCTGCGCCATGACGGTCCGCGCGCCCTGCCCGAGCTCGACCGTGCTCGCCAGCACGGTGACGCTCGCGTCGGCATGGAGCCGCACGATCGCTTCCGAGACGGACGGCGCGATGCTGGCCTTCAGCATCATCGCGACGCCGCGCGCGCGATCGGCGGCGGTCGCCTGCGTCCAGCGGATGCCTTCCGCCGCACGCGAGAGACTCTCCTCGAACTTGCCGTCGATCGGCGTGTCGCCCGGCGCGAACTCCTCGCCGTGGTTCAGGAGATTCTGGCGGCGCAGCTCGACCGGATCGCGATCGAGCCGTCGGGCCGCTTCGTCGACGAGCGACTCGACCGCCCACGCGAGCTCCGGCACCCCGAAGCCGCGGAACGCGCCGCCCGGCGTCGTGTTGGTGTAGACGGCGCGGCTCGCCAGGCGGACGTGCGGCACGCGATAAGGGCCCGTCGCGGTGTAGGTCCCTTTCTGGATGATGCGCGGGCCGATGTCGGCATAGGCGCCGACGTCGAAGTCTCCGCGACAGTCGACGGCGCGTAACGTCCCGTCACCGGCGAAGCCGAGCCGCACCGTGGTGCGGGCATCGCAGCGGCGCACGGTGCGGAACGCGTCGTCGACCGAGGCGATGAGGCGCACCGGGCGGCGGGCCACGCGGGCCAGCGCCACGACGATCGGCTCGAGCTTCGCGTACGTCTTGCCGCCGAAGCCGCCACCGACGAGCGGCACCACGATGCGGATCCGCCCGAGCGGCACGCCGAACATCTTCGCGAGCTCGACGCGCACCGAGAATGGGTTCTGCGTCGAGGCCCACACGGTGACACCGCCCTCGTCGTCCCATGCCGCCAGCGCCGCATGAGGCTCCATCGAGACGTGCTGGACCCGCGGGAACGCGAACGTGTCCTCGACGACGACGTCGGCGGCGGCCAGCGCGTCATCGACCCGACCGCGCGCGTAATCGAAGCGATGACAGACGTTCGTGCCGGGCTCGGGGCGGAGACTCGACAGATCCGCGAAGTGGCCGGCGAGCGGCGTCCGCTCGTGCACGAGCGCCGCGCCCGGCTCGAGCGCCTCGGCGAGGGTCGTGACGGCCGGCAGCTCCTCCCATTCGATCTCGATGAGCTCGAGCGCGCGGTCGGCGATGGCGTCGTCCTCCGCGGCGACCGCGACGACCGGCTCGCCTTCGTAGCGCGCGACGTCGATCGCCAGCATCGGCCGGTCGCGAAACGCCGGGCCGTGGTAGGGGTCGCACACGGCTTGCAAATCAGCGCCCGTCAGTACCGCGTGCACGCCGGCGAGCTGCCGTGCCCGCGACGTGTCGATCCGCACGATCCGCGCGTGCGCGTACGGTGAACGCAGGAGCCGCGCGTGAGCCATGCCGGGATGCGTGAGATCGCTCACGTAGCGCGCGCGGCCGGTGACCTTCTCGACCGCGTCGCGCCGCGGCACGGATCGACCGACGACGTGGAACTCCACCCGCGGAGCGTGGTCGTGCGGCACGGGACGCGAATCGCCGTTCGCGCAGCCGAGGATCGCCTCCACGATCTTCTGATACCCCGTGCAGCGACAGAGATTCCCGCGCAGCTCGTGGAGAACTTGCTCCCGCGTCGGTGTCCGGTCCTCGGCCAGGAGCGCGCTGGCGGTCATCAGCATGCCGGCGGTGCAGAAGCCGCACTGCACCGAGCCCCGATCGACGAACGCCTGCTGCAACGGCGAGAGCTGTTCCGCCTGCTCCAGGCCCTCGACGGTTGTCACCTCGCGGCCGTCGACTTCGACCGCCAGGTACGTGCACGCACTCACGGCGTCGCCGTCGACGAGCACCGTGCATGCGCCGCACACCTGCATGTCGCAGGATCTCTTGGCGCCTTTGAGACCGAGCCGGTCGCGCAGCACGTCGAGCAAGAGCGCCTCGGGCGGCACCGTCAGCGACACGGTGCCGCCGTTCACGCGGAAGCGGACGTCAAACGACGACGGCATGGGCGTAGCCGCGCTGGGGCTCGCGGCCGTGCGCGCGCGCGACCGCGACGTCGAGCGCGCGGCGCGTGAACACGCTGACGAGATGGCGTTTGTACTCGGCAGAACCGTGGAGGTCGCTGATGGGGTCGACGGCGCGGCCGGCCAGCGCGCCGGCTTCGTCCGCGACGGCTTCGATCGCGGCGAGCGGTTGCCCGGTCAGCAGAAGCTCGGCCTCTCGGATCCGGTGCGGCCGCGGACTGACGCAGCCGACACACAGACGCGCTGCGATGACTCGCTCCTCGGCGCCGAGCGTGAGCGCCACGGCGATGCCGAGCGACGGCCGCTCGTGGACGCCGAACTTCACGTAGCAGCCGGAGGTGCGCGCGGGCCAGGGCGTCAGCCGAACCGACGCCAGGAGCTCTTCCGGCTGGCGCGCGGTCTCGTAGGGCCCGAGCACGAACTGGTCGAGCGGCAGCTCGCGCGTCCCGGCGCTCGAGACGAGCTCGAGCCGGGCATCGAACGTGAGGAAGAGCGTCGCGAGATCGCTGTGCGGATCGGCGAACGCGAGGTTGCCGCCGACGGTGCCGACGTTCCGGACGCGGACGTTGGCGACGTGGGCCGCGACGCCGGCCACCAGCGGGAAGCGCGCACGCACGAGCGGGGAGCGCTCGACCGCGCGGTGCGTGGCGGCAGCGCCGATCGTGAGCGCGCCGTCACGCATCTCGATCGTCGCCGTGCCCGGAAGTCGTTTGACGTCGACCAGATGTGGCAGCCGCGCGATCCCGGCCTTCATCAACAGCAGCAGCTCGGTGCCGCCCGCGTAAGGCGCGGCGTCGCTGCCGTACTGCGCCATCAGTGTCGCGGCGTCGGTCAGCGTTTCGGGGCGGTGAAGCTCGAACGGGCGCAACACCGCTGTCAGGCCTCGATCCCACGGGCCCCGACCGGGGCGAGAATCTCCTCGGCGATCATCTGGAGGTAGTCGATGCGGGCGCGCACCTCGCGCGGCAAGCTATAGATCGTGAACCCGATCCGCTCGACCCCGAGCGCGCGGGCGCGCTCGATCGTCTCGACGCAGTCGCGGGGCGCGCCGTGGATCGTCCAGTCGTCCAGGCTCACGTCGAAGCCGAGCTGCAGCCGCCCCATCGCCCGTTCCTGCATGCGCCACGTGCGGTACATCGTGAACGTCTTCTCGAGATACGCGCGGGCTGCCTCCGCGGCCTTCTCCTTCGTCGATCCGACGATCAGGCTGCGTGACGCTCCGACGAAGCCGGGCGTCGAACGTCCGTGGGCCGCGCGCTCTTCCCGGAATGCCTGGCCGAATTTCGCGACGTCGGCCCAGCCGAGCTGCGGGCCGAAGAAGACGCCGTCCGTGAGCCGGGCGGCGCGCCGCGCGGCGCCGTCGCTCTGCGCGCCCATCTCGAGCGGCGGGTGAGGCGTCTGGTACGGGGTGAACGCCATGCGACCGCTCTCGACCCGCGTGTAGCGTCCGTCGAACTTCACGTCCTCACCGCGCCAGAGCCTCTTCATCAGCTCGAGCGACTCTTCCAGCTTCGGCACGCGGTCGGCGCGCGTGAGCCCGGCCACGCCGAGCTCGAGCTCGCGGTACCCGATCGCCACGCCGACGTCGAGCCGGCCGTGCGTGATGTGATCGAGCGTCGCGATGTTCTCCGCGACGTCGACGGGATTCAGGATCGGCAAGAGCAGCACGGAGGTCTTGAGCCGCATCCTTCCGGTCTCCGGGGCGAGACGCGCGAGGATCGGGAACGGCTGCGGCCACACGGTCGGATGCGAGAGCCAGTGCTGTCCGATCGAGACCCACGCGAAGCCCATTCGCGAGGCCGCGGCGACGACCTCGATGGCCTCGTCGATGATCTGGGTCGGCGTGCGGTCGGTGGGGCTCCAGAACGGCGTCAGGTGGAAGCCGATCCGCATCAGCTCGCCGTCGCCGCCTTCAGATCGTCGAGCTGCCGGCGCACGCCGGCGACCATCGACGCGAGGTCCGACGTCAACATCACGAGGTCGAAGCCGCGCTTCAAGGCGCCCGAGGCGAACGAGGCGCTCGCGCAGTGCATGCAGGCCTTGATCCCGTGCTTGTGCGCGGCGTCGCGGATCTTGTCGCAGGTGGCCATGTGAACCGGATCCGGGTTGTCGCCGCGCGGCGCCATGCCGAGCGCGAAGGACAGATCCGATGGCCCGATGTAGACGGCGTCGAGTCCCGGCGTCGCGCAGATCGCGTCCAGGTTCGCCAGGCCTTCCTTCGTCTCGATCATGCCGAGCACGACGATCTCGTCGTTCGCGTGCGCGACGTAATCCGCGCCGCCGTACTGGATGGCGCGAATGGGTCCGGACGAGCGGATGCCGACCGGCGGATACCGACACGCCGCCACCGCTTTCGCCGCATCCTCGGCAGTGTTGATGAGCGGCACGATGATGCCGTACGCGCCGAAATCAAGCACCTTCATGATCGTGGCGGGGTCGTTCCACGGCACGCGCACAACCGGCACCGTGTCGGTCTGAGAGATCGCCTGCAGCATCGGCCAGACGTCGTTCATGTCGGTCATCCCGTGCTGCATGTCGACGACGAGCGCGTCGAATCCCTGGCGCGCCATCACTTCCGCGGTGAAGCCATGGGAGATGGAGAGCCAGCCCATCGTGACGTGTCGTCCCTCGCGCCAGATCTGCTTGATCCTGTTCGCTCTCACGTTGTCCCTCCGGAGCGCGGCGATAAGGGCCCATCTGCTTCGTTGGCACCCTCGGCCGGACGCTCAACGTACAGAGAGTACGCCTCGCGTCCGGCCGAGGGTGCCGTCTCGCAGCTGGACCCTTCTCGCCACGCTCGGCGCGCGGCGGCCAAAGGCCCATCTGCTTTCGTTGGCTGCGACGTGCGGCTGTTCGCGGCGCGAAGCGTAGCACAGGAGTCCGGCCGCCGGCTTTCCCGTCAGGCACGGGTGCGCTATCGTCCGGGCATGAGCAAGCCATTCGCCGGGGTTCGGATTCTCGATTTCACTCGGTATCTTGCCGGGCCGTTCGGGACGTATCAGCTGGCGCTGCTCGGCGCCGACGTTGTCAAGATCGAGTCGCGTGAAGGTGACGACACGCGCGGGACACTCTCCGATCGCGCGTGGGCGGCGCGCAAGATGGCGCCATCCTTCCTGGCCGTGAACGGCAACAAGCGCAGCCTGACGCTCGACCTCCGGAAGCCGGAGGCGATCGATATCGTGAAGAAGCTGGTGGTCGACGCCGACGTGGTGTGGGAGAACTTTCGTCCCGGCGTGATGGAGCGGCTCGGCCTCGGCTACGAGACGCTTTCCGCGATCAACCCGCGGCTCATCTACTGCGGCGTCTCGGGCTTCGGCGATACCGGGCCCGAGCGCACGACAGCGGCGTTCGACGGCAAGCTCCAGGCGATGTCGGGGATCATGTCGATCACCGGCGAGCCGGCGAATGGTCCGAGCCGCGTCGGGTTCGCGATCTGCGACACGATCGGCGGGATGACGGCGGCGCTCGCCGTCGCGAGCGCGCTGTACCAGCGCGTGCAGACGGGGCGCGGCCAGTTCGTGGACGTGGCCATGCTCGACGCGGCCCTGGCATTCATTCCGGGGCCGGTGACCGAGTACACGGTTGCGGGGATCCAGCCGCGACAGATCGGCAACGGCTCGGTCAGCCGCAAGCCGACGGCGAGCCGCTTCCGCGCCAAGGACGGTTATCTGGTGCTCGCCGTGCTGACCGAGAAGCAGTTCGTGGCGCTCATGCGCACGCTTGGTCGCGCTGACGTGCTCGAGGATCCGCGATTCAAGGACTGGCCGTCCCGGACGGACAACGAGCCGGCGCTACGGGAGATCATCGAATCAGTGCTGGCGACCGACACGCCGAAGAACTGGGAGAAGAGGTTCACCGCGGCCGACGTGCCGTGCGGCGCGACCTGGAAGATCGACGAGATCGTGGACCACCCGCAGCTCGCGCACCGCGACGTGATGCAGACGATCGATTCGCGGTACGGTCCGATGCGGCTCGTCGGCTCGGGCTTTCGGCTCGCGCACGGAAGTCCGGGCCTCGACCGCGAGCCGCCGACGGTCGGCGAGCACACCGACGAGATCTTGAGGGAAGCCGGGTACGGGGCCGACGAGATCGAGCGGTTACGACGCGACGCGGTGATCTGAGAGGTCATCGGACACCGCGACGTCGATCGTCCTTCCTCCGACGCTCAGCGAGCAACGATGTGCTCGGCCAGGACACGTCTGAACGCCGTGACCGCGTCCTGATTCGGGAATATCTGCTTCGGGACCAACTGAAACAACACGTCAGAGACGTACAGGAGAAAGAGGCGCTCGTTCTCCTTCCACCGCACGAAGTCACTCCACGGAATTCTGGACTCGCCGGTCGCGTTTCGACAGGTCAAGACCTGTGAATCCCACGACATCTCGAATGGCCGATGCAGGGCTTGCTGCTGCCGGAACACCTTGCGCACCTTCCACGGGATGTACCCGAAACGGCTGACGGCTCCGCCGATCCACGCCCCGAAGACCCCGCAGAGCAGGATGACACCAAGGCCTCGCGGTCGAGCGGTCATGATCAGGGCGCCGCATGCTGCAATCGCGAGGATCGAGGTCCCGCCGGCGGCGAGCCATTTCGCGGAAGACCACTTGTGATGAAGTCGCTGGGCGGACAGGAAATCGCTTTCGCTGAGTGGTCCGGAGAACAGCATGGTCATGAGTCAGGCGGAGCGTAGCCGCCCGGCTCTCGCATGGTCAAGGATGCCGGTCGTCACCGCGCGGAGAACGCGGCATCACCTGGGCCGCGAAGCGACGTCAGCTGGATGCCGTTGTTGGGCTGTTCGTCTGCGCGACAGCCATGCAGAGAAGTCGGAGATCCACTGGCGCTGAGCCTGCGTCTCGGGTACCTCGAGACCGCGTGACTCGCGAATTGCGTTGACCGAAGTCTCAGCACTCAGGCCGCCTGTGATGAGCGCGGCCGCGACCATCATCGCCGATCGACCGATGCCCTGGCGGCAGTGGACCACGACGGTCTTGCCCGAGCGCAACGCCTCGACGATTTGATCGGCGAGTTGGGCCACTGCCTCCCGAGATCTCGGAACACCGCGATCGGGTATTGGAAAGGCGCGAAACGAAAGTCCACTGGCTGTCGACGAAGCGGATTCGCGCGCGAGGTCGAGGTCCGCCTCCTCATCGGGCTCCAGAAGCGAGACGACGACATCGATCCCTGCGTCACGCCAAGCTCGGATCTCATCATCGAGCCACTCTGCGCGGCGGGGTCGGGGGACGATTCCTAACCGCCCTTGCCAGGGTCCGGAGACCCAAAAAACCTTCGTCTCCTTGATCTTATTCTCTCACCTCGTGAGGCACTACTTCGCGAGGAAGCGTGTCCACGCTCACTCCTCGCTCGCGCAGGACCGCAATTCGGTGGTGTCCGTCGAGAACCGTGCCGTCTGGCCTCGCCTTCAAGGCTCCAGGCCTGCCCGGTTCCAGTGAGGTGATAAGGTCGGCCGTGGACGATCGACGGAACTGTTCGAGCTTCACCCCGCTGAGGGTCTCCTGCGAATGGAGCGACCGAAGCGGTGGCTGCATCAAGCCCCTTTTGTCACGATCGGAAATCACCAAGGCGGCATCGTCCGCCCTGCACTAACGGCATTGGCCGCGGCGCGCTCCTGCTCTTACAATGCCCCTCGCCATCGCTCGATGACCTCATCGACCGCGGCGCGTACCGAGGCACGAGCGTCAGCGCGATCCAGTCCTTGCGCGAGGAGCTCGTCGTAACGGGTGTGCCGATGACGAACGTGCGCTCTGAGCGCCAGCTCGATCGCGTCCGGCTCGAACTGGCGTGCGGCTGCCGAACGACCGATCCGACGCGAGTACTTGCGACAGGCATGCTCGGCAATGGCTTGCCGCTCCGAGACGGGGCAAGCAGGGAACGATTCGCCCAATCGCCTGGCAAACTCGCTCACGTAGCGCTCATCGATCTCCTGTCGACGCTCCGCAGCTCGCTCGCGCGCTCGCTCTCGGACTGTCGCATCGGCCAGGCACTCACGCTCCGCCTGCTCGAGAGCCGCCTCCTCGACCAGCACTCCCTGACGCTCGTAGCGTTTTCGCGAGCGACTGAACCGAACGACCACCGCCCGCAGGGTCGAGTGCTTCGTGGCGCGTCGGGTCAGCGCCGTATCACCACGGGGAAGGAAGACCAGGTGATCGAGGTCGGCGCATGCGAGGCACAGGGGCCGCTCCCGTTCGATCCGGAGAAAGCTGCCCTTCCCGAGCTCACCGCCGCA
>QHRT01000532.1 GCA_003220195.1 Candidatus Rokuibacteriota bacterium | reverse complement strand
GGGTCAAGCGCGGGCCGCATCCGGATCTGGCCTTCGCGATGGTGAACGACTTCCTCGGCGTGGAGCTGCAGAGCCTGTTCGCCGGCACCTTCTACTCGAACCCGACGCATCCGCAGGCGACGCTGCCGCCGGGCTTCGACACCGGCGGTGAGCTGCTCGTCCCCGACTGGGCGTACGTCACGAAGAACCGCCAGGCGTGGATCGACCGCTGGGAGCGGGAGATCTCGACGGGATCATGAGCCTTCTCGCGTCGGCCGCGGTCGGGCCGGCGAGGAGCGGCGACACCGACCGGGGCTATCTGGAGATCGCCGGACTCAGCAAGAGCTTCAAGCAGACGATCGTTCTGGACGATCTGGCCCTGGAGGTCCGCAAGGGAGAGTTCGTCTCGCTCCTGGGCCCATCGGGCTGCGGCAAGACCACGCTGCTGCGGCTCGTCGCGGGATTGCTCCGGGCCGACCGCGGCCACGTCGTGGTCGACGGCCGGGACATCACCGCGCTCCCGGCTCATCGCCGGAGCGTCGGCGTCGTGTTCCAGAACTACGCACTCTTTCCGCATCTCACCGTGGCAGAGAACGTCGCCTTCGGTCCTCGGATGCAGGGGGCGTCGCGCACCGAGGTCGCCGCCTCGGTGCAGCGCTTCCTCGAAATGGTCCGGCTCGCGGAGTACGCCGAGCGATCGGTCTCCGCGCTCTCGGGGGGCCAGCAGCAGCGTGTCGCCGTCGCCCGCGCGCTCGCCACCAGGCCGGCGCTGCTGCTGCTCGACGAGCCGTTCAGCGCGCTCGACCGGAAGCTTCGCGAGGAGATGGAGATCGAGCTCCGCCACCTGTTGCGGGAGCTCGGCATCACGGCGATCTTCGTGACGCACGACCAGGACGAGGCGCTCGTGATGTCCGACCGGATCGCGGTGATGAGCGCCGGGCGCATCGAGCAGTTCGCGGATCCGGGCACGATCTACGCGCGTCCCGCGACGCCGTTCGCGCTCGACTTCATCGGCCTCGCCACGAAGTTGCACGGCCGGGTCGTCGGCGCCGGGGCCGAGAGCGTCACGGTCGAGACGGCCGTCGGCGCGGTCATCGCGCCGGGGACGTATCCCGAGGGCGCGCGCGTGCTCGTCGCGGTGCGGCCGGAATACATCGATCTCGCCTTGGCGGGGGTCTCCGGCCCCGATCCAGCGTCCTCGCGCGTCAACCATGCGTCGCTCGTGCTGGCCGACGTCGTGTTCCTCGGCTCGCGAACGCTCCTGCACTTCAAGGCCGAGGGCGCCGACCGCGCCATCGCGGAGGTCGGCCACGCGCCGGAAGAGGGCCTCGTTCCCGGCGAAAAGTTCGCCGTGCGCTGGCCGGTCGAGCGGACGCTCGTGTATCCCCTTCCATGAGCACGATCGAGGACCGGCCAGTCCCGCGTCCCATCCCGCCTCGAACTGCGGTCGATGCTTCCGCGCGCTTCTCATGGCGGCGTCGATTCGACCCGATGCCGATGCTGGCGCTGCCCGCCACGCTGGCGCTCTCGCTGGCGTTCGGACTGCCGCTGCTGATGCTGCTCCTGACGAGCGTCCGGGGCCCGGAGGGATTCACGCTGGCGAGCTACGTCGCGTTCTTCCGCGACCCGTTCCACGT
>QHRT01000531.1:2578-3092 GCA_003220195.1 Candidatus Rokuibacteriota bacterium | reverse complement strand
AGGCGAGAGCCAGGCAAGATCCTTCGTACACCGCGAGATCGATCGTGAGGCCACGCGACCAGGCCCGGGCGCCGAGCTCGCGCAACGCCGCCACGGTACGCTCTCGCGTGAAGGCCGGCACGGACACCATGGTATCGCCAGCGTCTCCATGGCGGCACACGGCTTACCTCCCATGGCCGTCGGCGCGAGGCCCACGCGACGTCGCCGAAGCCCAGCGCCCCGGCACAGAGGACTTGCGGCAGGCGACTCCGCTGAAGGGTGTCTGCGCGGCGGCGATCGGCGCATGAGCACCATCCGGAGCCACGTTTTCCGAGCCCTGTTACTCGTGTCTCTGGTCGGCTCCATTGCCTCGCCCAGCGCACTGTAGAAAATGCTTGACGGGGGGCCGCCCTGTACGCGGGGGACGGAACGGCGGAGCGTGCGGGAGGGGATACTGAGAACGGCGTTCCGTCAAGGGCCGTCGTCTCGTCTACACTCACTCCGTGCACCGGCGAGCCCATGACCTGGGAGCCTC
>QHRT01000531.1:0-2527 GCA_003220195.1 Candidatus Rokuibacteriota bacterium | reverse complement strand
CTACAGCGGAGGGAAAAGGAAAGGAGGGGGGAACGGGGGCCGCACTCTCGGGGAGGCGAGCACCGCTGCGAGGAGCTGGACCGCCTAACGGAGCTTGCTGATGTCTGGCGGGAATGTGAGATCACCACGGAGGAGAACCGTCATGTCTTTCATGCTTCGCTCCAGGACATACGAGTACCCGTCGATTCCGTCGCTGACACGGAGGTCCTTCAGGGGCTGCTGCTTGCTGGCTCCGATCCTCGTCCTGAGTCTGCTCCTCGGGGGCCCGGCGGGGCAGGTGAGCGCGGGCGAGGACAAGATCGAGTTCGACATGATGCCATCCGGCTGCCTGCAGACCGCGACCGGGCATGTCAAGGTCGAAACGAAGCACAAGGGCCAGGTCGAGGAAATGGACGTTCACGTGAGCGGGTTGCCGCCGAACACGGGGTTCGATTTCTTCGTGATCCAGAAACCTGGTGCGCCGTTCGGCATGTCCTGGTATCAGAGCGATCTCCAGACCGACGAGCACGGGAAGGGCCACGTGAAAGTCATCGGCCGTTTCAATATCGAGACGTTCATTGTGGGGAACGGAGCGGTGGGCGTGCCCGCGCCCACCCCACACGGTAATCTGGATGCGAATGTCAACCCCACGACCAAGCCGATCCACATGTATCACCTCGGTTTGTGGTTCAACTCACCAACCGACGGTGCCGCGGCCGGGTGCCCGGGCGGCCCGACCCCGTTCAATGGCGACCACACCGCCGGCGTCCAGGTGCTGAACACGAGCAATTTTCCGGACCTCGCGGGGCCACTGTCTCAGATCCAGTGACGCGCGGGGGAGTCGCGGGCCGGTACACGCATGACGTGCGTCACCGACTAAGCGGCGCTACGTAGCGCACCTCGTAGAAAGCCTTTCGCGCGAGAGAAGGGTCAGGCTCGGAGGGGGCCTCGACGGCTCCCTCCGATTCCGCTGGCTACTCCTTCGTCACGCCCTCGACGCGCAGGTCGAAGCCGCTCGGGTGGAGCTTGAAGCCCTTCACGTTCGCGCGCGTCGCGACGACCTGCACCTCGTGGTCCACGAAGACCCACGGCCCGTCCTCGACGATCATCTTCTGCGCGCGCCGGTAGAGCTCGGCGCGCTTGCCGCGATCCGCGACCTGACGCGCCTGCACCAGCAGCTGATCGACCTCCGGGTTCGCGTAGTTGCTGCGGTTCGGGAGCGGCGTGTTCTTCGAGAAGAACAGCGGGTACATCGAGAGGTCGGGGTCCTCGGACTTGAGGAACCAGGAGAGCGCGAACATCGCGGGCGCGTCCGACCGCACCTTGCCGAGGTAGGATCCCCACTCGAACGTTTTGAGATTCGCCTTCACGCCGATCGCCGCGAGGTTCGCCTGGATCACCGTCGACATCTCGACCGGCGACTGCATGCCGGAGCCGGATTCCGGCACCCAGAACTCCACTTCGAGACCGTTCGCGTACCCGGCCTCGGCGAGCAGCTTCTTCGCGGCGGCCGGGTCGTACGGATATTTCCTCACGTTCGGTTCGTGCGCCCAGGTCCCGGGCAGCAGGGGACCGGTCGCCGGAATGCCGGTGCCCTTCAAGATGTCGCGGACGATCGCGTCCTTGTTCACGGCGTGGTTGAACGCCTGCCGCACCTTCTTGTCGGTGAACGGCTTCTTCTCCACGTTGAAGCCGACGTACCAGACCGTGAGCCCGGTCTTCTTGTGCACCGTGACCTCGCGTGTCTTCTCGAGTCGCGCGACGAAGTCCGGCGGGATCGGGAGAATCAGATCGACGCCGCCGGTGAGGAGTTCGGTGACGCGCGCGTTCGCCTCCGGGATCCCGCGATAGACGAGCGTCTGCGGCTTCGCCTTCACGCCCCAGTAGTCGTCGTTGCGTCGGAGGACCAGCTTCGAGCCGCGCTCCCACGAGTCGAACCGATAGCGTCCGCTGCCGACTGGCTGGAAGTTGAAATTCTCCGGCGCCTTCGCGAACGCGGTCGGGCTGACGATCGCGCAGTTGGGCAACGCCAGGAGCGCGAGCAACGAGCTCGTCGGGTACTTCAGCGCGAGCCGCACCGTGAGCGGGTCCATGACCTCGACGGACTTCACGCTGGACAGATAGCCCGTGACGAACGACCACTTGCCGCTCTTCGCGTGGGGGTGATTCGGATCGATCACGCGGTCGAACGTGAACTTCACCGCGGCGGCGTCGAGCGGCGTGCCGTCGTGAAACCGCACGCCCTTGCGCAGCTTGAACGTCCACGCGAGGCCGTCGGGCGACACCTGCCACGACTCGGCGAGGCCGGGCACGACCTCGGTGCTGTCGTCCGGCGTCGCGACGAGCGTGTCGAACATCTCGTGAGTCACCCGCAACGTGTGGAGCCCGAGAGCCTGGCCGGGATCGAGGCCGGGCGGCTCGGCTTCCATGCCGACGACGAGAACGTCGCGCGGCGTCTGTGCGAACGCGGCGCCTCCGAGGCCGAGCACGATGGCAAGTGCGGTCACGACGGATGCGATCCTCGACATGGTGATCCTCCCGGCGCGAG
>QHRT01000539.1 GCA_003220195.1 Candidatus Rokuibacteriota bacterium | reverse complement strand
AGCATGTCGACCTTCTCCTGCTCGACCAGGCGCACCGCTTCGTTGATCGCGACGTCGGGCTTGCTCTGCGCGTCGGCGTAGACGGCCTCGATCTGGTAGCCCTCGACACCGCCCTTCTTGATGAAGTACTCGATCATGATCTTCGCGCCGAGCGCGTGAAGATCGCAGCCGCCGCCCGCGACCGGCCCCGTGTAGTCGAAGATCACGCCGATCTTGAGCTTCTTCGCCTGGGCGAACGCATTCTGGAGCGGCGTCGCGGTCAGCACCAGCAGGACCGCGAGCAGTCCGCAGGCGAGACGAGCCATGAGTCGATGCGGGGTCATGATGGCCTCCACGCTTGAACGTCCTGGTCTTCGATCGGCCTCCGCCGCACTGGAAGGCAGAAACCGAGCGGAGTCTATCATCGCCCGGGTGCCCGTCGCTGCCACGGTGGTAGAGTCCAGCCGTGATTGCCGCCGGAACCGGTCTCGCCGTCGGGGACACCTTCGACGACGCTGCCCTCGCCGCCTCGCTCCAGGCCCTCGAGCGGAGCGGGACGGACCACGCGGACCTCGCGCTGGTCTTCGTCACCGGCGACGACGCCTTGCCGCGCGCGCACCAGGCGCTGCACGCGGTGCGCCGCGTGACGGGGGCGCGCGTCGTGCTGGGCTCGAGCGGCGCCGGCGTGCTCACCGAGGAGCGCGAGGTCGAGGGCCAGGCGGCTGTCGCGGTGCTCGCGATCCGCACCGAGCGGCTGGTGGCCACGCCGTTCCTGTTCGAGCGGCAGGGCCAGCACGGCGACGTCGGCGCCGAGCTGGCGCAACGCATCGGCCCGACCGTCGCGGAAGGCGGCTGCGCGCTCGTCTTGCCCGACGCGATCGGGTGCAATCCGCCGGGACTCCTCGCCGGGCTCGACGAGTCGCTGGGGTTCGTCCCGGTCCTCGGAGCCGTGGCCGCGGGCGGGCCGATGTTCGAGCTCTACAACACCGAGGCGCATCAAGCGGCTCTCGTCGGCGTGGCGCTGTCCGGCCTGACTCCCGTCATCGGCGTCGCGCAGGGCTGCACGCCGATCGGCGCGCCGTACGTGATCACGCGGGCCGAGGCCAACGTGATCGAGCGGATCGCCAATCGCCCCGCGCTCGAGATCCTGGAGGAGGCGATCCAGAGCGTGCCGGACGGCCGGACGCGCATCCCGCGGGCCGGCCTGTTCGCCGGCCTCGCGATGGACCCCGCGAAGTCACCGCTGGAACGCGGCGACTTCCTCGTGCGCAACCTCGTCGGCGCGGACCGATCGAGCGGCGCGCTGGCCGTCGCCGAGCGGGTGCGGGTGGGACAGACCGTGCAGTTCCAGATCCGCGACGCGGAGGCGTCGACGTCGGATCTCCGCGCCATGCTCGACGAGGTCGTCGCGCGGCTCGCCGGCCGGCGTCCGGCCTTCGGCTGCTACTTCAACTGCGCCGGCCGCGGGCGCGGGCTCTTCGGCGTGCCCGACCACGACGTCACGCTGATCCGTGAGCTTCTCGGCGACTTCCCGCTCGTCGGCTTCTTCGGCAACGGCGAGTTCGCGCCCGTCGGCCGCCGGAACTTCTTCCACAACTACACGGGCGCGCTGGTCCTCTTCTGACCCGGGGGAGCGCCGGCCACTACGCCCCGAACGCGTCCAGCCCCGTGATGTCGCGCCCGACGATCAACGTGTGGATGTCGTGCGTGCCCTCGTACGTGTTGACGGTCTCGAGATTCATCATGTGGCGGATGACCGGGTGCTCGTCGACGATGCCGGCGGCGCCCATCACGTCGCGCGCCATCCGCGCCGCGTCGAGCGCGATCTGCACGTTGTTCCGTTTCGCCAGCGACACCTGTTGCGGGCGGAGCTTGCCCGAATCTTTCAGTCGTCCGAGCTGGAGCGACAGGAGCTGCGCCTTCGTGATCTCGGTGATCATCCAGACGAGCTTCTGCTGCACGAGCTGGAACGAGGCGATCGGCTTGCCGAACTGGATGCGCTGCTGCGCGTACTGGAGCGCCCAGTCGTAGCATCCCATCGCGGCGCCGACGGCGCCCCACGCGATGCCGTACCGGGCCTGGTTCAGGCACCCGAGCGGCCCGCGCAGGCCCTTCACCTTCGGGAACTTGTTCTCCGCCGGAATCACGCAGTCCTGAAACGAGAGCTCGGACGTGATCGACGCGCGCATCGAGAACTTGCCGTGGATGTCGAGCGTCGAGAACCCCGGCGTCCCCTTCTCGACGAGATAGCCGTAGATCTCGCCGTCGTCTTCCTTCGCCCACACGACCGCGACGTCGGCGATCGAGCCGTTGGTGATCCAGAGCTTCGTCCCGTTGAGCACGTAGCCGTCGCCCTTCCGGCGCGCGCGGGTCTTCATCCCGCCGGGATCGGAGCCGTAATCGGGCTCGGTCAAGCCGAAGCAGCCGACCTTCTCGCCCGTCGCGAGCTTCGGCAGCCACGTGGA
>QHRT01000537.1 GCA_003220195.1 Candidatus Rokuibacteriota bacterium | reverse complement strand
GTGTCCCAAAGAATCCAGTCGGATCCCTCGAAAACCGGCAGCGTGGCGTCCGATCACGTTCGGAACCGAAGTCAGGGATAGTCTGCAATGGAGTTGTCGCCAGTCACCATCACGCCACAGTGCATGCCTGTCCGACCTCTCTCGCTCATCGAATCCTCAGTTCGGGTACACGATCGTGCGCAGCATGATCCGGCGCTCGTCCGGCCGGTAGTCGCCGGCGCCGCGGTGCATCGTCGCGCGCTCGTCCCAGATCAGCACATCGCCGACGCGCCAGCGGTGATAGTAGACGAAGCGCTCCTGGGTCGCGTGATCGGCGAGCTCCTCGATCAGCGGCCACGCCTCCTCCCGCTTCATGCCGACGAAGCCGTGCGTGTGCATGGGATTGACGAACAGGATCGACCGTCCGCTGACCGGATGCCGCGTGACCGCGGGCCACTGCACTTCCTGATACGTCTTGTCGGTCACACCCTTCTCATCGCCGTACAGGCGCTCACCGCCGGGCCCCGAGCTGCGGCCGTGCAGGCCGGTGAGGCCAGACAGCAGCTGTTTTCGCGCCTCGGGCAAAGCGTCGTAGGCCGCGCGCATGTCGGCAAACATGGTGCCGCCTTTCTCCGCGGGCACCTCCTTCGCGTGCAGCATGGCGAGCAGCGGCAGAGCGTCCTCGAAGGTCGAGTCGGTGTGCCAGTCGGTGGCGCGCTTGACGCCGTACCAGTCGATCTGGCCGGTCTCCTCCACGTTGGTCAGCCACGAAACTTCCGGACAATCGACGTGGCGATACTTGGTCAGCGCATGAGGACGCGGAAGGCCGAAAAGACGGCCGAAGGCGGCAAGCTCGGGCGCGCCCAGGTCCTGATTCCTGAAGACCAGCACTGGATGCTCGGCAAAGGCCGCCTTGATCCAGGCGAAGGCCGGTGCGTCGAGTGGCTTCGACAGATCGATCCCGAGGGCCTCGGTTCCGAGCGTTGCGCCGAGGGCGCGAAGTTGCGGTGTCTCTGTCATGGCCGATCCTCCATGCTTGACGATGGCGGTAGTGTATGCCCGACACCGGAGGTGAAACATGCCCGACGTGCTCTACGTTGGCCTGCAGGAAGACGACAAGATCGTGAGCTTCGGTATCGACGTCGGCGCCGGCAAGCTGGTCCCCAGCGCCGAGACGCCGGCCGCCGGCGCGCCGTCGGTCTTCGCGGTGAGCCCGGACCGGCACATCCTGTATGTCGGCTATCGCGGTACCCCGGCCATCGAGAGCTGTCGCATCGACACGGCCAGCGGCGCGCTGACGTTGCTGGGGCGCGTCCCCACCGAGCATCCACCGACCTATCTCGCCGCCGACCGCGCGGGCAAATACCTCTTGTCGGCCTACTACCAGGGCGCGTACGCGACCGTGCACCCGCTCGGACGCGATGGTGCGGTGAGCGGGCCCGCGCTCGACCGGCAGGACACCGCGCCGGGAGCGCACGCGATCCTGACCGACCCGACGAACCGCTTCGCCTTCGTGCCGCACATCGCGCGGCAGAACGACAACGTCCTGGAGCCGCCGAAAAACATCCCCGGCCCAAATTTCATCGCGCAGTTTCGGTTCGACGCCGCCACCGGCCGGCTCAGCCCCAACACGCCGTTCAAGCTCGAGCCGCAGGGCCCTCTCGGCCCGCGGCACTATTGCTTTCATCCCACGCTCGATCTCGCCTACTTCTCCGACGAGCAGGGGTGCAGCGTGACCGCGTACCGCGTCGATCGCGGCTCGGGCACGCTGTCCGTCGTGGAAACAATCCCCTCGCTGCCCGAGGGTGTGACCGTGCGCAATACCTGTTCGCAGATCCATCTGACGCCATCGGCGCGGTTCCTCTATGTCGGCAACCGCGGCCACAACAGCATCGCCGGGTTCGCGGTCGACCCGGCGAGCGGCCGCCTGACGCCGGCCGGGCATGCGCCGACCGAGGCGGTCCCGACCGCCTTCGGTCTCGATTCGACGGGAACGTTTCTGTTCGCGGGGGGGACGGCGTCTGGACGCGTCGCCGCGTACCGGATCGAGGGTGGGACCGGCGCGCTGACCCCGCTGGGGATTTACACGGTCGGACGGCGACCTGCCGCGGTGCTGGCGGTCCCTCTCAGCCGCTGACTGGCGCGGGGG
>QHRT01000536.1 GCA_003220195.1 Candidatus Rokuibacteriota bacterium | reverse complement strand
CGAGCCGCGTGCGATCCGTGACGCGTGTAGAGCGAGCCCGTGAGGGATCTCGTGCGGCGCACCATACGCGCACGTCGCTCCTCGGCTGGGCCAACAACGTGGAGTCCGCCATCGGGCTCATCCCTACCTGTCGAGCTCGGCGCCGTACGAAACGCGGCGGCTCAAAGCGAAGTAACGGGCCTCACGATCCTCCCAGCCCGTAGAGCGCCGCCGCGTTGTCGCGCGTCAGCTTGCGGCGCATCTCCGGCGACAGGTGCCTCATCTGTCGCTCGATCGCCGCTCGCGAGTTGGGCCAGACGCTGTCGGGATGCGGATAGTCCGACGCCCACAAGAGGTGCCCCTCGCCGAAGAACGGAATGAGCGCCATCGCCACGTGGTCATCCTGGAAGCTCGCGTAGATCTGCCTTTTGAAGAGCTCGCTCGGCTTCGTGACGAGTGCCTCGCCGCCCTTGTCGGCCCAGAACTCCTTCGCCTCCCACAACCGCCAGTGGCGGTAGTCGAGCTCCTGGACGAGCCACGGGAGCCATCCCGTGCCGGCCTCGGCCATCACCATGCGCAATTTCGGATGCCGTTCGAGGATGCCCCACGCGAACAGGTCGACGAACGGCTCGAGGAAGTTCGCGAGGAACCCCTTGGTGTTCTCGAAGACGCTCGCCGCCTTTCCGAAGAAGCGATCGCTTGCCTTGCCGACGAACACGGTGATGTGCCAGGAGAGGATGACGCCGCTCTCCTCCAGCGTTTGCCAGAGCGGCTCCCAGGCCGGGTCGTCGAGCTTCGGATTGATGTTGGCGATCATCAGATTGACCTGGCGCACGCCGCCCTTCGCGATGACCCGCTCGAGCTCGTCGAGCGCGGTCTCCGGCGTCTCCGGCAGCATCGGCAGGCCGATGAGCCGATCGGGCGCGGCCTTGCAGAAATCGAGCAGCCAGTCGTTGTAGACGCGGTAACAGGCGGTGCGCAGCACGGGATCGTCGGTCGAGATCTGGAAGATCGGTCCGAAGATCACCTGCGTCTCCACGCCGTCGCGGTCCATGTCGGCGAGACGTAACTCCGGGACGGCCGGGCGGCGCGCGCTCTGGTCGTGGATGTCCGCACGGTCGAAGGCGTTGTAGAGCGCCTTGATCGGGCGCGTCGACCCGGTCGCGGGCGCCTTGCCGTCCCAGCGGCCCCAGACCTTGCCGTCGCAGACCCAGACCGCCTGTCCGTCGCGCTCCTCGACGTGCGGCGCGCGGTCGCGCAGCGAGTCGGGCAGCCGCGTGGTCCACAGATCCGCGGGCAGCTGGCTGAGGTCCATGTGATCGTCGCAGGAGATGATCCGGTCAGCCATGTGATCCTCCGGTCGATGAACGTGCCGCATCGCGCGGCAATGCGCCTATGCTACCGCGTTTCGCCGCTCTTCATGCTGGTGTCAGGCGGAGCCTCGCCTGGGCCGGCGGACGGCCCTCACCTTCCCGCTCCGTGCTCCTCCACAGAAGAACTGATCGCCGCCATTGGACTCGAGCCCCGAAACGTAAACTCCGGGCGGCATCTCGAGCTGCTCCAGAACCTCTCCCGTGCGGGGATCGACTCGACGCAATTCGCTCTCGTCACCTTCCCAGGTGGCGTGCCAGAGCTCTCCGTCGAGCCAGGTGACCCCGGTGACGAAGCGGTTGGACTCGATCGTGCGGAGAATCTTCCCTGTCTGAGGATCGATTTGATGGATCTTCCGATCCCGATACTGCCCCACCCAGAGCGTCCCTTCGGCCCACGCGAGCCCCGAATCACCGCCGCCGCCGGGCGCCGGGATCGTGGCGACCACACGGCCGGTCTTCGGATCGATCTTCTGGATGCGATCCTCGGCGAGCTGATACAGGTGCTGTCCGTCGAAGGCCGTTCCCGCATGCGCCGCGACAGCGAGCGAGCGCAGCGTCTTCCC
>QHRT01000525.1 GCA_003220195.1 Candidatus Rokuibacteriota bacterium | reverse complement strand
GAAACACAGCTCGTGACGCTCGACCTGCTCACGCTCCCGCGGCTCGGGGCACTCCGCGCGCGAGGCGAGGGCTGGCAGGCCCGCTACCTCGTGGACCGCGCGCACAACGTCCTCCTCGATCATCTGGTGACGGGTGGACTCGTCGCGGTCCTGTTGTGGATCGTGACGACCGGTCTGGTGCTCGCGATCGGGACCGCACGCGCCCGCGCTGCGCCGACGACGGCGGAATTCGTCGTCCGCACGGGCGCGCTGGGGACGATCGTCGCGCACGTCGTCGAGAGCCAGGTCGGGATCGTCACGCCGATGCCGCTCGTCCTGTTCTGGGTTGCCGCGGCCCTCTGCACGTTGCCGCCGTGGTCCGAGCTTCGCGAGCGATCGGCCGCCCCGGTCCCGCGCCGCGCCTGGTGGCTTCGCGTGGGGGCGCCGGTCGCCGTCGCCGTGCTGCTCGTCGCCTGGCTCGAGACGAGCTGGCTGTTCGGATCGGTCGCCTATGCCGAGGGCGTGCTGAGCGTGATCGCGGGCCACCTCGACGACGCGTACCAGAAATTTCAGCGCTCGCGCTCGCTGGCCCCGTGGCTCGCACTCCCGGGCGAGGCCATGGCCGAGACCGCACTCCGGATGGCAGGGCGGGAGAGCGACCCGTCGCGACGGCTCGACGTGCTGCGCGACGCCGACCGCACGCTCGGGGCACTGCGCGGCAAGGTGACCGGAGCGACCTACTGGCGACTCAGTGCGCAGGTCGCGTTCGCCGAGGTGCGCTCAGGGGATTCGAGCAAGGTCGGCGCGAGCCTCGAGGCGTTCGATCAGGCCGCGCGATTCAGGCCCGGGAACGCGCAGCTTCTGGCCCAGTGGGCGTGGGCGCTCCTCGAAGCCCGCGATCCCGTGCGCGCGCGGGCGACGGCGGTCCAGGCCGTCAACGCGGCAGGGGAGGGTCGCGACGCGTGGCTCGGCTGGGCCATTCTCGCGCGGGCGGCGCGTGAGCTCGGCGACGAGGCCGCGGCCCGGGAGGCGTCGTCACGCGCGCGCGGCCTGGCGCCGGCGGAGGCTCGTCGAATCCTCGACGCGTTGATTCCGTGAGAAGCGATTCACTGACGAGCTGCGGTCAGCCGAAGAACCGGAAGGCGAAGATGCGCCAGAGCGCGACGACCCCGTCGCGCCAGCCGATCTTCTTGCCCTCGGCGTACGTGCGACCGTGGTACGAGATCGGGACCTCGTAGATCGGCACCCCCAGGCGCGCCGACTTGATGACCAGCTCCGGCTCGATGTCGAACCTCCGGGCGCGCAATCTGAGCTGCTTCAGCACGGAAGTGCGGAACACCTTGTAGCCGACTTCCATGTCGGAGAGGTTCAGGTCGGTCATCAAGTTCGTGAGAATCGTCAGGAGGCGGTTGGCGAGAAAGTGCCGGTAGTAGAGCACGCGATGCTCGCCGCCGTGGAAGCGATTGCCGAAGACGACGTCGGCGTGATGCTCGAGGATCGGGCGCAGCAGCGCGGGGTAGTCGCGGGGATCGTATTCGAGATCGGCGTCCTGGATCAGCACGACGTCGCCGGTCACCTGCTCGATGCCCCGGCGGATGGCGGTGCCCTTGCCCTCGTTCTTCTCGTGGAGGATGAGGCGGAGGTCACCGGCATCCGCGGCCAGTCGCGAGAGAAACTCTCGCGTCCCGTCCGTCGAGCAATCGTCGACGACGATGAGCTCGCGCTGGGCTTCGACCGGCGCCTCACGGACGCGGCGGATGACCTCGCCGATGGTGTCGATCTCGTTGTAGACCGGCATGATGATGGAGAGCTTCATGGTCGACGTCGCTTAGAATAGCTCGGGAAATCAGGGTATTCCAACCAGGATGATGTTCAGGCGTCCCCCACGGCTCCGCGCCACTGTGCTCCTCCAGCATCTGGTGGTCCTGGCCGGCTTCGCGATCGCGACGCTCGTCATGACGTATCCGGTCGCGTCGGTCTTGACGCGGGCGATACCCATCGATCACCAGATCGAGGGCTGGTATCCGGGCGACGGCGACCCGTGGCATGCGCTGTGGATCGTCTGGTACTTCAAGCGCGCCCTCGCGACGTTTCCGCCTCCGCTCCTCTGGACCGACCTCGTGTTCTACCCGATCGGGTTCGACATGCCGTTCCTCACGGGCTTCGGCGTGATCCTCGTCCCCGCAGCGGCGCTCGCGTCGATCGTCGGCGTCACCGTCGCGTACAACGTCGTGTGGTTGCTCTCGTTCGTCCTGGCGGGGTACGCGATGTATCGGCTCGCGCGCTTCCTCGGCCTTCACGCGCCGATCGCGTTCGTCTCTGGCGCCCTCTACATGTTCTCCTCGTATCGGATGCTCCATGCGCGCGAGCATCTCCCGCTCCTGATCGCCTCGTGTCTCGTCCCCTTCTTTGCCCTGGCTCTCCTCAAGGCGATGGACGAGCCGACCACCGGGCGGTGCATCGCCTGCGCCCTCGTGCTGGCCATCAGCACCGGCGTGTGGTGGTATTGCACCCGGATCGCCGCGGCCGTGCTGCGCCGCGCCGCCGTCGCCACGGTCGTTTTTCTTGCGATGGCATCGCCCTTCGTGCTGCCGGCGATCCTGAGCCCCGCCAGCTACGATGGCGTCGTCAATCGGCCGCTGGCCGAGTCCAACATCTACGCCGCCGATTTGCTGGCGTTCTTCGTGCCGAGCCCCACGAACCCGGTCTTCGGGAAATGGAGTGACCCGCTCTACCGACGATTCACCGGGAATCCGTACGAGAAGACCGTCTATCTCGGGTATGTGTTGCTGGTCCTTTCCCTATGGGGGATTGTGCGTATGCCGTGGGAGAAGACGCGGCTCTACGTCATCGCCGCGGTGGCGTTCTTCGTGCTGGCGCTGGGACCCTTTTTGCAC
>QHRT01000524.1:10003-10888 GCA_003220195.1 Candidatus Rokuibacteriota bacterium | reverse complement strand
CGCAGTGGTAACCGTGACGACGATCGTGGTGCTGTCGATCCTCGGCGCAACGTTCGTTCCGCCGCATCCCGGACCTCCGCTCTGGAGTCTGGCGGTGGTCCTCATGGACAGCCCCTTCTTCGTGCCGCCAAAGGTGATGTTCTTCTCACTGCCCGGGGCGCTGCCGTTTCCGTGGGTCTTCAACGCGAAGATGCCCGACGGAATGCTGATCTCCCGTGTCCCCTGGACCCTGCCCTTGTTCCTGCCGGTGGGCACGCTGCTCGCGGCGCTCCAGGCGTGGCTCTACCACGCGCAGACGAAGCTCGGTTCGCGCACGGCGAATGTGATCGCGAGGCGTCGAGCCAGCTTCCAGATCAAGCTCCTCGTCGGGTTCTTCATCCTGGGGGTGATGATCTTCGTCGTGGGATGGCTCGGCTTTGCGGCGACGAACGAAATGCACGTCCAGACCCACGCGGGACGCGCCAAGCAGCACTGGCTCGATCACCTCCTGCGCGTGGAGGGGAGTCTCCGGGCCCAGTCCGAGACCTTTTCCCGCCTGTCGACCTCCCTCGACGAAGCCGCCATTCAAGAGGCCACGACCTTGAGCAAAAGGATCGGGGCCGAGTTGAACCACCTGAGAACCTTCCCGCCCCCGGCGCACCCGTTCGAGTCCGTCGGGGCCATTGGCAGCGCCCTCTTCAGGGAGACCGAGAAGCACCTGGCGGCCATACAGGAGGTGGACAGACGGTTCAACGACGTGAACAGCGCCACGCTGCGCCTGATGGAGCTCTATCGCGGCGGCCGCCGCGCCGAGGCGCACGCTCTGCTCTCGTCCCTGGACCCGCTGCAACGTGCGGTGATGGCACCGCTGTGGGCTTTGATCAACGAGGTGAACGTCGATCTGGC
>QHRT01000524.1:0-9909 GCA_003220195.1 Candidatus Rokuibacteriota bacterium | reverse complement strand
CGGTCAAGGAGATTGGCCGCGGTCTCGAGCGCGTCGGCGCCGCGGACTTCTCGACCAAGGTCCGGGTGGAGAATCGCGACGAGTTCGGCGAGCTGGCGGAGTACGTCAACAAGATGAGCGCGGAGCTCAACCGGCTGTACGCGGAGCTGCGAGTCCTGAACGAGGACCTGCAGCAAAAAGTCCAGGAGCTCGAGGAGAAAAGTCAGCAGCTCGAGATCGCCAGTCGCCACAAGTCCGACTTCCTCGCGAGCGTCAGCCACGAGCTGCGGACGCCGATGAACGCGATTCTCGGGTTCAACGAGATGATCCTCGGCGGGATCTACGGGGACGTGGGCCCGGAGCTGAAGGGGCCGCTGACGGACATTCAGGACAGCGGCAAACACCTCCTGCGCCTGATCAACAACGTCCTCGACCTCTCGAAGATCGAGGCGGGGCTCATGGAGCTGGCGCTCGCGGACTACTCGGTGCAGGAGACGGTCGAGAGGGTCAAGAACTCCCTCCGCTCGTTGGCCGAGGAGAAAGGGCTCGACTTCGTGACCGCGGTTCCCGAAGATGTGCCGCTGGCGCGTGGCGACGCCGGGCGCATCACCCAGTGTCTGACGAACCTCGCCGGCAATGCGTTGAAGTTCACACGTCAGGGGCGCGTCGAGATTTCCGCGAACCGTCGGGGTGATGCCCTCGTCTACCGCGTCGCGGATACCGGCATCGGGATTGCGGGGGACCAGCTCGCCACCGTGTTCGGCGAGTTTCGGCAGGCCGACCCGACGATCGCCACGGAGTTCGGCGGGAGTGGACTCGGGCTGAGCATCACCAAGAAGTTCGTCGAGATGCACGGCGGCCGCATCTGGGTCGAGAGCGAGCTCGGGAAGGGGTCGACGTTCGCCTTCGAGATTCCCTTGCGAGTGGAAGGAGCGAAGACGGGATGAGCTCGAAGACCATCCTCTACGTGGAGGACAACGAGCTGAACCGGAAGATCGTCCGCGATTTGCTCCGTCGTACGTCCTACCGGTTGATCGAGGCACCAGACGGAGAGGCCGGGATTGCGGCGGCCTGCGAGCAGCACCCGGAGTTGATTCTGATGGACATCCAGCTTCCGAAGGTCTCCGGTCTCGACGCCATCCGTGCGCTCCGCGGGACGCCCGAAACCGCCGAGACGCCGATCATCGCCCTCACCTCGTTCGCGCTCAGCGGCGACGACCAGAAGGCCAAAGACGCCGGGGCGACCGCCTACCTCGCGAAGCCGTTCAGCCCGTTCGACTTGCTGACCATGATCCGGAGCCTGGCGCCAGAGCAGTAGCTACGCGCTGCCGTCGAACACCTCCGGCCGCGCGTGCGTCAGCACGTCGCGCGCGCCCGCCGCACCATCGCCCAGCATGTCGACGACCATCGCCGCCAGCGCCTTCGCCGGCATGACGTACGCGAGCGTCGGATCGACGATCTCGTAGTCCGGACCGTGGCCCGTGCCGCGCGCGCCGCCCATGTAGGGATGGAGCACCGGCATGATCTGGCTCACATCGCCCATGTCGGTCGAGCCGGTGCGGTGGCCGACCTCGCGATAGTGTTCGGCGCCGACCATCGCGACCGCGTTCTCGCGGAAGTAGCGCGTCATCGTGGCGTCGCAATCGAGCGGCAGATAGCCGGGCAAGGTCTCGATCTCGACCGTTGCGCCGAGCGCGAGCGCGCCCGCTCGCAGCGCGCGATCGACCTTGCGGTTGGCGTCGATGATCGCGCCGGCCCCGCGGCCCCGGACGTAGCTCTCGATGCGCGCCTCGCCCGGGATCACGTTCACCTGCGAGCCGCCGTGCGTGAGGATCGGATGCACGCGGATCGTGTCGTCGTCCTGGAACGTCTCGCGAACGGCGTTGATCGCCATCAGCGCGATGTGCGCCGCATAGAGCGCGTTCACGCCGCGGTGCGGCGCGCTGCCGGCATGGGCCGCGCGTCCCACGAATCGCGCCAGCTTCCCGAATCGTCCATTGTTCGAGCGGGGCACGGACACCTTGCCGTCCTCCGGCCGCGGTGACGTGTGGATCATCATCGCGAGGTCGACGTCGTCGAAGTGGCCGAGCCGGATCAGCTCCGCCTTGCCGCCGAAGAGCTCGATCCTTCCCGCGCGCGCCTGCGCGAGCCGCCACTCGAGATCGCCGCCTTCTTCCGCCGGAACCGCGAAGAGCGCCACCCTTCCCGCCAGGTGCTCCGCGGCGCCCGTGTCGACGAGCGCCATGGCCGCGCCCAGCATTCCCGCGATCTGCGCGTTGTGACCGCACGCGTGAACGGCGCCGGTCGTCGGATCTGCCCCGGGGTGACCGGCGACCGTGAGCGCGTCCAGCTCACCGATGAGCGCGAACGTCGGACCGGCACCCGCCCGTCCGCGAACGTCGGCGCGGACGCCCGTGAGCGCGAGCCCCGTCCGCGGCTCGAGACCGAGGGACTGAAACGTGTCCTCGACGAGACGCGCGGTCTTGACTTCCTTGAAGCCGAGCTCGGGGTGGCGGCGAATCCTTTCGCCGATCCCGACGATCTCGTCGGCGCGCCGGTCGATCGCGTCCCAGAGACGCTGCTTCAGTGACGATGCGGTCATGGAGTTCTCCTCGCCGGGCTACGAGCTCGCCGCGCGATCATCGCTGACGTCCGCCACCCGTGCAAATAGGCGTGACGATTCCGGCTCGCGCTGCACGAGCGGCTGCGGTCGTGGCAGCCCGATCGCGACCGCCGCCGCGACGGCCACGAGCGTCAGCCAGGGCACGGCGTAGCCGCCGCTCGCTTCGAGCAGGAGCCCGAAGAGCGGTGGGCCCACGAGCACGCCGCTCCACGCGAACATCACCGAAACACCGGTCAGGAGCCCGGCGTGCCGCGCGCCGCCGATCTCGGCCACCAGCGCGAAGTAGAGCCCGACCCAGCCGAACGCGCCGGCGCCGGCGACGAACGCGAGCGGCACGAAAGCCGCGAGCGGAAGCCGCGCGCCGAACGCGAACAGCAGATACGCGCCCGCCGCGAAGAGCGCGTTCACGACGATGCCGGGCCTGCGGCGGCTTCCGAAGTAGCGATCGCTGATGAATCCCCAGCCGAGGCGCCCCGCCGTGCCACCGATCTGCGCCAGCGCCAGCAGCTGACCGGCGACGATCGCCGACACGGAGAGCGTCTCCTTCGCAAAGAGGGCGAGATAGGCGAGCAACGACGACTGCACGATGGAGAGGGCGAAGCCGCACACGAACACGACGATCACGCCAGGACGGCGCAGATACACGGACAGCTCGCCCAGGCGCGGCCGCGCCGCGGGTCGGGTCACGCCGACGACCGGCGCCGCGCGATAGGAGAGCGCGACGAACACGGCGCAGCCGAGCGCCACGGCCGCGGCGGTCCAGAGCGCTGCGCGCCAGCCGAGATCGTGAGCGACCGCAGGGAGCACGAGCGATGCGATCACGCCGCCCATCGTGAGCCCGATCGCCTTTCCGGTCGCCGGATTGAGCACGCTGAAGCCGAAGCCTGCGAGAACGAGACAGACCAGCAGCGGCGCGAGCGTCCCGCTCAGCGTCGCGATCGCCAGCATCAGGCCGATGACGGTGAGACCGAACGAGAGCGTCAGGCGCACGCCGAGACGGTCGGTGAGCCAGCCCGACGGCAACGACATGAGGACACCGCCGAGATAGACCGCGGGCAAGAGCCAGCCGACCTGTGCGCGGCTCAGGTGCAGCGCGTCGACGAGATACGGCGAGAGCGGCGCGACGGACAGGACGGCGAACGATCCGAGCGCGTGCCCCAGCGTGACGACCGCGAGCGCAAGCGAAGGCGGCACGGCGAGAGTCTAGCCCGGCTGCGGGCTGAACGGATCGCGGCGGGAAGCCGCGTCGGATGTGAACGAGACGGGCCGTGAGGGATTGACCTCACGACCCGCCTCTCGGGATGACTTACCGGCGCTCCAGATCCCGCACGAAGATCTGGTCCGCGGTCACCCTGTACGCCTTGATCGTATCGGCGTAGATGACCGACCCCTCGACCGACGGCGCCTTGATATCACCCTTGCCGTGGTCGATCTTGACCGACTTCGACTGATGAACCACGCCCTGGATCTCCGAGGCCTTGATCTTGTTGGCGTAGATCGTCTGGGCCCGGACCTGGTTGGCTTCGATATCCTCCGCCTGAATCGTCGGCAGCTGCTGCTGCGGCACGACGACCGTCGTGGTCCCCGCAGGCGGGGGCGGTGTCGCGCCCGGCACCACGACCGTGGTCGAGGCCGGCGGTGGAGGAGGCGTCGACGGCTGCACGACGACCGGCGCGTTCGGCTGGACCACCACGGGAGCCGGTGCCGGCTGGACCACGACCGGGGCTTGCGGCTGCACCGTTACAGCAGGCGACGACGGCCGCCCCGTCACGGAAGCCGGAGGCTGCGACGGACCGACGTTGACGTTGACATCCGCTGCGCAGCCTGCACCCGCCGAGCCGAGCGCGATCGCCAGCGCGATGCCCACTACGGACCAGACACGATGAGCTCTCATCATGACCCTCCCGATCCGTCGCATCGGCCTCGGACGACAGATGGTCGGTCGATGCAGACGGAGTGTTTTTCGCGGACCGCGCCGCAAGGGCAAGACCCGCGATCTGAGCGGACCGGGGCTGAGAAAGAGCAATGCCGGTGCCGGTGGCAATGCCAGTGCCGGTACGGAGCCGAACAAATTGAAGCGATTACGACAGCACGGCGTCTGGTGGCTCGCTCCGCCTCGGGATAGAATCGGGCCGCTTCACTGGATCCAACGTCCAAGGGAGGGCTGAATGCCGATCATTCGCACGCTCGGGATCGTCCTCGCCGTCCTGGTCACCGTGGTAGGAACTGCTCACGCGCAGACGATCAAGATCGGGACCGCGACCGACCTGACCGGACTCGGCGCGCTCATTGCCAAGGCCGGTGTCATTGGCATGGAGGTGGGGATCGAGGACCTGAACAAGAGAGGCGGTCTGCTCGGACGGAAGGTCGAGTTGATCGTCCGCGATTCGAAGCTCCGGCCCGAGATCGGCGCTCGCGAGCTGAAGGAGCTGGTCCTGAACGAAAAGATCGACCTGGCGATCGGGCCAGTCTCCTCCGCCGTCGGGCTCGCGATGTCCGAGGTGGCGAAGGAACACAAGGTCCCGATCTGCATGCACACCGCGAACACCGAGCGCATGACCGTCGAGCGTGGCCACCGCTACATCTTCCAGCTCGTCCCCAACACCTTCATGGAAGGCACGATGGTGGCGACCCGGGCCGCCGAGCGGAAGGAGTGGAAGCGCTACGTCGTCATCGGCCCGGATTACGACTACGGCCGGACCGTGGCAGCAGCGTTCACCGCGAAGCTCACCAAGCTCCGCCCCGATGTCGAGATCGCGAAGGAGTTCTGGCCCAAGCTCGGGGAGCCGGACTTCACCTCGTACATCACCGGCATCCTGGCCACTCGATCCTCTGGGGCGGGGACATCGTCGCGTTCCTGAAGCAGGCGAAGCCGTACGGGCTCTTCGACAAGACGCGGCTCATCTGGCTCTCCGAGCTGGACACCCTCCGCGTCCTTGGCGCTGACATGATCGAGGGCGTGATGGGACACACCCGCGCGCCCTTCTACGCGATCAAGACCAAGGAGATCGGCGACTTCATCGAGAAGTACCGCGCGAAGACCAAGGACTACCCGTCCGACTGGGCGCTCCAGGCGTACGACTGCGTCTCCGTCTTCGGGCAGGCGGCCGAGGCGGCCAAGTCGCTCGACCGGGAGAAGATCGTCGACGTGCTCGAGTCCGGGCGGAAGTTCAAGACGCTCCGCGGTGACGTCTACTTCCGGAAAGAGGATCACATGGGGTCGGTGCCCTACTACGCGGGCATCGTGAAGAAGACGCCGGCGTACTCGTTCAAGATCCTCACCGACGTGCAAACGTTCCAGGCGGAGCAGATCTGGCGTCCCGTCGCCGACATCGAGAAGGAACGCGAGAAGGTCAAGAAATAGACCTCGCCGATCTCGTCGTCCAGTTCCTCTCCGGTCTGAGTCGGGGGATGATCCTCTTTCTCCTGGCCTCGGGCCTGTCGTTGATCTTCGGCGCGCTGCGCGTGATCAACTTCACGCACGGCTCGTTCTACATGATCTCGGCCTACCTGGCCTACGCCGTCGTGACCGCGCTCGCGGACTACCCGGCCGTCGGCTTCTGGGTGGCCCTCGTCGTGGCCCCGATCGCCACCGGCATTTTCGGCGGCCTGGTCGAGTACGCGTTCTTCCGGCGGGTCTACGCGAGAGAGCTCGAGTACCAGTTGCTCCTGACGTACGGGCTCGTGCTGGTCTTCTCCGACGTCGTTCGCTTCATCTGGGGCGAGGAGTATCGCTCGCTGAGCCGGCCCGCGGTCCTCGGCGGTCCGGTGTTCGTCTTCGGCAAGCCCGTGCCTGTCTACATCATCTTCCTGATCGTGGTGGCCGCGCTCATCGGCGTCGGCCTCTGGCTCCTCCTCTACCGGACGAAGCTCGGCAAGACCATCCGCGCGGTCGTCTACGACCGCCACATGGTGTCGGCGTTAGGGATCAACGTCCCGCGGATGTACTCGCTGGTCTTCGGCCTTGGCTGCTGGCTCGCCGGGCTGGCGGGTGGGCTGATGGCGCCGATGGGCTCCATCACGCTCGGCATGGACGTGGAGATCATCGTCGAGTGCTTCGTGGTGGTCGTGGTGGGCGGCATGGGCTCGATCCTGGGCGCGCTGCTCGGCGCGCTGCTGATGGGCGAGCTGTACGCGTTCGGCATCCTGATCTTCCCCCGCGTGGCGCTCGCTTCGCTCTTCCTGGCGATGACGGTCGTCCTCGTCATCCGGCCGTGGGGGCTCCTCGGGAAGCCCGAGAAGGAGCGCGCGTGATGCGGGGACGGTTGGCGGCGGGCCTGCTCGCGCTCGTCGCCTTCCTGATCCTCCTGCCCGCGCTCGTGCCGACCTTCTACGTCCAGCTCACGACCGAGATCCTCGTGATGGCGATCTTCTCCGTCGCGACCAATCTCCTCTTCGGCTACGGCGGGATGATCTCGTTCGGCCAGGCCGCCTACTATGGCATCGGCGCGTACACGCTCGCGCTCCTCGTCATGAGCGTCGGCGTTCCCTTCGTCGTCGGCTTCGTGGCGGCGCCGCTCTGCGCCGCGCTCTTCGCGGCGGTGGTCGGCTTCTTCTGCGTCCGGCTCACCATCATCTACTTCGCGATGCTCACGCTCGGCTTCGCCCAGCTCCTCTACTCGATCGTCTTCCAGTGGGTGAGCGTGACCGGCGGCGACGACGGATTGCACGGCGTTCCGATCCCCGCGCTCTTCCACGACGCGACCGCGTACTACTACTTCACGCTGGCCATGACGATCGTCGGGCTCGGCTTGATGTGGCGCGTCGTCCACTCGCCCTTCGGGTACGCGATCCGCGCTATCCGCGACAACCGTCGCGTTCACGATCGCGGGCTTCTTCTGTGGCCTGGCCGGCGCGCTCTTCGTTCCGGTGAACAAGGCGGTGTTCCCCAACCTCCTGTTCTGGTCGAAGTCCGCCGAGCCGCTCTTCGCGATCCTCCTCGGCGGCATCCACCAGTTCCTCGGCCCCGCCGTCGGCGCCGCGATCTTCATCCTGCTCGAGCAGACCACCTCGAAGTTCTGGCACGTGCTCGGGGTGAAGAGCGTGTACTGGCCCATCGTGATGGGGTCGGTGATCCTGCTGCTGATCTTCACGCTGCCGCGCGGCGTCACCGGGCTCCTGGCCCGCCGCCCGGCGCCATGAGCCGGCTCGGGGCGCCATGAGCCTGCTCCACGCCCAGTCGGTGTCGAAGTCCTTCGGCGGCGTGCAGGCGGTCAGCCGCGTGGACGTCCAGGTGCGCGAGGGCGAGCTGGCGTGCATCATCGGTCCGAACGGCGCGGGCAAGACCACGTTCTTCAACCTGATCACCGGGTACGTCACGCCGGACGAGGGCCGCGTGATCTTCGACGGTCAGGACATCACGGGCCTACCGCCGCATCGCGCCGCGCGGCTCGGTCTCGTGCGCTCGTTCCAGAAGACGCACGTCTTCCCCCAGATGAGCGTCGCCGAGAACGTGCAGACGATGGTGCTGGTCCAGAAGAAACGGTCGCTCGACTTCCTGTCGACGGCGCTCCGGCTCGAGCGGGACGAGACCGAAGAGCTCCTCGCGATGGTGGGGCTCGCCGGCTCTGCACGGTCGCTCGCTGGCACCCTGTCAGCGGGAGACCGGAAGCGGCTCGAGCTCGGCATCGCGCTGGCGGCACGTCCCAAGCTCCTGCTCCTCGACGAGCCGACGTGCGGCATGTCGCCGACGGAGACCGCCTCGACCATCGAGCTGATCCAGCGCCTCGGACGCGAGCAGAGGCTGACGCTCCTCTTCACCGAGCACAAGATGGACGTGGTCTTCTCCATCGCCGAGCGGATCGCGGTGTTGCACTTCGGCCGCCTCATCGCCGAGGGCAAGCCCGAGGACATCCGGGCGAATGACGAAGTGCGGCGTGTCTACCTCGGGGACACCACATGATCCTCGAGGTCGAGGCGATCGACACCTTCTACGGCGTCTTCCAGGCGCTCTTCGGCGTCTCGCTGTCGCTCGATGCCGGCGAGGTCGTGTGCCTCCTCGGGCGGAACGGCGCCGGCAAGACGACGACGATCCTCTCGATCATGGGCCTGACTCCGCCACGGCGCGGGCGGGTCCTCTTCCGCGGCGAAGATCTCGCCGGCAAGCCGCCGCACGTCATCGCCTGGCGAGGCATCGGACTCGTCCCCGAGGATCGCCGCATCTTCCCCGACCTGTCGGTGGTGGAGAATCTGGAGCTCGCGGAGAAGCGTGGCCGCGACGGACGGAGCGAATGGACCGTCGAGAAGATCCTCGGGACCTTCCCGCGCCTGGAGGCCTGCAAGGACCGAAAGGGCGGACTCCTGTCCGGTGGGGAGCAGCAGATGCTGACGATCGGGCGCGCGCTCATGGGCAACCCCGACCTCCTGCTCCTCGACGAGCCGACGGCTGGCCTCTCCCCGCTGATCGTGAAGGCCCTCGGCGAGCAGATCCGTCACCTCAAGGCCGAGGGCGAAACGATCCTGCTCGCGGAGCAGAACGCGGACTTCGCGCTCGGCCTGAGCGACCGCGCGTACGTGATCGACAAGGGCGCGATCTGCTACGCGGGCCCCGCCGCCGCCATCCGCGCGGACGAGCGAATCCGCCGCGACTACCTCGGGGTGTAGAAACCTGAGAGCGCGGGCGTCAAGCGGTAGCGATCCTTCTTCGGCCGCCCCCAAGGGCTGTGGCGTATCCGTCTTTGGGCATTGTCGGGATTCTCATCCCGAGTCTATGTCGCCGCTATGCTCCTCACGGCCGCGGACTACCGGCCGCGCGACGCCGAGCACGCCGTGCTGTACCGCGTGATCGACGAGCACCTCGAGGCGTTCCTCGAAACCGCCAAGGGTCAGGCCGACGGATCCCCCTTGCCGCAGTTCGTGGAGCAAGAGTTCAGAGACTTCCTGACCTGCGGGGTCCTGGCGCACGGCTTCGCGCGCCTGCGGTGCATCGACTGCGCGTTCGAGCGACTCGTGCCGTTTTCCTGCAAGGGCCGCGGCTTCTGCCCGAGCTGCGGCGGCCGGCGCATGACCGAGTGCGCTGCCCGTCTTGTCGACGAGGTGCTGCCGCGAGTGCCCGTGCGCCAGTGGCTGCTGAGCCTGCCGTACCGTCTTCGCTATCTCCTGGCATGGGATCACGGGCTGGCGCGCGCGGTGCTCGGCGTCTACGTGCGGGTGCTGCTGGGTTTCCAGCGCCACCGCGCGGGCCGATACGGGATCCGCGACGGACGATCGGGATGCGTGACGGTCATCCAGCGCTTTGGGGGGCGGATTGAATGTGAACCCGCATTTCCACACGCTGCTCTTCGATGGCGTCTTCTTCGCTGAAGGCG
>QHRT01000530.1 GCA_003220195.1 Candidatus Rokuibacteriota bacterium | reverse complement strand
GGCGACATGTCGTCGATGGTGGCCTCGATCTGCGTGATCGTTTCGCGTCCCGGCAGCTCGGCGGCGTCCCCGACCAGGCAACGCAGCACGTTTGGCGTGTCTTGCAATTCCCTCGTCCCGGCGCCATAACCGACGGCGGTGATCGTCATCGCCGGCAGTCGTCCGCCCGCTCGCGCGAGCGTGGTGAGGATGGCGGCGCCGGTCGGCGTCACGAGCTCGGCACGAACACCGGTGTCCACGACCGGAAACCCGCGCAGGAGCTCCGCCGTGCCGGGCGCCGGAATTGGAATCCGGCCGTGGGGCCCATCGACGAATCCGCTCCCGAGCGGGAGCGCCGACACGTGGACTCGATCGGCGCCGAGCAACGTGAGGCCGATCACCGCACCCGTCACGTCGATGATCGCGTCCACCGCGCCGACGTCGTGAAACCGCACCGTATCGGGCGTGGTGCCGTGGGCACGCGCTTCCGCGTCCGCGAGGCGCGTGAAGATGCGCGTCGCGGCAGACCTGATCTCCTCGCTCAGATCGCCGCGCTCCAGGACGTCGAGGACGTCCGCCAGCGATCGATGCGGATGGTCCACGTCCTCGCCGATCGCCACGTCGACCTTGGTCGCGCGGAAGGCGCCGCGGTGCACCTGGCGGGCCTCGAGAGTCCAACCGTCGAGCGGCAGCTTTCCCAGCTCCGCGCGGAGGGCGTCGACCGGGACGCCCGCGTCGACCAGCGCGCCGAGGATCATGTCCCCCGACGCCCCGCTCGGACAGTCGAAGTAGACGACTCTCACAAAGACCCGAAGCTAGCGGACCTTCGCGACCAGGTGGTTGATCTGGCTCGCCTGGACCGCGGCGCCGTAGCCGTTGTCGATGTTGACCACCGACACTCCCGGCGCGCACGAGTTCAGCATCGCGAGGAGGGCGGCGATGCCGCCGAACGAGGCGCCATACCCGACGCTGGTGGGTACCGCGACCACGGGACGGTCGACGAGGCCGCCGATCACGCTCGGCAAGGCGCCTTCCATCCCGGCAACCGCGACGATGACGTTGGCCTCGGCGAGCAGCTCGAGGTGATCGAGCAATCGGTGGAGACCGGCCACCCCGCAGTCGTACACGCGCTCCACGCGGTTGCCGAGGGCCTCGCTGACGAGCGCCGCCTCCTCGGCGACGGGCAGATCCGCGGTGCCGGCCGCGGCAACGACCACGAGTCCCACGCCATCGCCCGGCTCGGGCCGCACGACCAGCAGACGAGCACGCTCGTGGTAGACGTGGGACAGTCCGGCTTCCGCCACGGCCTGCGCCACCGGACCGTCCGCGCGGGTGGCGAGAACGTTCGTATGATGCTCGCCGAGATGTCGCACGATCGCGACGACTTGCTCCGGCGTCTTTCCCGGGCAGAAGACCGCCTCCGGCGCCCCACTGCGAAGGGCCCGGTGGTGATCGATCTTCGCGAACCCGAGATCGTCGTACGGCAGTCGACGGAGTCGCGTGAGTGCCGCCTCGACGTCGGTCTCACCCGCGCGCACCTCGAGGAGGAGCCGGCGGATCGCCGCTCGATCCACGCTACGCGTTCACTTTCCTCTCGCTCGACCGGCCGAGGCCCAGCAAGAGGTTCGCGCTTCCGGACTGGAAGCCCGCGAGATCCACGGTGACGAAGACGTAGCCGAGCTCGCGGAAGCGCCGCACGATCTGTTCGTGTCGACCGGCTTCCCACAGTCGGGGCACGTCCTCGAGAGGAAGTTCCAACTCCTCCGCGGCATCGATCTGCCGCAGCTTCTCCGGCGTGATGCGATCGCCGTACTGGAACCGCGACGACAGGCACGCGAACGACGGCTTGTCCCAGGTCGGCAGGCCGAGCTCGCGCGACAGCTCGCGGATCTCGCTCTTCCAGAGCTCGGCGTCGATCAGCGGCGCCCGGACCCCCATCGTCTTCGCCGCCTGCATGCCGGGCCGGTGGTCCCCGAGATCGTCCATGTTCGCGCCGTACACGAGCGCTCGACAGCCCTCCCGCGCGGCGATCGGGGCGAGCTTCGTGAACAGCTCTTCCTTGCAGAAGAAGCAGCGGTTCACCGGATTGCGGGCGTAGTCGGGGTTGTCGAGCTCGCGCGTCTGCACGATCACGTGACGCATCCCGAGCCCCGCGCCGAGCCGTTTCGCCTCGTCCAGCTCGCGCGCCGGGTACGTCTCCGAGTCCGCGGTCACCAGCACGGCGCGGACGCCGAGCGCGTCGTGCGCGGCGCGCGCGAGCAGCGTCGAGTCGACGCCGCCGGAAAACGCCACCACGACGCTCTCGAAAGATTTCAAGATCTCGAGCAAGCGGTCGTATTTCTCCATCGGCGCGCTCATGCTCCTAGCCCTCCAGCCGCACGAGCTCGTGGAACGCGGCGTAGCGCTCCTGAATTTCCGGCGGCGTCAGGCGGGTCAGGCGGTTCAGCGAAAAGTCCTCGACCGTGAACGACGCCATGACCGAGCCGTAGACCATCGCGCGGCGCATGGCGGCGCGGTCGAGCTCCTCCTGACCGGCGAGGTATCCCATGAACCCGCCGGCGAACGTGTCGCCGGCGCCCGTCGGATCGTACACGGATTCGAGCGGGAACGCCGGCACGATGAAGAACGCGCCATCGGCCACCAGCACCGCGCCATACTCGCCGCGCTTGATGACGACGATACGAGGGCCCATCGACGCGATGACCCTCGCGGCCTTCACGAGATTCGGCTCCTCGGCGAGCTGGCGTGCTTCGGCGTCGTTGATCGTGATCACGTCGACTTCGCGAAGGACGCGCCTGAGCGCCGGGCGTTTGCCCTGGATCCAGAAGTTCATCGTGTCGAGCGCGACCAGTCGCGGGCGCTCCGCCATCTGCGTCACGACGTCGAGCTGGAGCTCGGGGTCGATGTTCGCGAGGAAGACGTAGGGAACGCGGCGCAGCCCGTCCCCGAGCGACGGTCGGAACTCGGCGAAGACGTTGAGCTGGGTGTCGAGCGTCTGCGCCTCGTTCAGGTCGTAGCCGTAGCGGCCCGACCAGCGAAACGTGCGGCCGTGGGCTTGCGTGAGCCCGGTCACGTCGACGCCGCGCTCGCGCAGGAGTACCACGTGCGCGGCCGGGAAGTCGTCACCGATCGTGGCGACGAGCCTCACCCGGGTGAAGAAGCTGGCCGCGTACGAGAAGAACGTCGCCGACCCGCCCAGCACGTCCTCGACCTTGCCGAACGGCGTCTGGACGGAGTCGAGCGCGACCGAGCCGACGACCAGCAGGTCACCCACGGCGCGGATCCCGGCGCACCGCCGCGCGCTTCTTCAGATCCGCCGGCGGATAGTACTTCGACAGGAGCAGGTCGAGCCGACGGCGGGTCGTCAACGGAAACGCGGCCGGCGACGTGATGACCGCGTTCTTCAGGAGCTCGGCGCAGCCGCAGTCGCGCGGCCCGTTCACCGCCGGGATCGCCCGTCGCAACACGTCCTTCGCGGTGGCGACGTTCTGGAGCAGATTCTGGATGACGGCCTCGACGCTCACCACCTCGTGCGTCTCGTGCCACACGTCGTAGTCCGTCGCGAGCGCCAGCGTCGCGTAGCACAGCTCGGCCTCGCGGGCGAGCTTCGCCTCCGGCATGTTCGTCATCCCGATCACGTCGACGCCCCAGCTCCGGTAGATCCGTGACTCCGCCTTCGTGGAGAACTGCGGGCCTTCGATGCAGACGTAGGTGCCGCCGCGATGCACCGTCGCGCCGGTCGCGCGGGCGGCCTTCTCGAGCGTCGCGGCGAGCGCGGGGCAGATCGGATCCGCCATGCCGACGTGGGCCACGATGCCGTCTCCGAAGAAGGTCGACACCCGGCGTTTCGTCGCATCGAAGAACTGGTCGGGAATGACCAGGTCGAGCGGACGGATCTGCTCCTTCATGCTGCCGACGGCGGAAATCGAGATGACCCACTCCACGCCGAGCTACTTGAGCGCCCAGACGTTCGCGCGGAAGTTGAGCTCGCCCGGCATCAGACGATGACCGCGGCCGTGGCGGGGCAAGAAGACGACGCGCCGGTCGCCGAGCCGCCCCTCGCAGAACTCGTCCGACGGATCGCCAAACGGCGTGCGTACCCGGCGCCATCTGACGTCCGTCAGGCCCTCCAGCTCGTAGAGCCCGCTGCCTCCGATCACGCCGACCGCTGGCGTCGTCACGCGAGCCTCGCGAGAGTCCGGTTGGGATAGGCCGCGGTCACCTCGACCGGGACCAGGCGGCGCATCAACGAGTCGGGGCCGTCGAAGCTGACCTCGACGTAGTTCGACGTCAGACCGAGCAGCGCG
>QHRT01000529.1 GCA_003220195.1 Candidatus Rokuibacteriota bacterium | reverse complement strand
CACGGCTCCGACGTATCGCTTCACCGCGCGAGCCGCCCCGCTCGGCAAGTGCGCGAGCCGGCCGGCGAGTTGTTTCGCCGCCGTCAGGGCGCCGCCTTCCGGCACGACGTCGGCGACGAGACCCATCGCCGCGGCCTGCTGCGCCGTGATCGTGTCGCCCGTCAGCATGAGCAGCTTCGCGCGCTGCGGATTCGTGAGCCACGGAATGACGCTGGCGACGAACGAGCCGTCGCGGATCTCGGGCTCCCCGAAGCGAGCATCCGCGGACGCGACGACGATATCGCACCAGAGGGCCAGCTCCATGCCGCGCCCCAGGCAGTAGCCGTGGACCGCCGCCACGACGGGTTGCGGCAGGTTCCACAGCCGGAGCTGCCGCTTCGCGATCTCCTCGTACGACTCGAGAATCTGCGTGGCGCTCCGCCGCCCGTCGCCGCCCGAGAGGTCCGCGCCGGCGCAAAACGCACGTCCGGCTCCGGTGAGCACGACGGCGCGGACGGCGTCGCTCGCGCCCAGCTCCTCCACGCGGCGGTCGAGCTCGGCCCAGAGGGCGGCGTTCAGCGCGTTGAGCTTCTGCGGCCTGTTGAGCGTGACCACGGCGACGCCAGCCTCGACCTCGACCAGGACCGGGGACTCGTCAGCCATCTCACTTCCCCTGCAGCGATCGGTCGATCCAGACGTCGTTGAAGTACGTGTAAGTGCCACGGATGTCCGGCATCAATCCGTGGACACCTTTCACCACTGCGATGTTCAGGTTGTACGAGAGCAGCGGCACGAACGGCACGTACTGGACGAGGCGCTCCTGCGCCTTGTAGTAGAGATCCCTGCGCTTGGCCGGGTCGGCCGTGATCGCCGCGGTCTCGAGCAGGGTGTCGACCTCGGGAAGGGTCACGCGCGAGGTGTTACTCGTGCCTTTCGGCGGGATGTTCTTGCTGTGGTTGAGCGAGTAGAGAAGGTACGGGTCCTCGTTGGTCCAGCCGGCGCGAATCACCCAGGCCACGTGGTAGTTCCCGCTCCGGACCGTCTCGACCACCTGCGACGACGAGCCAGGCTGCACGCTCATCTGGATACCGATGTCCTTGAGCTGCGACTGGATGAGCGTCATCGTCTGCTGCAGCTCGGGCAGGCACACTCCGGTCAGCTCGAGGCGCTGCCCGCTCTTCGTCCGGACGCCGTCCTTGTCGGCCACCCACCCGGCCTGGTCCAGGAGCTGCCTGGCCTTGCTCGGGTCATACATCGGGAAGCGCGCCCTCGGGTTCACCCACTCGCCCATCCGCTCTTCGAGGATGTGGGACGCGGGATAGTTCGTGCCCGCGGCAACCGCCGTGTTGAGCGCCTCTCGGTCGAGCGCGTGGCTGATGGCCTGGCGCACCGCCAGGTCCGAGGTCGGGGGCCGCTGGGTGTTGAGGTTGACGCCGCCGGGCTGGCCGTTCTTGCGAACCCTGATCATCTCGAACTTCGGGTGCTTCTCGAAGCGGGGCTGGTCGAAGGGGGGAATGCCGAGGATCGCGTTCACCTGGCCGGACTCGAGAGCGGCGAGCCGGGTCGAGTCCTCCTGGATGAACCGGAACACGATTCGCTCCACCGACGGGCCCTTGCCAGCGGTCTCGAAGAACGACGGTCCCCACGTGTAGCGGGGATTGGCCTTCACCGTGATGTGGTCCCCTCGTACCCATTCGACGAACTCGAAGGGCCCGCTGCCCATCGGGTGCTCGCCGAAACCCGGCACACCCTTCTTCTCGGCCGCCGCCCTCGAAACGATCCCGAGGTAGGTGCGGCCGACGACCGAGGGCAGGAAGTTCGTCTGCGGCTTCTTGAGGAAGACCCGGATCGTCGTCGGGTTCACGACGACGGAGCGGTCGTAGTTCGCCATCAGCGCGCTCGAGTACCCGTTGCCGGGCAGGTATTTCTTGTCGACCGTGCGGTCCAGCGTGAACTTCACGTCCTCGGCCGTCACCGGAGTCCCGTCCCAGAACCTCGCCGCGGACGTCAGCGAGAACGTGTACTGCAGGCCGTCGGGCGAGATCTCCCAGCGCTGCGCGAGGCCGGGAACGACCTTGCCGGTCTTCGGATCCTGGTAGACCAACGTCGCGCCGCCGCCGACGTTCGGATCGAGCGACGTGGCGTCCACGGCCTCGTTGTTGGGAAACGCGATGACGAGCTGCCCCCCGGATACCCGGGCGCCATCCGCGGCACCGGCCGCGGAGGCGACGAGGACAACGATTCCCGCGATCGCGGCGGCCAGCGCCGCACGTCCGCGAACGGCCCAGTGCTCGCGCCCCATGTCTTCCTCCTCTGCCACCCGAGGGTGGCCTCGCGCCCCCCAGTTACTCGAGCTCCACGAGCGCGTCGACAGCCAGAGCCCCGGAACCCACGGGCCCGACCAACAACGGATTGACGTCCACCGACACGAGCCGGTCCCGATACGCTAGGAGCGTGTCGGAGAAATGACTGTCACGGCCGCACGACCGAGGTCGGATTGCGGTGCCAGCGGTAAGGTTCCGGTGTTCGCCGCCGCCTGGAGTGCAGACTCGGACAAGCCGTGCCGACGCGACGCAGACAGGTTAGGCATAGGCGGGTTCACGGTCGGGGCTTGGTTCCCGCACGAGTACCACGCCCGTGCGCCAGAGCTTGACGAGATTGTGGACGGCGCAGACCAAGTGGAACTCGCCCTTCGCTCCGATCAAGCTGCGCAGCGAAAAACGCCGGAAGCCGCGTCCCTTGATCTGGCCGATCGCGGGCTCGACCGTCACCTTCCGCTGGGCGTAGATCGCTCGACCAACTTTAGTGCGCAGTCGCCGCCGCATCCGGTCCGCCGGGCTCAGCGCCTGGGGAATGCGCCCGCGCGGGGGGCCGGTCGGCGGCGCCCCGTGCCGATCGCGTTCCACGGCGATGTGAGCCTCGATGGGCCGTCCGTCGCGGTGCTCCAACGCCTGCACGTTGGCCGCGGAGAAATAGCCGCTGTCCGCGATCACGCCGTCCGGCACGTCCACGTTCGCCAGCACCTGCTCCACCATCGGCTGCAGTTGCTGCTTGTCGTTCGCCGCCGTGACCACATCCTCCGCGACGACGAACTGCGTGCCGACCGTCACCGCGACCTGGGCGTTGTAGCACTGCTGAAACCCGTCGGCCGTCTTCATGATCCGCGACTCCGGATCCGTGAAGTTGCGTTGCGCCTTGGGGTCCGGCCGAGTGGTCTCGGCATTCGCCTCGCCCGCGGCCCGCGCGTGCTCACGAGCCTCGGTCTCGAGGGCGTGCTGGGCGTGCTCGATCTGCTCGAGGTGCGCCTGCTTCGTCGCCGCCAACTCCCGCTTGCGCGCCGCCTCCACGCGCGCCTGGGCCTCGCGCAACCGCTGCCGCCGCGTCGCGGGATCGCGCAGTGCGGCCGGCAGCTCGTCGCCGCGCCGCCCGCGCCCGTATTGCTCGTCCTCGGCGCGGTCCAGCGCGTCGGCCTCGGTCAGCAGTCGCTCGATCTCGGCGCGCAAGGCCGCTTGCCGCTCCGGCATCCGGGCGTAGCTCATCGCCTTGTGCTTCGAGGCATTCGCCCGGATCTTCGAGCCGTCCACGGCGATGCGCCCCAGCTTCAACACCCCGGCTTCCTCAGCAATGCGCAGGGTCTCCAAGAACAACCGCTTGAAGGCGTCCAGGTGGTGTCGCCGAAACGCGCAGATCGTGTCGTGGTCGGGACGGGCATCGCCCGCGAGGTACATGAAGGCGAGATCTTCCCGGCAGCGCCGCTCGATCTGCCGCGAACTCATGACGCCCTGGCTATACGCGTACAGCAGCAGGACCGTCATCATCCGCGGATCGTACGGGGGTTGTCCGCGATCTTCCTGATACGCGGCCAGGATCGGGTCGAGGTTCAGCGTCGGCAGCAGGTCGAGCAGGAAGACGGTCAGATGGTCGTCCCCGAGGTGGTCGCGCTTCGAGGCCGGCAGCAACGCCGACTGCTCCGGACTCCATTCGCGGAACACCTTCGTCGGGCTGGCCCCGCGCGGCGGCACCGCCGGCGCCTTCGCCGGGCACTCCTCGGTGATCAGCGGCACTTGCTCGGATGTGGCCGGCTCACGAGCGGATGTCGTCATAGCGCCACTACAGCAAACTTTGCCGTCGGTGCCGAGCGAAATCGGCGCTCAGCCTCGGATCGGAGACGCCTGGTGAGCGGTCGGTGCCCGAACATTTCTCCGACAGGCTCCTAGCGCTCGGCGGGCAGCTTCGGCCGTCCGCTGTTCGCGCCGAGGTGCTTCAGATCGCCGAGCTC
>QHRT01000528.1 GCA_003220195.1 Candidatus Rokuibacteriota bacterium | reverse complement strand
GACGGCGACGTCGCCGGTGTGCTGGCCGCCGCGCGCGCCGGGGACGTGAAGTGCCTGTGGGTGTTCCATCACGATCTCTTCGACGGCGCGTGGCCCGAGAGCGAGGTCCGTGACGCGCTCCAGCGCCTGGAGCTTCTGCTGTGGAGCGGAACGAACGCGAACCGGACGAGTGCCCTCGCGCACCTCGTGCTGCCGGCGGCGGCGTGGGTCGAGCGCGATGGAACGTTCACGAATTTCGAAGGCCGCGTGCAGCGCTTCCGTGCAGCGCTCGAGCCGCTCCGCGACGCGCTGCCGGACTGGGACCTTCTCGGGCGGGTGCTGACGGCGCTCGGCGCGGGCACAGTGCCGACGCGCGCCGAGCAGTGGTTTCGCGAGCTTTGCGCGACGATACCGGCGTTCGCCGGCCTGACGTATCGCTCCATCGGCGATACCGGACAGATGATCCAGAACGTCGAACAGGTCGCACCGCGATGACCTTCACCGCGTTTCGCGCGCCGGCTGTGCCGGCGCAATCGATCCTGGGGGCCGAGGCCCCCACGGGCGCGTCCGCGCGCCCCACCGCATACCATGGCTGACGTCGGCATCGCCATCGGGCGCGTCGCGTTCGTGATGCTGTTCGTGCTCAACCTCGGCGGGTTGCTCGGGTGGGTCGAGCGCAAGCAGTCCGCGATCATGCAGGACCGCATCGGCGCCAACCGCGCCTCGATCTTCGGCCTGCGGGTGATGGGGCTCTTTCACCCGCTTGCCGACGCGCTGAAGCTCCTGGCGAAGGAAGAGTTCCGCCCGGCGCACGCCGACCGCTTCCTCTACTGGCTCGCGCCGTTCGTCTCGGTGTTCTTCGGCCTCACGGCGTTCGCGTCGATCCCGTTCGGTCCGGTGATCGAGGTCGGTGGCCGCCAGATCCCGCTCCAGGCGGTGACGCTGAACGTCGGCGTCCTCTACGTCTTCGCGATGCTGTCGCTCGGCGTCTACGGCGTGATGATGGGCGGCTGGTCGTCGGGGAACAACTTCGCGCTGCTCGGCGGACAGCGCGCCGCCGCGCTCATGATCTCCGCCGAGATCGCGATCGGCGCGTCGATCATCGGCGTCATCATGGTCTACGGCTCGCTCGACATGATGGAGATCGCGCGCGGCCAGGGCGAGCTCCTGTGGGGCTGGCTGCCGAAATGGGGCCTGGTCACGCAGCCGCTCGCGTTCGTGCTCTTCCTCACCGCCGGCATCGCCTCGACGAAGCGCATCCCGTTCGACACGCCGGAGTGCGAGTCCGAGATCATCGGCTATTTCGTCGAGTACAGCGGCATGAAGGCGGGCATGTTCATGATGGCGGACTTCCTCGAGACCGTCGTCGTCGCCGGGATGACGACCGCGCTCTTCCTCGGCGGCTGGCAGGTCCCGTACCTCGCGGCGGACGGGTTTCACTTTCCCGGAGGCGCCCATCTCGGGATGCCCGCCGCGCTCGTGGTGTTCCTCCAGGTCATGGCGTTCGTGATCAAGGTCTCCGTCATGATCTTCTTCATGATGCTGATCCGCTGGACGCTGCCGCGGTTCCGGTACGATCAAGCCATGAGGCTCGGATGGCTCGGACTCTTCCCGCTCTCGATCCTGAACATCGTGGTCACCGGGCTCGTGCTCCTGGCGACCGGAGGGCCGGCGAGCTGATGCCCACGGCGCAACGGTTCTATCTGCGCGAGGTGCTGGACGGTGTCGCGCTCACCGCGGGGCACTTCTTCCGCAACATGGGCCGTCACATCGCGCATGCATTCGGCCGGCCTGTGAAGGGCGCGGTGACGATCCAGTATCCGGAGGAGCGTCGGCCGTACTCGCCGCGACTCCGCACGCTGCATCGCCTGGTGCGGCGCGAGGACGGCTCGCCACGCTGCGTGGCGTGCATGATGTGCGAGACGGTCTGCCCGGCGCACTGCATCTACATCGTCGCGGAAGAGCACCCGAATCCCGAGATCGAAAAGATGCCGGCGCGCTTCGACATCGACCTCGGCAAGTGCGTGTTCTGCGGCTACTGCGTGGAGGCGTGTCCCGAGGACGCGATCCGCATGGACACCGGCATCCTCGAGTTTTCGACCTACGACCGGCGCAGCATGGTCTACACGAAGGAGACGCTGCTCGCGCTGGAACCCGCCGACCCGGACGGCCGGCCGCGGTCGTTGATTCCGATCCCGCCGAGCCGGGCGGTCTGATGCCGGTCGTCGGCTTCGTGATCGTCGCGCTCATCGCCGTCCTGTCGGCGGTCGGGTTGATCGTGAAGAAGAATCCGATCCACGGCGCGCTGTTTCTGGTCGTGAACCTGGGCGCCGTGGCCGCGATGTACTTGATGCTGGGCGCGGAGTTCCTCGCGGTGGCCCAGGTGATCGTCTATGCGGGCGCCATCAT
>QHRT01000014.1:30392-31657 GCA_003220195.1 Candidatus Rokuibacteriota bacterium | reverse complement strand
ACGGTGAACGCGCCGCGCGCGATCGCGGCGTAGATGGTGCGATCGGAGACGCCACGGCAGAGACAGACGATCATGATGGTGTCAGCGCTCCTTCCGAGGATTTGGCAGAGGATTTGGCGGACGGGTTGGCCGAACTCTTGGAGGATTGACGAACCGGCTTCCGGTCGCGGATCGGGTGCGCGGGAGTCCTGGCGAACGGCCGGAAGAACAGCAGGCCCGCCACCACGAGGTACGTGACGTACGCGACCATTTCGGAGAGCGAGGGGCGCGCCCGGTACCCCAGAAGGCCTCCGAGAAAGCTGCCCACCGTGCCGCCCTGGTCGAGGATCGACGAGGTGTCCCACAGCACCGGAGACGACGGCAGCACGCCGAGCGCCTCCAGCCGGCCGACGCCCGTACTGAGCAGACCCGCCGCGACGGCGAGCAGCACCACCGAGGTGATCGTGAAGAAGAGCTGCACGCTGACGCGCTGCCCGCCGTGGAAGATCAACCACCCGAGGACCGCTGCCGACCCGACGCCCAGCACGCCTCCGGCGATTCCACTCCATTCGGTGATGCTGGCCTGGCTCGCCAGGCCCCACAGGAAGAGCACGGTCTCGGCGCCCTCGCGGAACACGCCGGTGAACGCGATCAGGCCGACGACCCACAACCGGCTCGTGGCTTGCGCTTCCTCGATGCGCGCCTGGACGTCTCCACGAATCTCACGCGCGTTCTGCCGCATCCAGTACCCGTGCCATGTGAGCACGATGACGGCCACGAAGATCACGGCGGTGGCGACGACATCCGGACCGAGATCGAGAAGGGGGCCGGAGGCGAGCGTCACACCGATGCCGGCGAGCAAGCTCGCCACGCCACCGACGACGGCGCCCAGCGTGACCCAGTGGAAGTGACGCCGCCCGCCGACCTTGTCGAGATAGGTGTACACGATGCCGAGCAGCAGGGCGGCCTCGAAGGCTTCGCGCAGCGTGATGATGAAGGTCGCGCCCATCGCGTTACTCGGCGACGATCCGGCCCTTCGCCGTGCTCTGGTGGTAGTCGCCGAAGAACGGATACACGCCGGGCTTGAGCGCGCGGATGCGGATCTTCAGCGTCTTGCCGGCGGCGACGACCTTCTCGATCCGGAGATCCTTCGACTCGAACTCTTCGGCGGTTGCATCCTTGTTCGTCACGACCAGGACGAAGGGGACGCCGGCCTTGACCTTGATCTCGTCGGGCTGGAACCGGTTCTTTTCGATCGTGATCGGGATCTCCAGAGTCGGGTCTGC
>QHRT01000014.1:27330-30369 GCA_003220195.1 Candidatus Rokuibacteriota bacterium | reverse complement strand
ACCATCGAACCGGATCGCGGCATGCACGCCTCCCGGGACTCGTGCTTCGGACTCGGTGGATTGACATTAGGATCCCCTAACACTCTGGAGACTGTCAACCTAATTTTTTGACCCTGGGCACCCTGACGATACGAGGCTGACTTCGGCTGGTGGAGAGCGAGGCCGGACGCGCGCGCCCTCGCGCTACACTTTGCGTGTGGATCTCGCCGATTTCGATTACGAGTTGCCGGGCTCCGCGATCGCTCAGACACCGGCCGAGCCGCGCGAAGCGTCCCGGTTGCTCGTCGTCGATCGAGCGTGCGGGGCGCTCGCCGATCGTCGGTTCACCGATCTGCCCGCTCTCGTGCGGCCCGGAGACGTTCTCGTCGTGAACGACTCGCGGGTGATCCGCGCCCGCGTGCTCTGTCGCGAGACACGATCGAGCGCACCGGTGGAGTTGCTCTTCGTGGCGCCCGAGACCGACGGCCGATGGCGCGCGCTGGTCCGGCCGGGACGGCGCTGTCCGGTCGGTGCCACGATCGTGGCGATCGAACCCGATGGATCACGAATCCTCGAGCCGCTCGTCGAGACGATTCCGGCGCTCCTCGACGCGTACGGCCGGCCTCCGCTGCCGCCGTACATCGAGCGCCATCTGGAGCCGGAGCCCGGCGACCGCGACCGGTACCAGACCGTGTTCGCGCGCGATCCCGGATCCATCGCCGCGCCGACCGCCGGGTTGCACTTCACCGAGATGCTGCTCGCGCAGCTCCGCGATCGTGGTGTCGAGATCCATCCGATCACGCTTCACGTGGGGCCCGGGACCTTCCGGCCGATTCGCGCGAACCGTCTCGAAGACCACGTCGTGGGTGCGGAGCGCGTGCGCGTGCCCGACGTCACCGCGGCCGCCGTGAACGCCGCCCGCGCCGACGGGCGGCGCGTCGTCGCCGTCGGCACGACCACGACGCGGGCCCTCGAAGCGGCGGCCGATCGCGACGGCTACGTCAGGGCCTTCGAAGGCACGGTCGATCTCTACATCCGGCCCGGACATCGGTTCCGGATCGTCGACGCCTTGCTGACGAACTTCCATCTGCCGCGCTCCTCGTTGCTGGTGCTGGCGGTCGCGTTCGCCGGACACGGGCTCGTGATGAAGGCGTATCGGCACGCCATCGACGGCGGCTACCGGTTCTACTCGTACGGCGACGCGACGCTCTTCGTCTGAGAGAGTTCACCGTGAGCGCACTCTTTCGTCTCCTTGCCGTCGACGGTGTGGCGCGCCGTGGACGGCTCGAGACCGCACACGGGCCGGTCGAGACTCCCGTCTTCATGCCGGTGGGTACGCAAGGCACCGTCAAGAGCCTCACGCCGGACGACGTGCGCGAGGCCGGCGCCGAGCTCGTCCTGGCGAACACGTACCACCTGATGCTGCGGCCCGGCCACGAGCTGGTCCGCGAGCTCGGAGGCCTCCACCGGTTCATGGGCTGGGATCGCGCGGTCTTGACCGACTCGGGCGGATTCCAGGTGTTCAGCCTCTCGAAGATCCGCACGCTCCGGGAGGACGGCGTGACGTTTCGATCGCCGGTGGACGGCGCAGCGCATTTCCTCTCGCCGGAACGATCGATCGAGGTGCAGGTGAAGCTCGGCGCCGACATCATCCACGTGCTCGACGAGTGTCTGGCGCATCCGGTGACGCACGCCGAAACGGAACGCTCCATGGAAATGACACTCCGCTGGGCGCAGCGGTCGAAGGCGGCGCACGTCACGACGACGGACGGGAGGCAGAAGCTATTCGGAATCGTGCAGGGCGGCGCGTACGAGGATCTCCGGATCCGCTCCGCGCGCGAGACCGTCGCGGTCGGGTTCGACGGCTACGCGGTCGGCGGCATGGCGGTCGGCGAGCCGAAGCCGGTCATGTACGACCTGACGGCGCGCGTCACGGAGCTCCTGCCGCGAGACCAGCCCCGCTATCTGATGGGTATCGGAAAGCCCGAAGACCTGGTCGAAGGGGTCGCCCGCGGCATCGACATGTTCGACTGCGTGCTGCCGACGCGAAACGCGCGCAACGGGCAATGCTTCACCGCCGACGGCCCGCTGGTGTTGAAGCAGGCGCGCTACACGCGCGATCCGGCGCCGATCGAGGAGGGGTGTCCGTGCTACGGGTGCCGGCGATTCTCGCGCGCGTATCTCCGGCACCTCTTCATGGCCCGCGAGCTCCTCGCGTACCGGCTCATGACGCTCCACAACCTCCACTTCTTCATGGGACTGATGGGCGCCATGCGCGAGGCGATCGCGGCCGCGCGTTTCGAGGCGTTCAAGGCTCGGTTTTTCAGGCGATATGCAGTATCATCCGAGCCTGTTTCACTCGACGACGACGGCGGTCCTTGACGATCCCGGCCGGCTGACAGCTCGTGTTCACGAACTGACATCTCCGACAGGAGGGTCGCTTCTTCATGAACGTCGCGCACGCGGCTGACCTTGCGTTCGCCCAGATGGGCGGGGGCGGGTCGACGGCGATGCTCACGCAGCTCGCGTTCTTCGCCGCGATCTTCGCCATCTTCTATTTCCTGCTCATCCGGCCGCAGCAGCGCCAGAAGCGTGAGCGTGAGACCATGCTCGGCGCGGTGCAGCGCGGGGATCGCGTGGTCACGACGGGCGGCATGCACGGGACCGTCCTCGGGCTCGGCGAGGACACGGTGACGCTGCGGGTCGCGGACAATGTGAGAGTCGAATTCGACCGCTCGGCCATCGGGCGCGTCGTGAAGGCCCAGGGCGAGAAGAATGCCTAGAGCGTTCTCGGTACGGATCGGGCTGGTCGTGGCCGTGGTCCTCATCTCGATCTGGTACCTGTACCCGCCGCGAAAGACGATCAACCTCGGCCTCGATCTCCAGGGCGGCATCCATCTCGTGCTCGGCGTCGAGGCGGAAAAGGCCATCGCCAACGAGGTCGAGCGCGCGGCCGAGGAGTTCAGGAGCCAGCTCGAGAAGAAGGGCGTGGCCGTCCGGAAGGTGGCGCGGGACAGCAACGAAGGGTTCACCGTTGAGCTCGCGTCACCGCAGAGCTGG
>QHRT01000014.1:25791-27322 GCA_003220195.1 Candidatus Rokuibacteriota bacterium | reverse complement strand
CGGCCCGGAGTTCGCCGTGTTCGAGCGTCGGCAAGAAAACCCGGCGAGCGGCTCGTTCCGCATGGTGACGAGCGATCGCGAGGTCAGCCGGCTCCGCGACCTCGCGGTGCGGCAGGCGGTCGAGACGATCCGGAATCGCGTCGACCAGTTCGGCGTCGCCGAGCCGACCATCACGCGGCAGGGCACCGACCGCGTGCTGATCCAGCTTCCCGGCATTCAGGATCCCGACCGCGCGAAGGCGCTGATCGGCAAGACCGCGCACCTGGAGTTTCGGTTGCTCGACGAAAAGATGTCTCCCGAGGATGCCGCGCAGGGCAAACTGCCGGACACGTCGGAAATCCTGTATCAGCGGCGCACGGACAAGCAGACGCGCGCGGAGACGAAGATCCCGTACGTCGTCCAGAAGCGCGCGGTGCTGACCGGCGCCGAGCTGAACCGTGCCGAGGTCCAGTCCGATCCGAACTCTCCCGGGAACTGGCAGGTCTCGATCGTGTTCAACGCCAAGGGCACGCGGAATCCTCGACGGGAACGTCTACTCCGCGCCGCGGATCAACGAGCGCATCCCGGGCGGCCGCGCCGTCATCACCGGCCAGTTCACGGTCGACGAGGCGCGAGATCTGGCGATCGTGCTGCGCGCCGGCGCCTTGCCGGCGCCGGTCGCCATCCTGGAGGAGCGCACGGTCGGCCCGTCGCTCGGCCAGGATTCCATCAGGCGAGGAATGCTCGCGATCGCGTTTTCGGCGCTGATCGTCTTCGTCTTCATGCTCGTGTACTACCGGCTGTCCGGGCTCATCGCCGACGTCGCGCTGGGCCTGAACCTCCTGATCCTGCTCGCGTGCATGGCCGCGTTCGGCGCGACGCTCACGCTGCCCGGCATCGCCGGCATCGCGCTCACGATCGGGATGGCGGTCGACACGAACATCCTGATCTTCGAGCGCATCCGCGAGGAATTGCGCGTCGGCAAGACCCCGCGCTCGGCGATCGACGCGGGATTCACGCGCGCGCTGCGGACCATCATCGACACGCACCTGACCGTCATGGTCACAGCGGCGATCCTCTACAACTTCGGCACCGGGCCGGTGAAGGGCTTCGCCGTCTCGCTCTTCGTCGGCCTGGCCGCGAGCCTGTTCACCGCCTACTTCTTCACGCGGCTGCTGTTCGACCTGATCTACCAGCGGCAGCTTAAACTGCAGGCGATCTCGATATGAGCGGATCGATCGATATGAGTGGACAGGAATCATGATCGAGCTGTTCCGGAATCCGGGCTACAACTTCATCGGCAAAAGGCACTGGGCGTATCTGGCCTCCGGCCTCTTCACGCTGATCGCCCTGATCTCGCTCGTGACACAGGGCCTCCGGTACGACATCGATTTCCTGGGCGGCGCGCTGATGCAGGTGCGCTTCGAGCAGACGCCGGACGTGGGAAGGATCCGTTCCGCGCTCTCCACGATCGGACTCGGCGAGAGCATCATCCAGCAGTTCGGGGATCCCCACGAGTTCATCCTCCGGATGCACCTCCAGGACGCGAGCT
>QHRT01000014.1:0-25749 GCA_003220195.1 Candidatus Rokuibacteriota bacterium | reverse complement strand
GATCCGCCGCGTGGAGTTCGTCGGTCCTCAAGTGGGGAAGGAGCTCCAGCTGGATGCTGTGAAGGCGGTGCTGGTGAGCCTGGTCGGCATCCTCGCCTACATCGCGCTGCGCTTCGATCTCAAGGGCGGCGCCGCCGCCGTCGTCGCGGTGTTCCACGACGTGCTGGTGTGCCTGGGCGCGATCTCGCTCATGCACCGCGAGTTCTCACTGCCGGTGCTCGCCGCTCTCCTGACCATCATCGGCTTCTCGGTCAACGACACGATCGTGGCGTACGACCGGCTGCGCGAGAACCGCACGAGAGCCATCCCCAAGGGCAAGACCTTTGCCAGCCAGATGAACGACGCGGTCAACCAGACCCTGTCCCGGACGATTCTGACCTCGCTCACCGTGCTCCTCTCCGCCGTGATCCTGTTTTTCTTCGCGGGCAAGGTCCTCGAGGACTTCGCGTTCGTGCTCCTGGTCGGGGTCATCACGGGCACGTACTCGACCACCGCGGCCCTGGTCGTGGACTGGACCGAGTACGTCGAGGGCCGGCTGGCCGGAAGGAAAAAAGCGGTCGCGAAGGCCTGAAGCGTAGGTAAACTCTTACATTTACGGGGGATGATGGTCCCGTGACCGAGATCCAGACGCTGCTCGACGAGATCCCGAAGGACGGGAACGCGAGCCTCGACCTGGTCGAGCGCGCGTACCGGTTCTCCGAGGCCTGTCACCTCGGTCAGCAGCGCGCGTCCGGCGAGCCGTATCTCTCCCACCCGGTCGAAGTCGCGCGCCTCCTGGCGGGCTTCAAGATGGACGTCACCACGGTCACCGCGGGCCTGCTGCACGACGTCCTCGAAGACACTCCGGCGACCAAGGAGCAGCTCGAGCGCGAGTTCGGGCGCGAGATCGCGGAGCTCGTCGATGGCGTGACCAAGCTCGGCAAGCTGGCCTTCTCGTCGCGCGAGGAGCGGCAGGCCGAGAACTTCCGGAAGATGATCGTGGCGATGGCGCGGGACCTCCGCGTCCTCATGATCAAGCTCGCCGACCGGCTCCACAACATGCGCACGCTCGACTATCTCCCCTCGGAGAGGGGCCGCAAGGTCGCCCAGGAGACGCTCGACATCTACGCGCCGCTCGCGCATCGGCTCGGCATGGCGAAGGTCAAGGCGGAGCTGGAAGACCTGGCGCTGCGGCGCCTCCATTCCGACGCCTACGTCGACCTCCAGCGCCGCGTCGCCAAGCGTCGGCTCGAGCGCGAGGCGGACATCAACCATGTCATCGCCATCCTGGAGCAGAAGCTCTCGGAGGTCGGCATCGACTCGCAGATCCGCGGTCGCCCGAAGCACTTCTACTCGATCTGGAAGAAGATGCACGAGCAGGGCCGCGAGTTCGACGAGATCTACGACCTGACCGCGGTCCGCGTGATCACGAGCTCGGTGCGCGACTGCTACGGCACGCTCGGCGTGGTGCATTCCTTGTGGAAGCCGGTGCCCGGCCGCTTCAAGGACTTCATCGCGATGCCCAAGGTGAACATGTACCAGTCCCTCCACACGACGGTGATCGGTCCGAACGGCGATCCCGTCGAGATCCAGATTCGCACCTGGGACATGCACCGGATCGCCGAGGAGGGCATCGCGGCGCACTGGCTCTACAAGGAGAAGAAGACCGGGAAGGACAAGTTCGACGAGTCGCTGGTCTGGCTGCGCCAGCTCATGGAAGCCCAGCAGGACACGAAGGACCCGCGAGAGTTCCTGGACACCGTGCGCGTCGACCTCTTTCCCGACGAGGTCTACGTCTTCACGCCGAAGGGCGACGTCAAGGCTTTGCCGGAAGGGGCGACGCCGATCGACTTCGCCTACGCCGTCCACACGCAGGTCGGCGAACGGTGCGTCGGCGCGAAGGTCAACGGCAAGCTCGTGACGCTCCGGACGCAGCTCCGGCAAGGGGACATCATCGAGATCGTCACGTCGCCGAACGCGCATCCGAGTCGCGACTGGCTCGCGTTCGTCAAGTCGACCCGCGCGCGCACGAAGATCAACCAGTGGCTCAAGGTGCAGGAGCGCGCGCGCTCGATCGAGCTCGGCCGCGAGCTGTTCGAGCGCGAGGCCAAGAAATACCGCCTGAACCCGGCGACGCTGCTCGGCGGCGAGGAATTCAAGCGCCTGGCGTCGGACCTCGGATTGCCGGGCGTCGAGGACGTGCTCGCCTCGATCGGTTACGGGAAAGCGTCGCCCCAGCAGATCCTCGGGAAGCTCTCGCCGAACGGGCTCCTGGAGGCGCCGGAACGGCCTCGGCCGTCGACCACCACGCGTCCGAGTCCCGAGCACGGCGTCCGCATCCGTGGCGTCGACGATCTCCTGGTGCGCTTCGCGAAGTGCTGCAACCCGCTGCCCGGCGATCAGATCGTCGGCTTCATCACGCGCGGCCGCGGGCTCACCGTGCACACGCGCGACTGCCTCACCGTCGCCAAGAGCGTGCTGGATCGCGAACGGTTGATCGACGTCGAATGGGACGTCGCCGAGCCCGCGAAGAGACCGGTGAAGATCGCGGTCTACATCGGCAACGATCGTCCGGGGCTCCTGGCCGAGATCACCGGGGCGATCTCGTCGCGCAACGGCAACATCACGAAGGCCGAGGTCACCGTGACCGACGACCGCCGCGGAACGAACACGTTCGTGATCGAGGTCGCCGACCTGCGGCAGCTCCAGGAGATCATGGGCGCGATCCGTCAGGTCTCGGACGTCGCCGCGGTCGAGCGCGTCCGCGGCATGTAGCGGTTCCGGCCAGGCCCATGGCCCGGCGCATGAAGAGAGCCGAGTTCGAGAGGCTCGTCGAGCGGGCGCTCCGAAAGCTTCCCCGTCGATTCAAAGAGCAGGTCGACAACGTCGTCGTCGTCGTCGAGGACTGGGCCGATGACGAGACGCTCGCCGACATGGGCATCGAGCCGCCCGACACGCTCTACGGCCTCTACCGCGGCGTCGACCTCACCCAGCGCGACTCGTATTACGGCAACTGTCTGCCCGACACGATCACGATCTATCAGGGGCCGATCGAAGAAGACTGCCGGACGATCGAGGAGATGGCGCAGGTCGTGCGCGACACGGTGATGCACGAGCTCGGGCATTATTTCGGCCTCGACGACGAGCAGCTGCACGAGATCGAGGACGAGTGACGTCGTAACCATCCCGGGCGCGAGCCGGTCCTGACGAGCTCGAGGCAATCGCTGGCAGCTCCTCTCGAACACTCTTCTAGTCCAGCGCCGCAAGTTTTTGCTTGACAGCCAGTTTCAATACTTCGTATGGTTTCAGCGGATGCTGAAAGGTCAGGTTCAAGAGAAACATGCTGAAATCCTCGGACATACGGCGTCAGGCGGCTCAGCGACTTCGAGAGCTGTTTCCGACGGCAAAATCCTGGGAAGAATCGACCGACGCGAAGATCGGCAATCGAACCGCCGGCTTGCTCGTGAAGTTCAAGCTGGGGCAGCAGGAACACGCCCTGGTGGTTGAGGTCAGTTCACTCGGTCAGCCCCGGCAGATTCGCGCGACTGTGACGCACTTGCAGGAGATCCGACGGGAGTGGCCGGCGGCCTATCCCATGGCCACGGCGGTATATATCGGTCCGCAGAGCGCCAGGATCTTGAAGTCGAACAGCCTCGGATACGTCGACCTCTCCGGCAATTGCTATCTCGCGTTCGACAGCGTGTTCGTCGAGAAGGAAGGCAAGCGGAACGTTCGTCCGTCGAGCCGTCCGCTGCGCTCGCTGTTTGCGCCGCGAGCCACGCGCGTCGTGCGCATGCTCCTCACGGATCCCGGCCGCGTGTGGCGACTGGAAGAACTGGGCCGCGCCGCCGAGGTGAGCCTCGGCCACTCGCACAACGTCGTCAAACGGCTCGAAGACCTCGCGTGGGTGGAGCGGGACGATCGCCAGCGCATTCGCCTTACCAAGCCGGCCGACCTGCTCGAGAGCTGGTGCGAGTCCTACACGTATCGCGAGAACGAGATCACGTCGTACGTCGTGCCGGAGCGCCTGTCGCGCCGGTTCATGGCGGACGTTGCGCGTGCGGCGGAAGGCCGCCGCTACGCCTTCACCGTGAGCGCGGGACTGTCACTCGTCGCGCCCCAGTCGCGACTGCCGGCGATTCACTGCTATCTCGAGGGCGACCCCGCGCCGGTCGCCGGCGCGCTCGGTCTCCGGCCTGCAGCCGAAGCCAACGCGTCGCTGCACATCCTCACCCCGTACGACTCCGGCGTGTTCTACGGGGCCCTCGAAAAGGGCGGACTCAAGGTGACGTGTCTCCCGCAGCTCTACGCCGACCTCCGGCATTACGAACGGCGGGGGGCGGAGCAAGCCGAACACCTTCGGCGCGAAGCGATGGGCTACTGACGCCGAAGCGGAAGGGAGGTGACAGCTCCATGGCAGCGAAGAAGAAGGCGGCCAAGAAGAAGAAGAAGTAAGGAATCCGGCCATCGGCGCCGGAGTCCACTCCACAGAGGGGGGAGGTGATCCTCGAATGGCGGCCAAGAAGAAAGCGGCGAAGAAAAAGAAGAAGTAAGGACGTTTGTTCACGGTGAGGGGTGGCAGCCTCTCACTGTGCCGGCAACCCACTCGGGAGGGGGGACTCCCCCCTCCCGGCTGTGTTTAAATAGCCTTCGTGACCTTGCCCGCCTTGAGACAGCGGGTGCACACCCGCACACGCTGGGCGCGGCCGGCGACGAGTGCGCGCATCGTGATCAGGTTCGGCAGCCAGCGGCGCTTGGTGTGCTTGTTCGCGTGGCTGACCGTATTGCCGACGGCGGGATGCTTCCCGCAGATCTCGCACCGTTGGGCCATGGTCTCCTCTCCGAGCCCCGAGGACCGGGAACTGGACCGCTTCTTATAGCATGGCGCCCCGGGTCACGCAAACAACCGCGTCGATCGATCGCGGGCCCGGCGCGGGGCTCGGGACGCCGCTCCAGTACCTGAAAGGCGTCGGTCCCCGGCGCGCCGCACTGCTCGAGAAAAAGGGCCTCGCCACCGTCGAGGACGCGCTCTTTTTCGTTCCGTTGCGCCACGAGGATCGCACGCGCTTCACGCCGCTCTCGGCGCTCCAGCCCGGCGACGTCCGCACGGTGACCGGGATCGTCGCGGGTATCGCACCGCCACCGCCGGGACGGCCGCGCGTCCCGCTCAAGGTCACGTTGCGGGACGAGCGCGGTCTCGCGAGCGCGGTCTTTTTCAACGCTCGGTACCTCACGCGCGTCTTGAAACGCGGGCAGCGAGTGATTCTCCACGGCAGAGTCGGCCGCGACTACGGCGCCATCACGCTTCAGCATCCCGAATGGGAAATCGTCGAACCGGACGACGACGAGCGCGTCCACTCGGGCCGTCTCGTGCCGATCTACTCGCTGACGGAGGGCCTGACGCAGCGTCCGCTGCGCGCGCTCCTGTGGCGCATCGTCGAGGACTACGCGGCCAAGATCCCGGAGGTGCTTCCGGAGTCCGTGCTCGAGCGTCGCAAGCTCATCGGGCTCGACCGCGCGATCCACGACGTGCACTTCCCCGAGAGCGAGGCTGCGCTCGCCGCCGGGCGCCGGCGGCTGACCTTCGACGACTTCCTCTTTCTCCAGCTCGGACTCGCCATTTTGAAATCGCGAACGACGCGCACCCGCGGTGTGGCGATGCGGCCGCGCGGCGCGCTGGTGGCACGCCTTCTCAGCGGGCTGCCGTTCCGGCTCACGGGAGCCCAGGAGCGCGTGTGGGACGAAATCCGCCGCGACATGGCGGCCCCGTGGCCGATGCACCGGCTGCTTCAGGGCGACGTCGGCTCGGGCAAGACGATCGTCGCCGCGCTGGCGGTCCTGACGGCGATCGAGGCCGGCTACCAGGCGGCGGTGATGGCGCCCACCGAGATCCTCGCCGAGCAGCACTTCATGACGTTCCATCAGCTGCTCGAGCCGCTCGGCGTGCGCGTCACGCTGCTCACGTCGGCGCTCACGCCGCGCGACCGCGCGGCTCGCCGCGCGGCACTCGCCGCCGGCGAGATCGAGTGCGTGGTGGGGACGCACGCGCTCGTGCAGAAGGGCGTCGGCCTCAAACGTCTCGGGCTCGCGATCGTCGACGAGCAGCATCGCTTCGGCGTCGAGCAGCGCGCGCGGCTCAAGGCGCTCGGTGAGCATCCGGACGTCCTCGTCATGACGGCCACGCCGATCCCGCGCACGCTCGCGCTCACGCTGCACGGCGACCTCGACGTGTCGGTGCTCGACGAGCTGCCGCCAGGCCGACGCCCGGTGATCACGAAGGCCCGGACCGAAATCGGGCGCGCGAAGATCTACGACTTCATCCGCGCGCAGGTCGGGGCGGGGCGCCAGGCGTACGTCGTGTACCCGCTGGTCGAAGAATCCGAGACCCTGGATCTCAAGGCCGCGACGGACATGGCGCGCCATCTCGAACAGGACATATTTCCCGATCTGACCGTCGGGCTTCTGCACGGTCGGCTCCGGTTCGAGGAGAAGGAGTCGATCATGCGGCGTTTCAAGGCCGGCGCGATCCAGGTCCTGGTCTCGACGACGGTGATCGAGGTGGGCGTGGACGTGCCGAACGCGTCCGTGATGGTGATCGAGCACGCCGAGCGCTTCGGTCTGTCGCAGCTGCACCAGCTTCGGGGGCGCGTGGGGCGCGGGCCGTGGGCCTCGTACTGCATCCTGCTCCACGGAACGCGGCTCGGCGACGATGCGCAGCGTCGGATCGACGCGATGGTCGCGACGAACGATGGATTCAAGATCGCGGAAGCCGACCTCGCGCTTCGCGGTCCGGGAGAATTCTTCGGCACGCGCCAGTCCGGATTGCCCGAATTTCGCGTGGCGGATCTTCTCCGGGACGGCGCCGTGCTCGAGGAAGCCCGCCGCGACGCGGAGACGATCGTCGCCGGCGACCCCGATCTCCGCACTCCCGCTCATCGCGGGCTCCGGGAAATGTTGCTCGCGCGCTGGCGCGGGAAAATCGGCCTGGCGTCTGTAGGCTGAAGGAATGCACGTGATTGCTGGCGCGTTGAAAGGCCGGAGGCTCGTGCTGCCGCGGGGGCACCGGACGCGGCCGACAGCGGATCAGGTGCGTATCGCGCTGATGGATACCTTGATGCCGATGCTGCCCGGCGCCCGCGTGCTCGATCTGTTCGCCGGCGCCGGCGGCGTGGGACTGGAGGCGTTGTCGCGCGGCGCGGGAACGACGACGTTCATCGAGCGCGATCCCCAGGCCGCGACGGCGCTCCAGCAGAACATCAACGCGCTCGGCGTCCGGGCCCGAGCGCGTCTCGTGCGGGCCGACGTCGCGTGCGGGCTCGAACGGCTGGCGAGCGCGAACGAGCACTTCGAGATCGTGTTTCTCGACCCGCCGTACGAGAGCGATCTGGTCAACGCGACGCTGGCCCGCCTCGGCGCCGGGACGATCACGCTGGCGGGCTCCATGGTGATCGCGCAACACTTCACGAAGCAGGAGGTGCGCGATGCCGTCGGCGTGCTGGAGCGTTCCCGCACACGGCGCTTCGGCGAGACGACGCTCAGCTATTATCAACATCGGGGGGAGCGTTCCGCCGCTCCTCCCCGAGACCCCCCACCGGATCGATCGGAGAAGGATTGCGAGCCGTCGGATTCAAGCCCGCGTGCTTGACTTGGCTTCGGCGGCGCGGGTACGATCCGGAGTCCCGGAGCGAGGAGAGTGAGAGTGGGCAAGCGCGCGGTCTATCCCGGCATGTTCGATCCCGTGCACAACGGTCACGTCGACCTGATCCAGCGCAGTCTCAGGATCTTCGACGAGCTGATCGTCGCTGTCGTGGCGAACCCCGGGAAGACGCCGCTCTTCACGGTCGCCGAACGGCTCGAGATGATCGACCAGGCGACCGTCGGCCTCGAGAGCTTTCGCATCGTGGCGTTCGACGGCCTGCTCATCGATCTCGTGTCGCGGGAGCACGCGGACTGCATCGTGCGCGGTGTGCGCGCGGTGTCCGACTTCGAGTACGAGTTCCAGATGGCGTTGATGAACCGGAAGCTTCGGGACACCGTCGAGACCGTGTTCCTCATGCCGCACGAGAAGTACACCTACATCTCCTCGCGGCTCATCAAGGAAGTGGCGAGCTTCGGCACGTCGGTCCACGGCATGGTCCCGCCGGCCGTGGAGAAGGGTCTCGCCGAGAAGTTCCCCCTGAAGTAGCCGGGTCGAGGCCCGGCCCCTGACTTCTCAAGAGGAGAGCGTCGTGCTCGCTGACCGCCTGAAGACGCTTGCACCGTCATCGACACTCGCCGTCCAGGCCAAGGCCAGGGAGCTCCGGTCGCAAGGGATCGACGTGATCTCGTTCGGCGCCGGAGAGCCGGACTTCGACACGCCGGCGCGCATCAAGGATGCTGCGCTCCGCGCGATGCAGAGTGGACAGACGAAGTACACCGAGGTCGGTGGCATCCCCGAACTGCGTCGAGCCGTGTGCACCAAGCTCAAGCGCGACAACGGTCTCGACTACGAGCCCGCCGACATCATCGTGTCCTGTGGCGCCAAGCACACGCTCTTCAACCTGGTGGTCGCGTTGCTGAACCCCGGAGACGAGGTGCTGGTGCCGAGCCCGTACTGGGTCAGCTATCCCGAGCAGGTGCGGCTGATCGGCGGCGTCCCGGTGCCGGTCGAGACCGACGAGGCGACGGGCTTCGATCTCGATCCCGAACGACTGGCGAACGCCGTGACGCCGAGGACCAAGCTCGTCGTCGTGAACAGCCCGAACAATCCAACCGGCGCGGTGTTCTCCGCCGGCAGCCTGGAGGCTGTCGCGCGCCTCGCCGTCGATCGCGGGCTGTGGGTCGTCTCGGACGAGTGCTACGAACCGATGAGCTTCGACGTCCGGCACGTCTCGATCGCTTCGTTAGGCGTACGCCATGACCGGCTGGCGTGTCGGCTACGCGGCCGGCCCGCGCGAGCTGATCCGCGCGATGACGGACGTGCAGAGCCAGGTGACCTCGAATCCCTCGTCCATCGCGCAGTGGGCCGCGGTCGAGGCGCTCACCGGGCCTCAGGACGAAGTCGCGAAGATGGCGGGTGAGTTCGATCGGCGCCGCGAGCTGATCGTCACCGGTCTGAACGCGTTGCCCGGCGTCGTCTGCACGCGGCCGCGCGGGGCGTTCTATGCGTTCCCGAATGTCTCCGGTCTCTTCGGGAAGACGCCGCCGGGGGCCGGGAAACCGCTCGGCGGGTCCGTCGACGTCGCGGCGTTCCTGCTCGAGCACGCCCGCGTGGCGGTGGTCCCCGGCGTCGATTTTGGCTCCGATGCGCACGTGCGCCTGTCGTACGCGACCAGCAGCGAGCTGATCCGGGAAGGTCTCACACGGATGGACGCCGCGATCCGCACGCTTCACTGATCGTTCGCTCCGTGATGACCGCGTCCCCGGCGTCCGGCGATGGCGGCTGAGCCGCGGGACGCCCTCGACGCTGCGGCTCGATCCAGGGTCACGGTCGTCATCGGCGAGAGCGACACGGGCAAGACCTCGCTCGTCGCCGCGCTCGCGAACGCGCTGTTCTCCCGGGACGCCACCGTCGCGATCGTCGACGCGGACATCGGACAGTCGGAGATCGGTCCGCCGACGACGGTGGGGCTCGGTCGGGTCACGCGGCAGCTGGGACGTCCGGCCGACGCGGAGGTTGTCGTGCTCCGGTTCGTCGGCGCCACGTCGGCGGCGCGCGATCTTCGCGCCACCGTGCAGGCCACGGGACAGCTCGTCGATCGCGCTCGCGCCCTCGGGTTCGAACGGGTGATCGTCGACACCAGCGGGCTCGTCCGCGGGGACCTCGGCCGGCGGCTGAAGCAGGCCAAGATCGATGCCATCGCACCCGATCTCGTCATCGCGCTCCAGCGCGCGGGCGAGTGCGAGCCCATCCTTCGCGTCTACGAGGAGCGCGCCGACCGGCTGCGCGTGCTGCGACTGCCGGCCGTCGCGTCGGCGCGCCGGCGCACGGCGGCCGAGCGGCGACGGCATCGCGATCAGGCGTTCGCCGCGCACTTCGCCGGCGCGACAGACATCGTGCTCGATCTGTCGCGCGTGGCGCTCCGGAGCCCGGCGCTGTTCGTCGGCACGCCGCTGTCGGCGAGCGAGCTGCGGCGAATCGAAGCGTCGATGGGCAGTGAAATTTTCTGGGGCGAACGGCGGGGACGCGAGGTGACGGTCGTCACGTCGTCAGCGCGCGGTGAGCCGGCCGTCCGGGCGCTCGCCCGTGAACTGTCGGTCGCGCGAGTGACCGCGCGCACGCTGACGGACCTCGTCGACGTGATCGCCGGCCTCGACGACGAGAACCGGGAATCGTTGTGGCTCGGCGTGGTGCGCCGCGTGGATTTCGCCGCGCGGACGATGACGGTGACGACGCGCGCGCCGCGAGCGCGCGTCGCGTCGGTCACCGTGGGGCGCGAACGCTCTCGGTGATTCGTTCGGGAGAACCCGTGCCGCCCGATCGACATGGGGGCCGACCGGCCCCCATGTCCCGATGCTGGAAGGGAACCTACTTCGTGCCGCTCGACGGCGTGCTCGAGGGCGAGCTCGACGAGCCGCTGCCCGTCGAGGGCGACGTCGCGGAGGGCGACTTGCTCGTGTCCGAGGACGGGGACGACGACGGCGACGACGGCGACGTCGATGGAGACGCCGACGGCGCACGGTCGCTCGAACGCTCGCCAGTCCGGCCACTCGGCGACTCTGTGCAAGCCGTTGCAAGAGTCAGGACCAGGGCGAGCAGGCCGAAACCGCTCAGAAACTTCTTCATCGCTGACACCTCCCGGATCGTTGTTGATCCGGGAGGTAGGGCAGCAATCGAGATGCCACGGAGCTGCCGGAACACGCTTCCCCCCGATCGAGGGTGTACGCTGGGACACCCGAGCCGTGTGACCATCGCCATCGGAGGGCAAGATCGCATGAAGCTTGAAGGTTCTTACGACATTCCGGTGCCACGCCAGCAAGTCTGGGAGGCATTCCTCGATCCTGAAAAGCTCCGTCAGGCCATTCCCGGATGCGAGAAGCTCGAAGAGATCGGTCCCGACGAGTACAAAGCGACGATGAAGATCGGGATCGCTGCCGTCAAGGGCACGTTCCAGGGAACGGTCCGCCTGCGCGACAAGCAGCCGCCGGAGTCCTATCGACTCAATGTCGACGGCAGCGGCGGGCCGGGTTTCGTGCGGGGCGACACGGTGATCACGTTGTCGGACGCTGCCGGAGGTACGCACGTCGCGTACAACGCGGACGTGCAGATCGGCGGGCTCATCGCCGGCGTGGGGCAAAGGATGCTCGGCGGCGTGTCGAAGATGATGGCGGACCAGTTCTTCACGAAGATGGGCCATCTGCTGACCGGAGCCAAGTGAAGATTCGAGAGGTCCGCGCGATCCCGCTCGCGATTCCCATGCGAGAGGGCTCGCCGCGCTCCTCGTGGACCGCGGGGACGAGCAAGCAGGTGCTCGTCCGGATCACGACGGACGAGGGGCTCGTCGGCTGGGGCGAGGGCTTCGCGTACGGCGCGCCGCTCGCCGTCGCGAACGTCGTGGACGAAGCCCTCGCGCCGCTCCTGGTCGGCGAAGATCCGACCCGGATCGAGCACCTGACGACTTCGATGCATCGCGCGCTGATGATCTGGGGCCGCCGTGGCCTCGGGATGTTCTCCGTGAGCGGCGTGGAACTCGCGCTGTGGGACCTGGCCGGCAAAGCGCGCGGCGCTCCGGTGTACACGCTGCTCGGCGGGCTCGCGCAGCCGCGCCTGCGTGCCTACGCGAGTCTCCTGCGCTACGAGACGCCGGCTGACGTCGCGGCGGTGTCCGCCGCCGTCGCGGCGCACGGCTACACCGCCGTGAAGCTCCACCAGACCGACGTCGCGTCCGTCGCCGCGGCGCGCGGCGCCGTCGGCGATCGCGTCGATCTCATGCTCGACACGAACTGTCCCTGGAGCGTCGAGGACGCGATCCGGATCGGGCGCCAGCTCGAGCGGTTCGACCTGCGCTGGCTGGAAGAGCCGGTGTGGCCGCCCGAGGACTACGCGGGGCTCGCGCGAGTGCGCGCACAGCTCTCGATGCCGATCGCCGCCGGAGAGAACGACGCGACCATCTTCGGCCACGCGGCCATCATCGCCGCAGGCGCCGTCGACGTCCTGCAGCCGAGCGTCACGAAAGTGGGCGGCCTCGGCGAGATGAAGAAGATCGCGACGCTCGCGGCGGCGGCGAACGTGACGCTGGTGCCGCACTGCTACTATTTCGGCCCCGGCCTGGCGGCGACGATGCACTTTGCGACGGCCACGCCCGACGTCCCGTATGTCGAGTTCCCGCCCGGCGATCTCGAGGCGCCGCTTTCCGCCGAGCCGATCCGTTGCGTCGATGGCTTCGTGACGATCGGCGATCGTCCCGGGCTCGGCGCCGATCCGGATCCCGACGTGCTCGCGCGCTATCCCTACCGCGGCGATCGCGCGCGTCCGTTCATCTTGACGTGACGTTTCAGGAAGAGGATCACGATGCCGATCAGCATCACGCGCGTCTACACACGGACCGGAGACACGGGCGACACCGCGCTGGTGGGCGGGCGCCGGGTTCCCAAAGACTCGCCGCGGATCGTGGCGTACGGCACGATCGACGAGCTGAACGCCATCGTCGGCCTGGCGCGGGTCTTCAACGAGGAACGGCTCGCGGACGGCGAGCACCACCGGTGGCTCGATACCGTCTTGCGCGACATCCAGAGCCGGCTCTTCGACCTGGGCAGCGAGCTGGCGACGCCGCCCGACGCCGTGTACGGGGGGATGTTCCGCATCGGCGAGGCCGAAGTGCGTGAGCTCGAGAGACTCATGGACGAGTGCCAGGAGACGCTGGAGCCGCTGAAATCGTTCATCCTGCCCGGCGGCGGCCGTATCGGCGGCTTCCTCCACCAGGCGCGCACGGTGTGCCGGCGAGCGGAACGCGAGGTGCTGGCGCTCTCACGCGTGGAGCACATCGGCGAGTGGCCGCTGCGCTACGTCAATCGGCTGAGCGATGCGTTCTTCGTGCTGAGCCGCTGGGTCGGCAAGCACCTGGGCGAGCGCGAATACCTGTGGGAGCGCGGCCTCGCGGCGCACGAGGCCCGCCGCGCGCGGGGCTCAGGACCTCGGCAGTCCTGAAGCGGCAAGCGCCGCCTTGATCACCTTGCCCGTACTGCCGCGCGGCAGACGGTCCACGAACGCGACCGAGCGCGGATACTTGTAGCTCGCGAGCCGTTCGCGACAGTACGCGATCAGCTCGTCGGCGGTGACCTTCTCGCCCGGACGGAGCGCCACGACGCCCGCGACTTCCTCGCCCAGCTCCGGATGCGGGACGCCGATGATCGCCGCTTCCGCGACGGCGGGATGCGCCGCGAGCGTGCGCTCCACTTCCTGAGGATAGACGGAGTAGCCGCCGCGCAGGATCAGCTCTTTCTTGCGTCCCACGATGCAGACGAACCCGTCCTCGGTGAGCCGCGCGAGATCGCCCGTCTTGAACCAGCCGTCCTCGAGCACCTCGCGCGTCGCCGCGTCCGCATCGAGATAGCCGGTCATCGCGCACGGCGTCCGGATCCACAATTCGCCGATCGCGCCGGCGGGCTCGACGCGGCCGTCGTCGTCGACGATCGACACCTCGACGCCGGGCACCGGGCGACCGATCGAATCCGGGACGTCGCGCGGATCGGCGGCGAGGTACGAGATCGGCCGGAAGAGCTCGGTCATGCCGTACCCGCGGAGAATCCGCACGCCGGTGCGCCGGCGCCATTCGTCGGCGATCTCCCACGGACACGGCGCGGCGCCGGACAGCGCAATCCGGAGTGTCTGCATCGCCGCATGATCGAGCGCGGAGGTCTCGAGCAGGCGCTTGAACATCGTCGCGACGCCCGGAAAGACCGTCACGCGATGCCGCGCGATCGCCGCGAGCGCCGCCTCCGGAGTGAAGCGCTCGAGCAGCGCGACGGTGGCGCCGGTCAGGAGCGGCGCGAGCAGCGCGCCGAACAGCCCGTACGAGTGCGCCAGCGGCAGGACCGCGAGCACCACGTCGTCGTCGCGTAACGCCATCACCGGCTCCGCCCACGATCGAATGGCGAACGCGACGGCGGCGTGGGAGAGCATCGCGCCCTTCGCGCGCCCGGTCGTTCCCGAGGTGTAGAGGACGATCGCCGGCGCGCCGGTGTCGACGGGCGGGGCCCAGTCCGCATGGTCACGAGCGACGTCCGTGACCAGCGTTCGCGGCTTCAGATCGGCGAGGATCTCATCGCGCTCGTGCGGCGCGAGGAGAGGATTCAGCGGAACGGCGGTGGCGCCGAGCGCGAGGGTCGCGAGCGTCGCGACGGCGAACCGCCAGTCGTTCGGCAGCGAGATCGCGACGCGATCCTCCGGCTCCACACCGCCGGCCGCGAGGCGTTGCGCGGAGCCCGCGACCAGACCCTGGAGCTCGGCGAACGATATCGTCCCGCCGTCCCAGACGAGCGCGGGCCGCGCGCTGAACTGCGCGAAGCTCGGCTCGAGCAGCGAGAGGACATTCATCGCCGCGAGGACGTCACGGCTGGCCCAGGCCGAAGTCCGCCAGGTTGATCCGCGCCCACACGTCGTGAGGCACGCGGTGGCGCGGCGTGTAGGACGCGAGCGCCGGCTTGGCGGTCGCATCGACACCCCACTTCGCCGTGTAGCCGTCCTCGGGTGTCGAGGGATCCAGGTCCGAGCCGCGCGCGTGCGTGACGATCGTCACGTCGCGATCCGGCTGGCAGCGCGTCGCGATCGCCCACGTCATCTGGCGGTCGTCGAACACGTCCACGTCGTGATCGACCACGACCACGCGCTTCATGTAGAGATCGGCGCCGAGGACGGCCATGATCGCGTTCTTCGCCTGGCCGGGAATGCGCTGCTCGATCGAGACGTAGCAGGTGAAGGGCGCCGGAACGCGGACGGCGCGGAGCGACGGCACCATCGAGCGCACGGCACGGTAGAGGTTGGCTTCCATCGGGATCGTCGACAAGAGCAGGTGATCCAGGTGGGCGACCGCGATGTCCTGGAAGTACGCGCCCGCGCGATGGGTGATCGCGTTGACGCGCACGACCTCGCGCTGCCGCTCGCCGAGGCTATAGCCCGTGAACTCGCCGAACGGGCCCTCGGCCACGCGCTCGTGCGGCAGGATCTCCGCCTCGATCACGAGCTCGGCGTGCGCGGGCACCAGCACGTCCGACGTCTCGCATTTCACCAGCTCGAGCGGCTCGCCGAAGAGCCCGCCCATGATCGCGCGCTCGTCCTCGTCGATGGAGCCGATGGCGAGCGCGCCGAGCGCGATCGCGGGATGCACGCCGATCGCGAACGCGACCGGCAGGGGCTGCGCCTTCGCCTCGGCGCGGCGCTGGAACTCCCAGAGGTGCTTGCCGGTCGTCAGGTGGATCGACGTCCGGTTAGTTCCAGATGTCGTCTTCCGGATCGCGTGCGAAGGAGATCGCGGCGGTGATGTACGGCCCACCGTCGCCCTGGTGGTGGACGATCTGAGGTAACGCGTACAGATCGACGTCCGAACCCTTGCGAACGACGTCCTTGACCGGTCCTGTTGACACGACCTTCGGCGGGATCGGCCGCTCCATCGCGCGCAAGTACGTCCGGAGCATCTCGTCGGGCGGGGCACCCATCGCGAGCGCCAGCCGCGAACGGCTCGCATGGAGGTTCGTGAGGACGGGGAAAGTCGTGCCGCGCACGTTCTCGAAGACGAGAATCGGGCGGCGGCGGCTCTCGCGGTCGAGCTTCGCGGACACGGCCGTCATCTCGTACGCCGGGTTGACCTCGCGCGAGACGATCACCAGGTCGTCGGGCTTCTTGCGCTTGACGAGGTCGAGATAGCTTCTGAGGTCCTGCGTCATGGTTCTCCTCTCCGGGTCGGGCGAGTGGCATTATCCCTCAGACGCTTGGGAATGGAGGAGGTCACCGTGATCACCTGCGCGTTCGAAAGCGGACATCGTGCCGCGCTCCGTCACGTCGTCCTGCATGCGGTCGTCGAAAGGAACGGCGAGCTCCTGCTCGTGAAACGTGCGCCGCATCTCCTCGAGGGCGGGAAGTGGGGCCTGCCCGGCGGCTTCCTGGATCGCGACGAGACCCTGGCGGAGGGCGTCCTCCGCGAGCTCCGCGAGGAGACGGGTTGGGAGGGCCGCGTGGTGACGATGCTCAGGATCAACTCGCGACCGGATCGACCGCGCGAGGATCGGCAGAACGTCGCCTTCGATTTCGTGATCGAGCCACTCCGGAAGACGGGCGAGCCGGACGCGGAGTCGTCGGACGTGCAGTGGATTCCCCTGGCGCGTGTGGCGTCGCTCGATCTCGCGTTCGATCATGCGGAGAGCGTCCGGTCATACCTCGACGTCCGTCGAGGCCTCGTCGCGGCGCCGGTGGTGATCTGAGAGCTCCATGAACTGTCCGCGGTGCCAGCGCGAGAACGCGCCGGACTCGGTGTTCTGCGACGAGTGCGGGACGCGCCTGCCACCGTCCTGCCCGAGCTGCGGCGAGCCGAATCGCCCCGCGGCGAAGTTCTGCCGGAAGTGCGGACAATCGCTGAACGTCTCAGGCGCCGGGGCGACCTCGGGCGCGCGATCGTCGCCCGAATCCTACACGCCGCGACATCTGGCGGAACGGATTCTCACGTCTCGCGCCGCCATCGAAGGCGAGCGCAAGCAGGTGACGGTGCTCTTCGCGGACCTGAAGGGGTCGATGGAGCTCCTGGCCGATCGCGATCCCGAAGACGCGCGAAAGCTCCTGGACCCGGTACTGGATCTCATGATGGACGCCGTACATCGCTACGAGGGTACGGTGAACCAGGTGATGGGCGACGGCATCATGGCGCTCTTCGGCGCACCGCTCGCGCATGAAGACCATGCCGTGCGCGCCTGCTACGCGGCGCTCCGGATGCAAGAGGCCGTCAAGCGAGCCGCGACGGCGTTTCGGCGCGCGCACGGGGTCGAGATGCACATCCGGATCGGCCTCAATTCCGGTGAAGTCGTCGTCCGCTCGATCGGGTCGGACCTGCGTATGGACTACTCCGCGGTCGGGCCGACGACGCATCTGGCCGCTCGCATGGAGCAGCTCGCGCCACCTGGCACCATTCGCATCACCGCCGAAACCCTCCGGCTCGCCGAGGGATTCGTGCAGGTCGAGGATCTCGGTCATGTCCCGGTCCGGGGCCTCGAGACGCCCGTCCAGGTCTACGACGTGATCGGTGTCGGTCCCGTCCGGACGCGCCTCGAGGCCGCCGCCGCGCGAGGCTTGAGCCAGTTCGTGGGACGTGGGGCCGAGATGGAACAGCTTCGCGATGCGCTCGACCGCGCGCGGCGCGGTCGAGGCGAGGTGGTCGCCGTGGTCGGCGAGCCCGGCGTTGGCAAGTCACGGCTGTTCCACGAGCTGACGCATTCCCACCGCGTGAAGGGCTGTCTCGTCCTCGACGCGCGGGCGGTCCCGTACGGCCGCGCGACCGCCTATTTACCCGTCATCGAGCTGATCAAGGCGTATTTCCGCATCGAGGAGCACGACGACGTCCGCGCGGTGCGCGAGAAGGTCACGGGACGTCTGCTCACCCTCGACGACACGCTCAAGGACGTGATCTCGCCCGTGCTGTGGCTTCTCGACATCCTGCCGGCGGAGGATGGATTCCAGGCTCTGGAGCCGGCGCAGCGGCGGCAGCGCACGCTCGAGGCGTTGAAGCGCCTGCTCCTCCGGGAGAGCCAGGTCCAGCCCCTCGTCCTGATCGGCGAAGACCTCCACTGGATCGATGGCGAGACCCAGGCGTTACTGGACGGGCTGGTGGACACGGTGCCGACGGCGGCGGTGCTCCTGCTCGTCAACTATCGCCCCGAGTACCGTCACGGCTGGGCCGGCAAGACCTACTACCGGCAACTTCGGGTCGATCCCCTGCCGCGAGAGAGCGCCGCGGAGCTGCTCCGCGATCTTCTCGGTAATCGGGCCGAGCTCGAGCCGCTCAAACGCCTGCTGATCGAGCGCACCGACGGCAATCCGTTCTTTCTCGAGGAAAGTGTGCGGACCTTGATCGAGACGGGAGCCCTGACCGGGACCCGCGGCGCCTGTCGGCTCGCGCGGCCGACGGAGCAACTCGAAATCCCCGCGAGCGTGCACGCGATGCTGGCCGCGCGCGTCGACCGTCTGGACCCGGAGGACAAGCGCCTCCTCCAGGCGGCGGCGGTCATCGGCAAGGAAGTGCCCGCGTCGTTGTTGCTGGAGATCGCCGAGGGGAATGACGACGAGGTGCGAGCTGGTCTCGCGCGCCTGCGAGCGGCGGAGTTCCTCTACGAGGTCCGCCTCTTTCCCGATCTCGCGTACACCTTCAAGCACGCGCTCACGCACGAGGTGGCGTACGGAAGCCTCCTCCACGAACGGCGCCGGGAGCTGCACGCCCGGATCGCACGGACGATCGAGGGAGAGCCCCAGGACCGTCGAGCCGAGCAACTGGAGCGACTGGCTCATCACGCCTTTCACGGCGAGCTGTGGGACCGGGCCGTGACCTCGCTGCGGGAAGCCGGGCTCAGGGCTCTCGCACGATCGGCTCACCGCGAGGCGATCATCCATCTCGAGAATGCCCTGACCGCCGCGGGCCATCTTCCTGACACGATCGAAAACCAGCAACTGGCTGTCGACATCCGGCTCGAGCTCGCGCCTGCGCTCTCCGGCGCGTCGCGATACCGCGACCTCCTCGACCGGATGGTGGAGGCCGAGCCCTTCGCCGACGCCTCCGGCGACCGGATACGGCTGGGCCGCGTACTGCTCCGGATGTCGCAGGCCGTCCGGATGTTCGGCGACTATCGACGAGCCATGGATGTCGGTCGTCGTGCCGTGGCCGTCGCCGAGGCGACGGGAGACGCTGTGCTCCTGGGCGAGACGCTCCATCGACTCGGACAGATCCATCTCGGCGTGGGCGACAGCGGCGCGGCGATCGATCTTGTGCGGCGCAGCATCGCCGTCCTGGGCCCGCTCGCCGAAACAGCGGAGCCGTCCGGGTTCGTCCGCGGCGTCGGGCCGCACGCCTGGCTCGGCTACGCGCTCGGATATCGCGGAGAATTCACCGACGCGATTTTCTCCGGCCGTCACGCGCTCCACCTCGCCGAGTCGCGGAACCGTCCCGGAAACGTCCTCGCCGCGCTCGGCACACTGGGCCTGACGTTTCTCGAGCAGGGCGACGTCGCCCGAGCGATCGACGCCCTCGAGCGCGGTCTCGGCATCTGCGAGACGTGGGCGATCCTCGACTGGTCGATCACCATCGAGTCCGCGCTGGGCCTGGCGCAGGCCATGGCGGGGCGCTTCGACCAGGCGATCGCGCTCCAGCGCCGCGCCGAGCGCGAAGAGCCGCACGCGCCGCAGGGCTTTCCCGCGGCACGGATTCTCCGCGTCGGCGAAACGTTCTTGCTGGCGGGTCGGATCGACGACGCACGAGCCGAGGCCGACCGTGGCCTCGGGCTGGCCCGGGCGGGAGGCGAACGAGGCGGACAGGCGCGCGCGCTCCGTCTTCTCGGCGAAGTCCTTGCGTCCGAGGATCCACTCGACGCCGAGCAATCCGAGAGGTACTTCCGGCAGGGCCTCGAGATCGCCGAGGAGCTCGGGATGCGTCCGCAGACCGCGCGCGTGCGCCTGGGTCTCGGCGCGCTCTACCGGCGCCTCGGCCAACGCGAGCAAGCGCGTCCCGAGCTCGCCGCCGCGTCCGCGATGTTCGCCGAGATGGGAATGACGCACTGGCTCGAGCAGGCGAAACGCGAGATCAGCGAGCCTGCGTGAGCCGTCGGGCGGGCTACCAGCGGATCGTCTGACCGGGACTCAGCACCGCGACGCGATCTTCGAGCTCGCGCTCGCGCGCTTCGCGACGGAGGCGCGCCGGCGGCTCGGCCGCTGGCTCCTGGTTGAAATCGAAGGTGCCCCAGTGCATCGGGACCATCAGCTTGCCCCGGACGTCCTCGAAGAGCTGCACGGCTTCTTCCGGGTTCACGTGGTTCGGATGGTGCTTCCGGAAGTCGCTGTACCCGCCGATCGGAATGAGCGCGAGGTCGAAGGGCCCCAGCCGATCGCCGATTTCCTTGAGGCCGGGGTAGTAGCCGGTGTCGCCGGCGAAGAAGAGGCTTTTCGACGAGCCTTCGATGGCCCACGAGGACCAGAGCCGGCGATTCTGATCGTCGAGTCGACGGCCGGACGAGTGCTGCGCGGGCGTGCAGACGATGGTGAGGCCTCGGAACTCCGCGCGGCCCCACCAGTCGAGCTCCACGACGTCGTCGATCCCGCGGGCGCCGAGCCACTCCTTCAATCCGAGCGGGACGAAGAAGCGCGGATGATGATCGCGCGCGAGCCGCCGGACGGTCGTCTCGTCCAGGTGATCGTAGTGGTCGTGCGAGATGACCACGACGTCGATCGGCGGCAGGTCCTCGAACGGCATGCCGGGTGGCGTCATGCGGCGCGGCCCGGTGAAGCGGACCGGGCTCGCCATGTCACCCCAGTGCGGATCCGTCAGGATGTTCAAACCGTCGACCTGAACGAGAAAGGTCGAATGGCCGACCCAGCTGACCGTGGCGTCGTGACCGTTCCGGCGCAGCGCTCCCGTGTCGGCGGCGACGGACGCGAGCGGCAGTCGCGGCGCGCGTCGCCGTCGCGCGAGCCCGCGCATGCGGCTGACCAGCGGATACGAGTAGTCGTCCGCGACGTTGCGAAAGCCGCCCGTGACGTGATGCACGGGGAGCTTCGAGGGCCGGGCTTCGGGGAGGTTCGCGGGGCGGGCGCCGGCGGGAACGAACGCGAGGTCGAGCGTGGCGATGGCGAAGACCACGAGAGCGGAGTTCGTGATCGAGTGAGCGAGGCGATGCTTCATGGGGCCCTCGCGTTCGGGGCAACACCCGCGCCACGTCGCGCGGGCGCTAACTGCACTCCCGAACAGATTTGGCAGAAGTACAAACGGATCGGGCCGGGAGAACCTCCCGGGAGCCTGGGGAATCCTTCCGTGGACACCCGAGCGTATCGTCCCGGATACGTCTTGAACCGGCCGCGCGCCGGAACGATGTTCTTCGAGGGAGGACGCGAATCATGTCTGATCTCGAAGAGCGATTCGAGAGTGAAATGGTCGAGATCGTTTACCGGAGGGCGGGACGCGAGACGGGCTACTGGGCCTCGTACTTCCTGCGTGCCGTGAGAAGACACGGAGGCGTCGCTGCCGCGCGACGGTTACTCGGCGGCGCCACTCCGTCGAAGGGGCTCGTGAAGCTCCGCGACAAGAACCGTCTCGATCTGGCGATGGAGGCGCTGGTGCTGAAACCGGAGTACGCGACGCTCTTCACCGACGAGGAGCGCGCAATCGCGGCGCGCCGGCTGGACGAGGTGTCGAGGAGCGCGCGCGCCGTCTAACGATGTACGACGTGGGCCGGCGTCTCGCCGCGGCCGAGTGCCAGGATCTGATCGAGCGCCAGCTTCAGATTCGCGCGGCGCCCGGCCTCGCTGTGCGCCACGTTGTGCGGCGTCAGGATCAGAAGCTCGGGATCCACCGTGCGGAGCGGGCTCGAGGCTTCGAGCGGCTCGTGGACGAACGCGTCGATCGCGGCGCCGGCGATCCACCCTTCGTTCAGGGCCCGCGCGACCGCCTCCTCGTCGTTGACCTCGCCGCGGGCGGTGTTGACCAGGACCGCCGTCGGCTTCATGCGGCGGAGCTCCTTCTCCCCGATCATCAGGCGCGTCTCGTCGGTGAGCGAGACGTGGAGCGACACGACGTCGGACTCGGCCATGAGCGCCGGCAGCTCGACCAGCGCCACCCCGAGCGCGCGCGCCTTGTCCGCGTCGACGTAGGGGTCCGTCGCGATCAGCCGCACGTCCCAGCCGACGAGGCGGCGCGCGACGTGTGACCCGACGCGGCCCAGTCCCACGAGGCCGACGGTCTTGCCGAACAGGAAATCGCCGCGGTCCTGTCGCCGGGCCCACTCGCCGCGCCGCACGCGCGCCTCGTTGTGCTTCACGCGCTTCAGCAGGGTGACCATGAGCCCGATCGTCGCCTCGGCGACGGCGATGAAGTTCTCGGGCGTCGGGCTGTTGGCCACGAGCACGCCGCGCGCGCTGGCCGCCGCGACGTCGATCTTGTCGACGCCGATGAAGGGGACGATCACGAGCTTGAGCCGCGGCGCCGCCCGCATGACGGCGCCGGAAATCATCTCGAGGTGCGACGCGAGGATCACGTCGACGTCTCGGGTCGCCTCGATCAGCTCGGCGTCCGCGTACGGTGGCCGCGCCGGAGTGTCGAGCGGGCGACCGAGGATCACCTCGTGCCCGGCCTTCCGGAGCGTCTCGAATTCGTCCACGGGTCCGCTCGGCGCGACGATGAACACGCGAAGACTCATGGCAGCCTCTCTCAGGGTTTCGTGCAGATGACGTTCAGGAGCGCGTGTCGTTTCTCCCCGCGCACGACGCGGAGCGCCCGCGCGATCGCCTCCGGAAGCTTGGCCGGATCGTCGACACGCTCGCCGTACCCGCCGCACGCCTGCGCAACCATCTCGTAGTCCGGCGACGGCTCCAGCGCCGTGAGCGGCATGGTCCCGGTCTTCACGGCCCAGCCGTCCTTCGCATACGACAGCACCGAGCGCTTGACGGCGTTCCAGGTGCGGTTGTTGAACACGACGAACAGTACCGGCAATTCCTGGGCGCGCGCGACGAAGTGCGCCGCGATCGGCACGCCGAAGATGTACGAGCCGTCACCGACACAGCAGATGACGGTGTGGTCCGGTTTCGCGAGCTTCGCGCCGAGCGCGGCCCCGAGTCCCCAGCCGAGCGCCGACGAGGCCGGCGAGTTGAAGTAGCTGCCCGGCCGCGTCATGCAGACCTGCGTCGCATCCAGGTCGTATTCGTTGACCACGATCGTGCGATCGTCGACGACGTTGCCGATCGACCGCGAGAGCCACGGCATCTCGATCTCCGGCGCCGTCGACGCCTTTCGCGCCGTGTCCGCCCACGTCTTCATGAGCCGTTCGTGCTCGGCCTCCCAGCGCGCCCGTCGCTCGCGAACGAGCGACGCGTCGAGCAGCGGCCGCACCGCGTCGGCCAGCGCCGCGAGCGTCAGTCGCGGCGCGCCGGCGAGCGCCACGTCGCCCGGGAAGCCGCGGATCGGATACCGCGAGAACAGCGGGTCCACGCCGACCTGGATCACGCGGGCCTCGCGCGGCGGGTTCTTGAGCTGAGGGAACCATGGCGCGTCGGACTCGATCACGATGATCAGGTCGGCGTCGTCGAGATACGGCTGCACGTCGAACGCTGCGTGGAGCGGGTGATTCTGCGGGAAGTTCAGGTGCGTGTGGAACTGCTCGAAGACCGGCAGCGACGCCGTCTCGGCCAGGGCCACGAGCGAGGCCACGGCCGCAGGATCGCGCCCCGCCGCTCGCGCAATGACGAGCGGGTTCCGCGCGGCGGCGATGAGCCGCGCCGCTTCCGCAATCGCCGGCGCATCGGCGACGACGGCGCTCGGCCGCGGCATCCGCGACGGATCCGAGTACTCGAAGGTCTCCTGCCGTTCGCCCAGCACCTCGCGCGGCAGCGTCAGGTACACCGGCCCCTGCGGCTCGGCGTGCGTGATCGCGAGCGCGCGGTCGACGACCGTCTCGAGCTGGAGAAAGTTCCGGAGCTCGTAGTCCCACTTGACGAACTCGCGCACCATCGCGCCCTGGTCGAACGATTCCTGCGCCCAGTGGATCTGGCGGTCGCGGCTGCCGCGGAGTCCGGCCTCGGTGATCGGCGTGCGGCCCGCGGTGAAGAGCATCGGGACGTTGGCGCGCGCGGCATTGATGACGCTGCCAAGGCCGTTCGCGGTGCCGACCACGACGTGGAGCATCACCGCCTGCGCGCGGCCGGTGACCATCGCGTAGCCGTGCGCCATCGCGACCGCCACGATCTCGTGCGGCACCACCATCGGGCGCGGCAGCATCTGGCCCTGCGCGAAGCGTCGCGCATAGGCCTCGACGATGGGCGAGAAGTCGGTGCCGGCGTTCGCGAAGAAGTACTCGACGCCGCGGGCGGCGAGGAGCTCGAGATACGCTTCCGCGGTCGTTTCGACGGTCGCTCGTTTCGTCATGATGCTCTCCCGAACCCCTGCAGCCGCAGGAGGCGGCGCGCGTTACCCTCGTAGATCTTCGCGCGCTCGTCGTCGGTCGCGCGCATCTTCTGCATCGCCTCGATCGTGTCGCGGATGAACCCGTTGCCCTTCTCCGGATCGAACGGCATGTCGGTGCCGAACAGGATCCGGTCGGCGCCGAAGAACGCGAGCCCGGACTCCATCGCGTGCCAGGCGCCGAAGAGCGCCGTGTCGCCGTAGAACATCTTGAAGTAGTCGATCGGGCGCTTGCGCAGCCGCCCGAGCGCCGCCATGTCGTCCGGATCGTCGGTGCGGCTGCCGAGCTGATCGAGGCCGCCACCGACGCGGCCGGCGCAGAACGGGATCATCGCACCCATGTGGTGCGTGATGATCGCCAGGTCGGGGTGGCGATCGAAGAGCCCGGAGAACACGAGCCGCGCCATCGTGGCGCTTGTCTCGTACGGCCAGCCGAACGCCCACCAGATGTCGAACTTCGACCGCGGCTCGCCAGCGTAGTCGGCGAACGACGGCGGCCGGGCCGGATGAAGCCAGATGGGGAGCCTTCGCTCGGCCATCCGCGCGAACAGCGGCCGGTACTCTGGCGCGTCGAGCGGGCGCCCCGCGACGTTCGTGTACATCTGCACGCCGGTCGCGCCGAGATCGTCGATCGCGCGATCGATCTCGCGGAGCGCGGCGTCCGGGTTGTTCATCGGCAACGACGCCACGAAATTGGGAAAGCGCTCGGGGTGGCGCCGGACCGTCCGGACCGCCGATCGTCTCGATGGGCGGGTTGGCGATGGTCAGCACCTGCACGTAGCCGTCGTAGCGGTCCATGATCCGGAGCCGCTCGTCCAGATCCACCAGCACCGGGATCGCGGCCATCCTCTTGCCCATCTGCAGACCGGCCGGACCCGCCCTCATGATGCGATCGAAGTACGGGCGCGGCATGATGTGGGGGAAGACGTCGATCTTCACCATAGGGCAGGGATGATACCGGGCGGTGACGGACCGCGCCAGCGGCAGGGCCGCCGCGAGCACGGTGCGGCTTGGCAGCGGTCGGCGCGCGACGCTACACTCTGGTCGATCGTCTCCGGCGACGGTCGCGGGATCCGGGTCGGGATCCCGCATGTTTCGTGATCAACGGGAGGATGGACGCGATGCATCGACGAACGATGGTCCTCGGGTTCGCAGCGATCGCGCTGCTCGGTGGAGCGGCGGCGGGTCAGGCTCAGGTCAGCGTCAACATCGGGATCAACCTGCCTGCTCCGCCCTCGCTCGTGATCATTCCGAGCACGCCCGTCGCGTATGCGCCGGCCGCGCCCGCGAACAATGACGTCTGGTACCTGGGCCCGACGCACCACGGCCCGTGGGCCGTCGTGGCGCCGGCCTTCGTTCCCGTGCCGATCCTGAGGCTTCCGGTCAGGTACTACCGCGTCCCGCCTCCGCACTGGAAGCACGTGCGGCGCGACGCGCCGCCGCCGTGGGGTCCCGGCTGGGGGCACGAGTGGGAGAAGGCGAACAAGGAATACGAGAAGGAGTGGAAGAAGGCCGAAAAGGAAGAGGAGAAGGAGTGGAAGAGGGCTCAGAAGGAAGAAGAGAAGGAGTGGAAGGAAGAACGGAAGGCGATGAAGAAGGCAGGCAAGAAGTAACTCGAGTAATTTATAGTGGCTACCGCGTCCTCGACGCCGTCGAG